>CALDZP010000030.1 GCA_937944105.1 uncultured Ignavibacteria bacterium
GAATTTGTTCTAAATAGCTATAAACTTTCTCAGAGCGCCGTTTTGAATTTGTTTCAGGATCTAAATCTTTAATTTGCCATTATGAACTTGTTTCGGGAGATAAATAAGATGCTGAAACAAGTTCAGCATGCCAAGAAAAGAAGAATACCAAAATTAATTTAGCACAAGATTTAGCATTACACTAAATGTCATCCTGAACTTGTTTCAGGATCTAAATCTTTAAATTGTCATCATAAACTTTTTTCGGGAGCTAAATAAGATGCTGAAACAAGTTCAGCATGAAAAGAAAAGGAGATTCTGAAAAAAGGTTAGTAAAGTCATCCTGAATTTATTCCAAGTTTTTCTTTAACCAGGACCAATTTGATATAAAACACAAACTAAAATAGTCGAATTAAGTTTTTCTTGCAGTGCAATTAAAAGTCAAATTTTTTTAACGAACCAATCCCTTTAATATTCTCATATTTATTACATCCTCCTTCATATCATCACCTTTAGGAGTTTCAAGAATTTTGGGAATATCAATAAATCTTTCATCATTCATTAAAAACTTAAATCCATTTAACCCAATCTTACCTTTACCAATGTGCTCATGACGATCTACTCTTTCTCCTAATCCTTTTTTAGAATCGTTCACATGAAAAGCTTTCAAATATTTTAGACCAATAATCTGGTCAAATTCTATGAATGTTTTTATATAACCACCTTCGGTTCTAATATCATAACCCGCGGCAAAAATGTGACATGTATCAACACAAACAGCCAATCTTTTTTTATCTTCGACAAGATCAATTATCTTTCTAATATGTTCAAACCGATAACCAATACTTGTTCCCTGTCCAGCGGTTGTTTCGATCATACTTCTAACTTTAAAGTCTTTTGTTTTTTCATGAGCAATGTTAATTGATTCTGCAATTAATTTTATTCCTTCCTCTTCTCCCAATCCCATGTGAGAACCAGGGTGAAAATTTAAATAGTCAATTCCAAGAATTTCACAACGCCTTAGTTCTTCAATAAACGCTTCCCTTGACTTTTTTAGAATTGACTTATCTTTTGCACATAAATTTATAAGATATGAATCGTGAGCAATTACAGGTTTTAATTTTGTGAGTTTTAGAAGTCTTTTATAATTTTGAACGATATTTTCATTAAGAGGAGTTGCTTTCCATTGGTTACTGTTTTTTGTAAACAACTGGAAAGTTGTGCAACCAATTTTAATCGCTCTTTCGATTGCTTTATCAACTCCACCTGCAATTGACATATGAGCACCGAGAAGAATTTTCATAAACAAATTCTTATAAAATTGTTATGACTCAATTAAGCAAGTTACAAAAAAAGAAAAAGAAATTAGTGATCGGATTAATGTCCGGTACATCAATCGATGGAATAGATGCAGCACTTGTGGAAATTAATGGTTCCGGTCTTAAGACAAAATTTAAACAACTTTTTTTCAAGACTTATTCTTATCCATTTGGATTGAAGGAATTAATTCTTAATAATTCTTTGAAAGACACAAGTAATGTTGAGGATATATGCCGTTTGAATATTTTAATTGGAAAACTTTTTGCTAAAGCTGCAATTAGATTGTGCGAAGAATATGGAATTTCAATAAAGGAAATTGATTTGATTGGTTCACATGGACAAACAATTCATCACTTACCAAAAAAAGTAAAAATGTTCGGTGAAAATATTAAAGCTACTTTACAAATTGGAGACCCATCGGTTATTTCGAAATTAACTGGGGTACCTACTGTTGGAGACTTTAGAGTTGGTGATGTTGCATTAGATGGTGAAGGGGCACCATTGGTACCATATTTTGATTTCATAATGTTTCGGTCAAAAAAAGTAAGTCGAGGAGTTTTAAATATCGGAGGCATTTCTAACATTACTCTACTTAAAAAAAATTGCTCTGCCGAGGATGTTATTGCTTTCGATACAGGTCCTGGTAATATTCTCATTGATTACTTAACAAAAAAATTATTCAATAAGGATTTTGATAGAGATGGGGAAATTGCATTCTCTGGAAAATTAAATAACGAACTATTTAATACTATCATCAAAACAGACAAATTCATCAACCTTAAACCTCCCAAATCATCAGGTAGAGAATATTATAATGAAATGTTTATTAATTCAGTCCTAAAAAATTTCAAATCAATTCCTGCTGCAGATATTTTAAGAACTTTCTCTGAGTACACAGCATATTCAATTTTTTATAATTATAATAAATTTTTGAAGAAAGAAAGTGAAATTTCTGAATTATTAGTTAGTGGCGGAGGGTCTAACAATAAATTTATTATGGAAAGTTTGAAGAAATATTTTGGTAAAAGTGTAAATGTGAAAAAAATTGAAAACAAATTTATGACTGTCGATTCAAAAGAAGCTGTTTGTTTTGCTCTTTTTGCAAATGAAACAATTTCAGAAAATCCAGTTAACATCCCTCGAGTAACAGGTGCTTCTAAAAGAACAATTTTAGGAAAAATTTGTTTATGACCAGAATAATTTTAACAGGTTCATCTGGATATTTAGGTTCTCACTTATGCCGGTTTTTTGAAGAGGAAAAAGTTTTTGCATTGTACTATAATAACAAACCTCAATCAGATAAAGTTGAACCAATTCAAATAGATTTATCTAATGACGGAGAATTAAATTTTCTATTTAAAGAAATAAAACCCGATTATGTTATTCATTTAGCCGCAGTTATTCCTTCAAACATTTCGAATGTTGATGATAAATTGATATTTCAAATTAATGTAGAAGTGACCAAACAAATTGCATCCCTTGCACAAAGTTATAACTCATTTCTAATATTCACATCAACTGATTTAATTTATGATGATGGTGATAACATTAAAGAGAATCATCCACTTAATCCATTAAATCTCTATGCACAAACAAAACTCCAGGCAGAAAACGCAATTTTAAGATACGGTAAATATTTTTTAATACTTCGTACATCATTGATGTATGGATTTTCAATTTCACCTCATAAATCTTTTTTCGATCTTTCTTTTATTCAATTAAAAAATAATCAAGAAGTTCGAGCTTTTTATGATCAATTTCGGAATCCCCTTTTTGTCGAAGATGCTGCAAGATTTATTATTGAATTAATGAAAATAAAACTATCAGATGAGGATGTAATGAATTTCTGTGGGTTTGAAAAATTATCTCGTTTTGAAATGGTGATGAAAACAGCAGAGATATTTGATCTGAACAAAAACTTGATATTAAAAGAATCCTGTGAGATCCTTACTAATTATAAAACGGCAAAAAATCTCGGATTAAATTTTGATAAAATGAAAAAACTTAATCTTATTCCCAATTCCTATGAACAAAATTTACTTCATTTAAAAAAGAATTTTGATTTCTACGAACCTTTTTTAATTAACAATCAAAATAAAGTTTTCAAAAAATAGAACATAAATGACACTTCATTGCAATTGAGCATCTCGATTATGATATTTAAACCAAAGAAAAAATTGGGACAGCATTTTATCATTGATAAAAATATAATACGAAAAATAATTAATGCTTTTTCACCTTCTGAAAATGATTTAATTGTTGAAATAGGACCGGGCAAAGGAATCCTCACCGATGAGCTTGTAAAACATTCAAAAAACTTAATACTTGTAGAAATTGATAATCAGCTTGTGGCGGATTTACGAACTAAATTTCCTGAACTCAAAATTATTAACAAAGATATACTCGAATGTAATTTTTCAACAGATTTCTTTGAATCTAAGTACAGAATCATTGGCAATCTTCCTTATTACATAACGAGTCAAATTTTATTTAAAATTTTTGATAACAAAAATAACATCATTGACGCCATGATAATGATTCAGAAAGAAGTTGCTGAAAGATTAGTTGCAAAACCATCTTCAAAAGAGTATGGAATTTTAAGTGTCTTTACACAATTTTACTCTGACGTGGAAATACTTTTCAATGTTTCAAAGAATGTTTTTTATCCAAAACCTGAAGTTGATTCATCAATTGTTCGGCTAAATTTGAAAAGTGAGATCAAGTTGAACAAACTTGAAGAAAATACTTTTCGTCGAATTGTAAAAACAGCTTTCAATCAAAGAAGAAAAATTCTTAAAAATTCCTTAAAAAACATGTTCAAGGATTTAGAGACTTCAAAACTTGAAAAGTTTTTTTCGCTTCCCTTTGATTTTTCAAGACGAGCTGAGGAACTCAGTCTCGATGATTTTATTTATCTTGCAAAAAATTTTGCCGAATTTTATTAATAACATTCTTTTTTCAGTATTAAAATAAATTAATTGAGTATGAAAAAATATATTAAAGCATTAAATGTTTTTGATATTTGCGTGGTCATCTTTTATTTATTTCTAATAACTTTGAACATTATTTTTTACAACAGAGTCCCGCATACTTTTTCATTGCTCTTAGTAGAAATATTAATGATAATTTTTGTTTTCGTTACAGCGTATCAGCATTCCATCAGAAATAATTCGTTATGGAAAAATCTTCATCTCTGGTATCTTGCACCAATGATATTTATTACATTTAAGCAACTCTATTTTATGGTTCATTCAATTCATCCAACAGATTATGATGACATACTCATTCAAATAGACAGATGGATATTTGGAACCGATCCTACTCATTTCTTGCAAAAATATGCTCATCCATTACTGACAGAAATTTTACAGATAGTTTATACATCATTTTATCTTTTACCAATCATCGTTGGAATCGACTTATTGAAAAACAACAAATATGATGAATTTGAGTATGCTGCTTTTTTAATTGTCTATGGTTTTTTCCTTTCTTATTTAGGATATTTTTCTGTACCAGCTGTAGGACCAAGATTTACGCTTCATGATTTCTTTAATATTGATAATGAGTTACCCGGGCTTTTTCTTACTAAATATTTAAGAGAATTTGTAAATATTGGAGAATCTATACCTAAAGGAACAATAAATCCTCATGAAATGGTACAAAGAGATGTTTTCCCTTCCGGACATACACAAATGACTTTACTCACAATGTATGTTACTATAAAATTCAATACGAGAACAAAAATTTTTATGTTAATCACAGGTACATTACTGGTTTTTTCAACTGTCTATTTGCGATATCATTATGTAATTGATTTGATTGCAGGTGCAGTTTTTATGGTGATTACAATATGGACTGGCAAATTAATTTATGTTTCATGGAATAAATTTACAGGAAGAAAAGTCCCTGAATGGATTTAAGATGAACGATCAACTGAGTTTATTGTTTCTACAATCAAAGGAAAATAACGGTCGAGACTACAATTTACATCAGCTCGTAAATTACACTTTTCAAAACCACCTCTACATTCTACACAAATTCTTTGATGTAAGGCATCAACATAATCAGACATTCGCTCACTTTGAACAGAATGTACTACCTCCACTATTTTATCAAGGTATAACTCAACTGCACAGCATTCCTCTTCTGTCATTTTGCAATTTCCATTTTCATCTGAATCAACACAAATTGAGCAAACTTTTTCTCGTATTGCTTTCAAATATTTTTCCATTTTTTAACTCCAATTTATCTGAACAAAGATAATGAGTTACAATAACAAATTAAATGAATTTAATATGGATGATCAGGAAAGCAAAAAAATTTTTGTGAAACAACTTTTCAATTCAATTTACAGAACTTATGATTTACTCAATCATTTATTAAGCTTTGGAATTGATATTTACTGGCGAAAAAAATCTTTACACAAAGTTTTTTTACGAGATACTGATGTTTGTCTCGATTTAGCCGCAGGTACAGGAGATTATGGAATAGAAGTTTATAAAAAATTTAAATGTTCCATTATTGGTTATGATATTGCGGAAAATTCATTAAATGTTTTCAAAGAAAAGGTAAGAAGAAAAAAACTTGATGAATCTAAATTTACTTTTGTAGTTGGAGAGGCTGAAAACTTAAACTTACCCGATGAATCCATTAATTTAATAACAATTGCGTTTGGAATTAGAAATTTTTACGATTCTCAAAAAGCACTTTATGAAATGTATCGTGTCTTAAAAACAGGTGGACAGGTTCTTATTCTTGAATTCAGTTTACCTAAAAACAAAATTATTCGTGCCATCTATAAATTCTATTTTGAAAAAATTCTTCCATTGATTGGATGGATTATTTCTAAAGACAAATCGGCTTATAAATATTTACCAGAATCTGTCAAATTATTTGAGCAAGAGAAAGATATTGCTGGAGAAATGATTAAGGCAGGTTTTAGAGAAATTAGTATAAAGCCTTTAACATTCGGAATTGTTAAACTATATTCAGCAAAGAAAACCCTCGAGTAGAAATTTTTTTCTAAGTTAAACTAAATCAATTTTCAGATAATTCGATCAACTAAAAATGAAATCGCCGAAAAGACAAATTAAATTAACGATTCCAAATAAAAGTCCTGAGTCTATTCAAAGATTTAGCAGTTGACTCTTTAATAGATTTTTTCTCTTTAACAAATCAACTAACTTGCACGAAAAATTTAAAAGATTGATATGTATCGTTTTGCACCAATTGCAATAATAATTGCTGCTGCTTTATGGGGACTCGATGGAATTGTACTTCGTCCTTCTCTTTATACTTTGCCTGTTCCATTAGTAGTATTAATCGAAAGTTTTATAGTAGCCGCTTTGCTTTCGCCATTTTTCATTAAAAGAATTCATTATTTGAAAAATTTAAAGTTTAAAGATTGGCTTTCATTTTTTGCTGTTGCTTTATTCGGTGGAGCAATTGGAACAATGGCTATAACCAGAGCTTTATTCTTTGTGAATTATGCTAACCTTTCTATAGTTGTTCTGATTCAAAAGTTACAACCAGTTTTTGCTATTTCTCTTGCATCGGTTTTGTTGAAGGAAAAGCTTAATAAAGAATTTTTTGTATGGGCATCAGTGGCTTTGTTAGGTGCATATTTGATGACATTTGGTTTCAACTTACCAGGATTGGTAACAGGTGATAAAACTCCAATTGCAGTTCTATTTTCTTTAATTGCTGCGATTAGTTTTGGTTCATCTACTGTTTTCAGTAAAAGAGCATTAAAGAATGTTGGTTTTGAGATGGGTACTTATCTAAGATTTTTAATCAGCACAGTGGTGATGTTATTAATTGTTTTATCAATCGGAGAATTGAAAACAGTTTCAGAGGTTACAGGTAAACAGTGGATTGTCTTTCTGATAATTGCATTTACAACTGGTGGTCCTGCAATTTTTCTTTATTATTATGGTTTGAAATCAACCCCCGCATCAGTAAGTGCGATTTGTGAATTATCATTTCCTATGACAGCTGTAATGCTTGAATATTTTGTTCATGGGAATATGTTAACTTTAGTTCAATGGATAGGCGTTATTTTACTTCTAATTGGTATTTTGAAGGTTTCAAGTCTGAAAAATCAGTTTTAATTTTTTCTGGAATCTTTGAAATCATTTAACAGGAAAAACAATTCCCTCAAAACAATGAACAGACTGGTGGAGTGGACATAAAGTTAAAGCAAAATAAGCAGAAATTAAAAAAACTACCGCCAAAAAATTTTAGCTGCAAAAACATCATTATTATTTTCGCTCATCATAAAACTTGTTATTTAAATTATAACCGTTATTTAATTTTTGATTCAAAAACTCCATTCCAATCTTCTGGTGGTGGTGAATTTAAATATTCAAAACAACGATCGATAAAAATTTTTGTAGGCTTATCATCAGGATCAATAAGCAAAACTTTCTCAAATTCCTCAATTGCTCTTAAAAATTTTTTATCTCTATAGAAATTAAGCCCTGATTCAAAATATTCAATTATTCCCGTTAAGCTTCTTACATTATCATTAGAGAAAAAGATTGGTTGATTTTTCAAATCAATTAACTGAAAAATTTTAACTGGAATTGTTTTACCTTTGACAATAATCAAATCGAGTTCTCTTGTAAAAAAGAAATCCTTAATATGATTTTGAACAAATTCACTAATTATAATCTCAGTACCATAGATTTTATTAATTGCTTCCAATCGGGAAGCCAGATTCACATTATCACCCATTACCGTGTAATCAAACTTTTTTCTTCCTCCCATATTACCCACAATCATCTCTCCAGAATTAATTCCAATCCGAATCGAGAAATCAAAACCCAGAACTGATTTCCATTCATTTCGTAATTCTTCAACTCGTTTTTTCATTTTTATTGCCGCAAGCGATGCATTGTAATGATGATATTCATCATCGAGTGGAGCATTCCAGAAAGCCATAATTGCATCACCTTCAAACTTATCAAGCGTTCCTTTTGTATCGAAAATTATTTCTGTCATCTCATCAAAGTATTTATTAAGCATTTCGACAAGAATTTCTGGTTCAGTTTTTTCCGAGATGGTAGTGAAATTTGCAAGATCCGAAAAAAGTACTGTCATATTTTTCCGAACACCACCAAGCTTTAGTTTTTCCGGATGATTGATCAACTCATTAACAAGTTCAGGATTCAAATATTGACTGAACATTCCTTTAATCATCATCTTTTGTTTTCTCTCCTTTAAGAAATCTGCTATCGAACTACCGATGTAAGCACTTATTATACCGAGCCCTGGTGGAATAAAGAATAGAATCAAGTTATTTCTTAAAAAAATATAATAATGGCTCTCGTATAAAATATAAAGAACTACTAAAACCAATATTAAATTTAAAAACTCAGCAAGTACTGTGAACTTAAATTTTATGGAACGAATTTTTTCAAAAATATTTAACCCCAAAAAAGTAAGAATTAAAATTGACAAAAATTGAACTACCCAGGAACCTTCCCTTATAAAATTTTTATCAATTATCATCTGAATAACATTTGCATGGATTTCAACACCATACATCAAATTCCCGGAAATTGAAATATCTTCCTCAGGACTAACCGGAACAGTGAACAAATCTTTATCTTCCGGTTCAATTGAACCCATCAAAACTATTTTATCTCTGAATATCCCTGTGTAAAGAAGACCAGTTTCTGGATCATCAAAAGTATTTATTTCTTCACCAACTTCTATCTCAGTTTTTGTTTTAAAACTTTTATCATCAATTATATCTATGAAATTTATCTTTTTGAATGTTCCTTCAGGACCATAATAGTTTATAAAAATTGTATTATTCGTTTTAGCAGGAATTTTTAAGTCAGAAAAACTAAAATATTTACCTCTCCTTTCAATTAAATTCTCACCAGACAAGTTGAAATATTTTTGTAATACTGCGAATGCAAAAGAAGGTATTTTTTTACCCGTTGTTTCATCATAAAAGTAAGGGATATAGTTTCTTAATGCCCCATCATCATCTGGTAAAACATTCACAATTCCAATAGAACTATCAGCAGCATAAAAGAGGTTACCATATTTTAATTCCGATGTACCTTCAATCTTAAATCTCCAATCTGATTGTTCAAGTTTACCAGCTAAAACGACATTTCTATATTTTTTTATGGTCTTAAAAAGCAACGAATCATTATTTGGTGAATATTTATCGGCTTCACTAAAAAGTAAATCTATTCCTATTACCTTTGCACCTGCACGACTAAGATTTTCAATAGCCTTTGAGAAAAGATTCCTTGCAATAGGCCATGAATTATACGGTGGGGGTAACTCTTTAATTGTTTCATTGGAAATACCAATTAAAATAACATTTAAAGAATCAATTGATTTTTGTATTCCCCTTCTGCTTAAATAAGAATCAATAATTTTCTGATCAATCGATTTTAACGGTTTTATGTTCACCAGATTTTCACTACTAATAAAAAAAATAAAAAACGAAATAAGTAGCGAACTGAGAATATGAAACTTAGATTTCAAGAAAATGAAATTCATAGTTAAACTAAAATTTTCTAATTGAAATTAAAAAATTAATATGAATGTTTCGAGATTTTGTTATTCATCAAAGTTTTAAGGCACAATTACTTTAGAGAGTAAATATGTTTTTTGTTTTAATTATTATAATTTCTAATTTAGATATTAAGACAAATAAAAGGAGAACTCAATATGAAAAAATTTCTATTGATTACAATCTTGTTTACAGCTACTCAAATACTTTCTCAGAGTAATTATCAGCTAACCTGGAAATTGAGTCAACTCCCCTTTATGGACCCACAGGTTGCTTCTGAAGTAGCAATTGTTAAAGCTGGTTTTGATACAGATAAAGATGGGAAAAAAGAATTTTTAATTGCCTGGACCGATATGTCTGACAATTATATTATTATGTTTGAAAACAATGGTAACGATATTTATGATACAGTTTGGAGCTGGAAATATCCGGTTGCAAGTAACACTTTTGCTGGAATTGAAATTTCTGATCTCGATGGAAATGGAAAACAGGAAATCATAACTACTTTACCATCTCAAGTAGCAGTTAATCCTAATCCACCTCGAATCTGGGTTTTTGAATGGAATGGCGTTGTTGGTGAAAATAAATACGGAATTTATACTGCTAATCAGGGACCTTTACCACATCTCGAATGGAATTTTAACTTGCCTGATTATACTGATTTTAGACCATATTCCCTCGTTGCAGAAGACATAGACAACGATGGTACGCAAGAGTTAATTGTTGGTGTTCGTCAGGGAGGAAGGGGTAGAGAAGTTTTAGTTTGCTCACTCATCGGTGAAGTTGCTGGATTTTCATCATGGGTTATTGAGTATAACTTAAGAGGATTGACTGGAGGTTCTCTTTACAGTGTAACCACTGGTGACTTAGATAATGATGGTAAAAAAGAAATTTATGCTTTTATTTGGAACAAATTTACAATGTATTTTATTGAAAGCACCGGACCAGATCAATATCAACTTGTGGATAGCTTAAAACAATTGTTCTCGGTAGATTACGGTGCACTTGATGGTGTTCGTGTTGCCGATGTTAATAACGATGGCATCAATGAATTATACATAGCGGGAACTGAATCAGATAATGCCATTTTTGTTATCTCAAATATTAATGATGTTTCTCAAATTGATTCTTCTGATGTAAAACTTTTAATGAATTTACCTGTACAGGCACTAGGAAGATTAAGAGCTATGTGGATTGCTGATATGGATGGTGATGGCAAACTTAGTTTAATGATCGCAGGGGAAAGAAATGGAAGAATTTATGATGTAGAATACAAAGGTTCTGGTGATCCAACCGATGGCAATAACTGGGATGTTACGATTGCATTCGACATTTTTGAGTATAGTGGATTTTCACCTTCTGCTTCTCCTACAATTGATCCACGACTATTTTATGGTTGTCCAGGTGGTGATATGGACAATGATGGCAAAAGAGAATATGTGTTTGTAAACTATCGAACAAGTTTCTCAATCTGGCAAGACGACGGTTATGTCTTTATTATAGAAAATCAAACTGTAACTAATGTTGAAGAAAATCTATCAAACAACTTAAAATATTATTTAGCTCAGAATTATCCGAATCCATTTAATCCAATCACAACAATTGAATACTCATTGCAAGAAGATGGATTTGTTCAAATTGAGATTTACAATATTTTGGGGGAGAAAATCAAAGATTTAGTAAGCGATTTTAGAAAAGCCGGTAATTATAAAGTTCAATTTGATGCAAAGGAATTGCCATCAGGAACATATATCTATAGAATGAAAGTAAATGATTTTATTTCATCAAAAAAATTTGTATTACTTAAGTAACATATGATAAATTGAAACCTTTAATTAAAATATGCATCAAATTGTCGGTGAAACAAAATATAAGAAAGGAAAAACATGTTAGAACATTTAACAAAAGAAACATTTCTACAGAAGGTCTTCGATTACGAAAATAAAGAAGAATGGGAATACCAGGGTGAATTACCAGCAATTATAGATTTCTATGCTGATTGGTGTGCACCATGTAGAATTGTTTCTCCAATTTTGGAGGAACTCGCTGAAGAATACAAAGATAAAATTGTAATTTACAAAGTCGATACGGAAGCTGAACAAGAACTCGCAGCTGTCTTTGGTATTAGAAGCATTCCGTCAATATTATTTATTCCTAAAAATGATAAACCTCAAATGGCAGTTGGTGCACTTCCAAAAGAAACATTTAAAGAAATTATTGAAGATATTTTATTAAAGAATCCATCTATCAACTAATTTTCAGATCACTCTCATAAAAATAGCCCTGCTAATATTTTTAGGCAGGGCTTTGTTTTATCCGCAAACTTCTTAATATCCCTTCAAAAAACCGATTGATATTATTAATTTTCTCAAAGTTTATGCAATTCATAATTTTGTATAATTTAATTTTATAAATGTTTTATGTATAACGCTAAATCAAAACAAAAAATAATATTCGGAACAGACGGCTGGCGAGGTTTAAACGATTTTGAAGTTAATATTGAAACTATCTCTGTAGTCGCCAAAGCATTCACAGATTATTTAAAACAGAAAGAAGTCAAAAATCCAAAAGTTGCTATTTCATTTGATGGAAGAAAAAATTCAAAAATTTTTGCTGAAAAGTTCAGTCAGGTACTTTCATCAAATAATATTGATGTTCTCTTAAGTAATCACATTACTCCGACTCCTGTTTTATCATTCTATGTTAAACATAAATCACTCGATGCAGGAGTCATGATAACAGCAAGTCATAATCCACCTCAATACAATGGTATAAAATTCAAAGCAAATTACGGCGGTCCGTTCTTTACCGAAGAAACAAAAGAAGTTGAAAAATTTCTTTATCTAAAAAGTTATTCTTATGATTCCAGTAGAATACAAATTGTCGATATGGTTCACCCATACATTGAACACATTTCTAAATTGATTGATTTCGATTTAATACATAAATCAAAAATTTTCCCATTAATAGATTCAATGGGTGGAGCTGGCCAAAATTTAATTGAAAACATTTTGAAAAAATTTGGAATTCAAGCTAAAACTATTTATGAAAAACCTGATGAAAATTTTTATTCCCGTCAACCTGAACCAGTCGCTAAAAATTTGATCCCACTTGGTGAATACTTGAAATCTTCAAACATATTTTCATTGGGAATTGCAACAGATGGAGATGCTGATAGGTGCGGAGTAATGCTTGAAAATGGTGATTTTTTAAGTGCTCAAGAAACTATTCTTTATCTTATTGACTATATAATTAATGTAAAAAAATTTGATGGAAATATTGTCAAAACTTCTTCTGTAACCGATAAGGTATTTAAATTTCAAACAAATGAGAGAAAAGTTTTTGATGTGCAGGTCGGATTTAAATACATAACAGAAAAAATGATAAACGAGAATATTGCAATTGGTTGTGAAGAAAGTGGTGGATTTGGATTTAAGTTTCATATCCCAGAAAGAGATGGTATTTTGTCGTCTCTATTTGTTATAGAAATGTTAGCAAATTCAGGATACAAAAGATTGAGTGAATTTGTACTAAATAAAAGGAACGAATTTGGTGAGATTTTTTACGACAGAATTGATTTAGATTATGAAAGACCAGATCGAATGCTTAAACTACCTGCTCTTGCTAATAACTTCCCCGATAAAATTGCAAACTATATAATTGATAAAATTCAAGTTTATAAAAGCAGTCGAGATGAAATAAATGGAATAAAATTTTATTTAGCCGGTGAAAACAGATGGTTATTGATAAGAGCATCAGAAACAGAACCAATAATTAGATTTTACTCTGAAGCTCAATCTAAAGATGAAGTAAAAGAAATCCTCCAAGCTGGTATTGAACTAATTGAATCTACAAAAGCAAACTAATCTACCATGGATATTCAAATAATAAATTCCAGTAAAGCAATAGAACTATTCAAATCTCTCTCAAATGAATTTGTTGTAATTAAAAATCCCGAATTCGTCCATCCTGAATTTGAAATTGTTCCTCTTGCAAAGAAAATTTATAAACCTGATAGTCTCTTAGCATTCGTGATGGATATGGATGGAACAACTACAACAACTGAAGAACTCTGTATAGAATCACTTGAATTTATGATAAGAAAAATGTCTGGATTATTAACAAAAGAACAATGGCAAGGATTAAATCATCAAAAAGACTATCCCAATATCATAGGCAATAGCACCACAAAACATATTGAATATCTAATTAACAATTATAAAAGTCTGATCAATAAATCCTATACAATTCATTCTTTCATTGACTCAATCAACTGGACACTAAAAACAGGAAAATCTGAACAACGAAAAAACGAAGTAAAAGATCTATTAAAAAGTTTCGGGTTCAGTTATCCTTTCGAATATCTCTCTTCAAATATTTCTACAACGAAGGATATTAATTCTGATTTACTGAACTTTCTGGAAAATAGACTTAATATGGATAATCCATCGGAACTTGTGAAAATTGGAATTGAAATTTATTATCATCATTATCATCAATATTTAAAAAATCTTGATAATACAAACGAACACAATTCAGAGACAAAAAAATTAATTCAACCAATGCCTGGGGTTTCAATCTTTCTTGCACTGACAAAAGGATTACTCGGTAATGAAGCTAAAAATTTATCAGAAATATTAATCGAAGATTTCAATCGAAAAAATCCTTACATAAAGTTAGATTTAACTTTTCAAGATATCGAAACAAAGCTGGAAATTATAGGAAATTACTTTGAAAAAAATCCAGTAAAAATTGCTATCGTAACTTCTTCAATTTCCTATGAAGCCGATATTGTATTGAATGAAATTTTTAGACAGATGAAAAACGAAATTTTAAACTGGAACATTTCAGAAAAACGACGCACAAAAATTCTTGAAAAATTTTCTTCATACGGAAATTTTTATGATGCAATTGTAACTGCAACAGATGCTTATGAATTTCGATTAAAACCACATCGAGATTTATATAGTATTGCTCTCTATAGACTTGGAATTTCTCGAAATGACTTTGATAAAGTAATTGGATTTGAAGATAGCCAAAGCGGAACAATTGCTATTAGAGCAGCAGGAATTGGTTGCTCAATTGCTGTGCCTTTTCCACACACAAAAGGTCACAATTTAGAAGCAGCATCATATATATTATGGAATGGTCTCCCGGAATTTATACTAAAACACAATTGTCTAATTAATGAAAACTTATATGGGAAGAAATAAATACACATTTCATGTAATTTCGAACACTCACTGGGATCGTGAATGGCGGTTCCCTTTTCAGATTAATCGTCAAATGCTAGTTGATATGATTGATAAAGCTATTGCGATCCTTGAAAATAATCCTACATACAAAGCATATCATCTTGATTCACAATCAATTGTTATTGAAGACTATCTTGAAATAAAACCTCATAATCGTGAAAGAATTTCAAAACTTGTAAAAGATAAAAGATTGTTTATTGGACCCTGGTATGTTTTACCTGAAGAATTTCAAGTCGGTGGTGAAAATTTAATTCGTAATTTATTGATCGGTCATAAAATTTGTAAAGAAATAGGCAGAGTTAGTAAAACTGGTTATTCTCCTTTTTCCTGGGGACAAATTTCTCAGTTACCACAAATTTATTCAAACTTTGGTATTGATTTTATAATTTTTTATCGCGGCATCAATTCTTTAGATTCACCTAAAGCTGAATTTATCTGGGAAGGCGCTGATGGTACTCAAATTCTTTCGTCAAGACTATCGACTATGCCAAGATATAATTTTTACTTTTACATTTATCGACCTGTACTTTTTAACGAATTCCCATCAACACTAAAATTTTCACCTGACAAGAAAAGTTTCTTATTCCATTTTGCAGATTCAAATCTCTACAAATCAGATTACTTTAATCCAAAACCAGCTGTTACTTATTTTGAAGAAAACATAAAAACTCAAGTCGAAAAAATAATTCAAGATCAGGCAAAAGATTTTACAACTCCTCATATCATTTGGATGGAAGGACATGATTCAAGCGGACCGAATGAAAAAACTATTCAAATAATTAATGACATCAAAAAATATTTCCCGGATTTGAATGTTATACACAGCACACTTGAAGATTATATCGAAGCTGTTAAAAATTCTATAGATATATCAAAATTAAAATTAGTTAAAGGTGAAAGAAGAAGCACACAATACGATTTGCGAAGCGGGAATCTCTATGGCTACACAACTTCTGCTCGAATGGATTTAAAGATAAAGAATTTTGATTGTGAAAGATGGTTACAATATTACGCTGAACCGTTTTATAATTTTGCATCAATTAATGGGTTGGATACAAATGATAAATATCTTGAAATTGCATGGAAGTTACTAATTCAAAACTCAGCACATGATTCAATTGGTGGATGTAGCCTCGATATTGTTCACGAGGATATGATTAATCGTTACAAACAAGTTAAAGAAATTTCAACAGGTCTTTTTTCGAAAGCAATTCAATTTTTAGTTACTTTAGGTGAGATAATTGAAAAAGAAAATTTGTACGAAAATTATCTTACCTGCATCAATCCGTCATCTTATGATAGATCAGAAGTAGTAAAATTTGTTATCGATGTGCCAGTTGAATTTGCAAAAGATGGAATAAAAATACTTGACCTTTCTGGTAAATCAATGGAAGTGCAAATTTCAAAAGTTGAAACTACTCAACCTGTTCTTGAGCAGATGATTGATCGTCCAATGTATGTTGATATCAAAAGATATACAGGTTATGCTTTACTTGATTCAATCCCGTCATTTGGATTAAAAACATTCAAGGTGATTCCGTCAGAAAAAAATCCTTTCATCAAAAAGATTGCAAAAAAAATCAAAGACAAAATAATTTTAGAAAATGATTATCTAAAAGTTACAATTAATAAAAATGGAACTTTTAATATTCTACACAAAGATTCAAATAGGAAATACTCAAACTTAGGATATTTGTATGACGAAGGAGAAGGGGGCCATGCCTGGGTTCATAAATCTTTTAAGCCATTTGTTACTACATTAAAATCACAACCTGAAATTAAACTAATTGAAAATGGTCCACTCTTTTCAAAAGTTTTAATAAAACATAAGTTCAAAATTCCAGAACGAAAATTAAAAATAATGTCTGGGAAGGTAATTAAAACTCCAGGTGGCGTAATTCCAATAGACATTGAGTTGATTATATCAAAAACTTCTCAACGAATCGATCTAAAAATTAATTTAACTAATACTATTGAAAATCATCGATTAAGGATAATGTTTCCTTCTAAACTTAATGCTCAATATCATTATGGTGAAGGTCAATTTGATGTTGTAAAGCGTCCAATCAAAAGAATTGATGCTTCGAATTGGGTAGAACCACCAATGTATGATTTCCCTCTTCACAATTTTGTTGATGTTAATGATGGTAATAATGGGCTTGCAATTATTGTGGACGGATTAAAGGAATATGAAATTCTAGACAATAAAAATAGAACTATTGCTTTAACTCTTTTAAGAGCTTTCAGTTATGTGATAGTTCCATCTTCAACGGAAGAATTTTTAGACATGAAAGGTTCGCAATGTTTAGGAAAACATGAATTTAAACTGAGCATATTTCCACACAGATCAAATTGGGACGCCGGAAATGTTTTTCCTGAAGCAATTAAGTTTAATCAACCGCTCTCACTTGTTGAAACTAATAGTATCACCAGTAATAATTTAATTCCCAATTCATTTATTAGAATACAACCAGAAAATCTAATCTTTAGTTGCTTCAAAAAAGGAGAAGATGGTAAATCTTATGTTTTACGGATTTTTAATCCAACTGATAATATTCTACATGGGGCAATTTCTTTGCACTGGACATTAAAAGAAGCTTTTGTTGTTAATCTTGAAGAACTCGTAATTGAAAAAATTAACTTTAATAATAATTCGATAAATCTTGTAGTACCACCTAAAAAAATTGTTTCTCTGAAATTGATTTTTAATTAAAATATTAAAATCTATAGCAAACTTTTAAATTTTTTGTAATAAAAAGATGAAAAAATCTGAGAGGTAAAAAATGTTCAAGAATAAGTATGGTCACTTTTCCAAAAATTATCGTGAGTTTGTAATAACTAATCCTCAAACCCCACGGCCATGGTTTAACTACATATGGAATAAAGAATATGCTGGTTTGGTTTCACATACCGGTGGTGGATTTAGTTTTTTAATCTCACCAAGAGATAATCGATTAACAAGAATGCGATATAATTGCTTACCATGGGATAGACCTGGAAGATATGTAATTATTAAAGACAGTGAAACAAAAAACTACTGGTCCTTAAGCTGGGCACCAACAACCGATCGAAAATATGAAAAATACGAATGCCATCATGGTCAAGGATATACAAAAATTATTACTGAGATTAATGGAATTCAAGGTGAGATTACATATTTTGTTCCCCAAGATTTAAATGCCGAAATATGGAGAGTTAAATTAACAAACTTGAAAAACAAAGCTCGACAGCTGGAAATATATTCATTTGTTGAGTTATTAATGGGCAATGCTCTCAACGATCTGATCAATCAACCTAATGATAAGCATTTTACAGAGATCTATTTCGACAAAAAAAATTCTGCACTTGTAGCAACTCGCCGCTACTGGGTTCTGAACCGAAAAGTTTCAGTAGAACAACCAAATCTTGACTGGAAATACAACATTGTTTTTACCTCAACCCTGCCAGTTTCTGGTTTTGATAGTAGTTTAGATGCTTTCATCGGAAGATGGCGATCTGAAGCTAATCCTGAAGCCATTGAAACAGGCAAAATGAAGAATACAGAAATAACCGCCGGAGATCCAGTTGCTGCACTTCAATCAAAAATAAATTTGAATCCTGATGAAGAAATTAATTTCGCTATTATAATGGGCGTTGCACCAAAATCTGATGACCCATTTGAACATCTAAAAATTGATCAACTAAAAAAAATTGAAACAATCGATGAACAATTCGATGGTCTTAAAAATTATTGGGACAACTACCTTTCAGCTTTTAAGGTAAAGACTCCCGATAAAAAATTTAATTTAATGCTAAATATCTGGAATCCTTATCAAGCTGCTGTTACTTTTGATATGGCAAGAAATGCAGGTTATTATCATGGTGGTCTTCTGTTCGGAACAGGAATGAGAGATCAATTCCAGGATATTCTGGGAATGGTTATCGCTCATCCTGAAAGAGTAAGAAATAGAATTCTACAGGCTCTCAAATATCAATTCAGCGATGGTTCAACTCTTCATAACTTTTTCAAACTAACTGATTGGGGTGAAAAAACAAATCACTCCGATACTCCACTCTGGATTCCATTTGGAATAGTTGAATACTTAAACGAAACAGGCGACTTATCTATTCTTGATGAAATTGTACCATTCTATGATAAAGGTGAAGCATCTGTTTATGAGCATATGATAAAAGCAGTTGATTATTGTCTCTCTCAAACTACAGAAAGAGGGTTACCAAAAATTATGAACGGTGATTGGAATGACACTCTGGATAAAGTCGGTCCAAAAGGTAAAGGCGAAACTATATGGGGAGCACAATTTCTTGCTTATATTATTCAAAAAACTCTCCATCTACTTGAACTAAAACAGGATATAAAAACATTGGAAAGATGGAAAAAGAATTACGAAAATCTAAAGAAAACCATAAACAATGTGGCCTGGGATGGGGAATGGTATGTAAGAGCATTTAAAGACAATGGTAAACCAATTGGTACAAAAAAATCCGAACAAGGAAAAATTTTCGTTAATTCTCAAAGCTGGGCAATTATATCCGGTATTGCTACTAATAAACGAGCTAATAAATGTATTGCTTCTGTTAAAAAATACTTATTGAGAAAAAATGGAATTCAAATTGTTGCACCCGCCTATAGAAAAGTTGAAGAAGATGTAGGTTTGATCAGTCGATGCGTTCCAGGCAAAAAAGAAAATGGTGCTATTTTCAATCACGCTTCTTCCTGGTTTGTTCTTGCAGCATTGATTAATGGTAATGTGGATTTAGCTTTTGATATTTATATGAGAATGAATCCTCTTAACAGTGCAAAAAGAATTGATCGCTATGAAGTTGAACCATATGTTTATGCAGAATATGTCACCAGCCCAGAGCATGAGACCGAAGGGCAAGCATCACATTCATGGTTAACTGGTACAGCTGTATGGATGCTAAGAATTGGACTGGATTATATTCTCGGATTTAAGCCAACATTGAACGGTATAATTATCGATCCAAACATTCCTTCGCACTGGAAAGAATTTAAAGCAGAAAGAAAATTCAGAGGAAAATTAATTAAACTTCATGTTCTTAATCCTCGAAGAAAAAATAAAGGATTTAAAAAATTGATGATCAATAAAGAAATAGTTAAAGATAACTTTATAGAAATTTCAAAATATCCAGAAAAAGAAATCGAGGTTTTAATGATTCTTTGATGCATCATCAAAAAATTATACATTTTATCGTACATTAACTACAAAAAAACTATCCCGCTTTAGCGGGATTTTTTTCAAGCGGGAACATTTATAGTCACGCAAATTCCAAAATCAAATCGAGTTAACTGGTGTTATGGGTTTTTTACCTTTTAATACTCGCACAATATTTTTTGCAGCCAGTTCTGACATTTTATTCCGAGTTTCAACTGTTGCACTTCCAATATGAGGAAGTAAAACAACATTATTCATTTTTAATAAATCTTTCGTGATTTTTGGTTCAAATTCATAAACATCCAGACCAGCTGCAAAAAGTTTACCGGATTTTAACGCATTTACAAGTTCTTTCTCATTAACAATTTCACCTCGAGCAGTATTGATAAGAATTGCCCCATCCTTCATAATACTAAATTCTTTTTTATCTATCATGTGATATGTTTCATCTGTAAGTGGAGTATGGATTGAAATGAAATCTGATTTTTTTAATAATTGATTTAATGAAACAAATTTTGCTCCAGTTTCATTTTCAAACTGAAGAACCCTTTTTTTGTCATAATAGAGAATCTTCATACCAAATCCTGTAGTTCTTTTTCCGAATGCCTGCCCAATTCTACCAGCTCCAATTATTCCAATCGTTTTTCCTTTCAAATCTTTTCCAAGCATTAAATCGGACTGCCAGATTTTAAATCTTCCATCTCTTGTAAATTTATCTGCCTCTACTATTCTTCGAGCTGTAGCCAGTAAAAGTGCGAATGCTAAATCTGCTGTGGAATCAGTTAAAACATCCGGTGTATTAGTTACCCATATTTTTCTTTGAGTTGCGTACTCAACATCAATATTATTGTAACCAACTGCATAGTTTGAAATCACTTTAAGTTTTGGCAAAGATTCTATTATTTCTTTATCAATCTTATTTGATAGTAAACATAAAATTGCATCACAATTTTTTGCTTTGCTAATTAACTTATCTTTTTCTATTGGTAGATAACTTTTGTATTGAACTACTTCAATTCCTTCTTTTTTAAGAATTTCAATCCCAATTTCTGGAATAATGGAAGTGACAAATACTTTCATTAAAAATCCTCCCTGAATTCAAATTGATTAATTAAATTTATTTTAAAGCTTTTAATTTTATAAAATTTGAAATTCCATTTACCTGAACAACATATTAACTATAAAAGTAGCACCCAGAATTCCAGCAACATCTGCCATTAAACCAACCGGCAAAGCATATTTTGTTTTCTGAATATTTACTGCACCAAAATATACAGCAAGAACATAGAAAGTTGTTTCAGTGCTCCCAAAATAAGTTGAAACCATAATTCCTAATAAAGAATCAGGGCCATGAGTCTTAATAATTTCTGTCATAATTCCAAGAGAACCAGAACCAGAAAGTGGCCTCATTATAGCCATTGGTAAAGCTTCAGCAGGCATTCCAATTAAATTAGTTACAGGTGATAAAACATATATTAGTAAATCCATTGCCCCACCATACCTAAAGATTCCTATTGCAGCGAGCATCGCAACCAGATACGGAATGATTCTAACTGCCACATTAAATCCTTCTTTAGCTCCTTCCACAAATTTTTCATAAACCTTAACTTTTTTAATCAAACCAAAAGTCAAGAATGAAAATATTAAAAATGGTATTGCAAGAATCGAAATATATCCAATAATAAGTTTAAAGGTCTCCGGATTAATCCAGCTAAAAAAATTTTTAATAAAATTTCCAAAACCAGTAAATATTGTTAGCAAGATCAATAAAATAAATATTCCAAGTGAAGAGAGACTTCTCTTTCTGGATTTTATCCACCCATAAAAATCATTTTTCATAAGAGGATAATTTGCAAAAAATTTAGCCGCTGTTATTCCAGTAAGAGTCGCACAACTTGCACCAAAAATAGATGTACCTATAATTATAGCTGGATCTGACGAACCTGCAGCAGCTCGTATTGCTATCGCCGTGGCAGGAATTAAAGTAAGCCCAGCTGTATTAACTGCAAGAAACATACACATTGCATCGGTAGCAGTATCTTTTTTCGGATTGAGAGAGTTTAAATCTTCCATTGCCTTTAAACCAAATGGAGTTGCAGCGTTACTTAGACCGAGCATATTTGCTGAAATATTCATAATCATTGATCCCATTGCCGGATGATCTTGTGGAACATCGGGAAAAAGAAATTTTGTAATTGGTCTAACACTTCTAGCAATTATTTTTATTAAACCTGCTTCTTCTGCAACTTTCATCACACCTAACCATAAAGCCATTATTCCAATTAATCCAATTGCAATTTGAACAGCTGTATTTACAATGTCTAACAATCCATTTGTCACACTTTTCATTTTCAAAAAACTCACTTCTTCAAATTTTACATCAAGAACAAGCTCCGACTCAAATCTTTGTTTAACTATAAAATCAGCCATTAAATCACTTTTATCTCCCGAAACTTTCGCCATAGTTTTCCAAATTTCTGGTGAAGAATCATCAATTTTTAAGTAAATCTTACCCTTTAATTGATCTGTAAAAATTATTCTTGCTGGTACTTGAATGTTGTATTCAACTGCAGTTTTATAAAATGAATTAAATGTCTCTCTAGGAACAAAAACAATTCCGTGATCTTCTTTTTCAAAATTTTTTGTTGATGAATGATAATTAATTTCAAACCAATCTTTATTCCTGTACTTATCTTCAAAAGAATCCTTAACATCAAAATAAAGAGCAGTTCCAATACCAAGTATGATGAGAGCAATCCATACATAATTGAGCATTTGTAACCTCTTAATAGATTTTTAGTAATTTATTTCGCAACACTTTTATTATTTTAATTAAAAGCATAATTATGATGAACGATACAAATCTAATTTTATCTAATATTCAACCGAAAGATGATCATTTCATTAAATATATTTTTCTTCTAAACGGGAATGAATGATTACCATTTATGTTTTTTACGACAACCTTTAATTCATACAAACCTGGTCTCATATTCATATTAAAAATTGGAATAATAATCTTTTTCTCATTTTTACTTAACCTAAAAAAAGCCTTAACATTTTGCGTGTCTATTTGTGCAACATAAAAAGTAGTATCAATCCCAACATTTTGATCGTCAATATTTATTTCAATTTGTTTTTGTTTTGAAATTGAAATTGAGTCATTAGCAATTGAAAGACGAACTATTCCTGCCCTTAAATATCTTCCTAGCCCTCTAAAAATTCCCCAAGCTTGAATTTGATTAAATTCATCGATCACAAGTCTTTGTTCTTCATAAGCACTTGTATGAAATGCACATTCAACTAAAATTCTCGGTGCGTTAGTTTTTCTTAAAACCGAAAAACCGGCTTTTGGATAAATCAAATAATCTGAATAAGTCCCATCAAAAGAACCAAGTCCACCACTATTCCCCATTGCATAAGCTAAATCCCTTTGAACATATCTGGCAATATCATGACTCGAGTGATCATATTCATAATCTGAAGGGAATGCGTGATAATAAGTGGAGGTATAATTCGTATAAATATCATCAGGTCTAGCTGGTGCATTATGATGAATTGATATGAAAATATCAGCTCCCCATTCGTTTGCAAGTCTTGAACGATCATCTAATGAGATAAAAGTATCTCTATCTCTTGACATATTTACCACAGCACCTGCTTTTGTGAGATAATCTCTAAGATAAAGTGCAACTTTTAAATTAACATCAGCTTCAATGGCAAGCCCCTGTGGACCTTTATTTTTTCTATCTGTACCACCGTGGCCGGGGTCAAGAAAAATCTTAAGTCCCTGAAAATAAGGTGAGAAAAATCTTATTGTAGAATCTCTTTTTTCTTCAGGATGCCAATCAAAAGGTTTTGTATAATAAACATTATAAACGATTTTTTTCGTATAACATCCCGATATTAACATTAATAAAAATAGAACTGGAAAAATTTTTCGAATTTGATGCATATCAATCTCTCAATATTTCTGAACTAAATTTTTCTACTTTTTAATTGCTTATAAGATTTACTTCTTCCAGCATCAAGATTTAAATTCGACTCTCAATTTCGAGATTATCTCACTAAAAGAACGTCCGTTAAAAAAAATTAAAATCAATAATTCATTCCAGATGAAAAGTGGTGGAATAAAAATCAAAATTCTGGAAAAGGTCCTTATTAAATTTTCATATAGATATGTAAGGAAATAAACGCTTTTGCTGAATGATTCATTTTTTAAATTCAATCTGGTTCTCAAACCAAAAACAAATTTTCCTGGGGTCATCTTAAATAAAAACTCAAATACAAAAAAATAAACTTCATAAAACAAAAGAACTTTTAATACACTATTTATAAAATCGGCCTGATTAGTAATTGAAAATTCTTCAAAATAAAATGTAAGTACTAATGTTATTAAGGCAATGTCCAGAACAATAGCAAAAAATCTGGAAATTAAAAGGCTTATTTTTTTGATTGTATTATTCATTCTCTTTCGATTTTAGGATTTTAACTAACTCAAGAAGTTCATGAGGTTTAATATTTATGTATGGATTGCCATTGACTACTAAGGTTGGTACATATTTTTGTCCCTTCGTAATTGTAACAAATTCAGTTTCCAATTCTTTATTTAGTTCAATATTTTTTTCCAAATAATTAACCATATATTGATCTAAAATCATCTTTGCAATTTTACAATTCTGACAATCGGATGTTGTGAAAAGTTCAATTTTATAACTCATAAATTTTCCAGAAAAAACTTTTGAATGGCATTAACACCACAAGCCGGTTCAAATTTATATCCCGATTTATGAAGAGCAAACTCGAGTGCAGAAATCATGCTAATCATATCGAGTTCATCATAATAACCAAGATGAGAAATCCTGAATAACTTACCTTTATAATTTTCCTGTCCCCCAGCAACAGTAATTCCAAATTCATATTTTAATGCATCATTAAATTTTTTGAATTCAATACCATCTGGCATTAAAACGGCAGTAACAGCATTAGATGGGGATTTACTCAAAAGTTTCAAACCAAGTGCCTTGATTCCTGTTCTTATTCCTTCTGCAAGTTTTGAGTGTCTTTGCCAGATATTTTCAATTCCCTCTTTCTTAATCATTTTCAAAGCCTCATTTGCTCCAATAATAAGTGTAATAGCAGGAGTCCATGGTGTGTCACCTGTTTCAAGTGCTTTCTTTGCTTTTTTGAGTGATAAATAATAGGTTCTATTCTCAGTTTTATTTATTTTTTTCCATGCTCTTTCGCTCACAGCAATAAAAGCAAGCCCTGGTGGTATCATCAAACCTTTTTGAGAACCAGTTAACACAATATCAATATCCCAATCATCCATTCTTAGTTCAATTGCACCAATAGAGGTAATACCATCTACAATAATCAGTGCATCCGAAATTCGACGAATTTCATGCGCAATCTCTTTAACATCTGTCACAGTACCTGAAGAAGTTTCACTATGAGTTAAATAAACAGCTACAACTTCAGGATTCTCTTTTATTAAATCAAGAATTTCCTCTTTCGCTGGTGGAATTCCCCAATCCTTCCTTATTTCTAATGGAATGCCTCCAAAAACTCTAAGTAAATGTCCCCATCTTTCACCAAATTTACCACCGTTAACATAAATAGCTTTTTCATTTTCATTAATAACATTAGCAACTGCAGCTTCCATTGCACCAGTTCCACTGGATGTCAGAGTTAATACATCATTTTTTGTTTGAAAAAGATACTTGATGTTTTCATTTAATTCAGCAAAAATTTCTTTGAATTCAGGATTACGATGATGAATAATAGGATTTGCCATCTTAAGCATTATTCTTTCAGGAACGGGTGTCGGACCAGGTGTGAATAATCTTTTCTTAAACATTTTCATTCCATAATTTTCTACAAAATTAAGAGAATAGTTGGGAAAATTTTAATGATTTTTTAAAGATGCCATCTCAATAGGATTTGTAATGTTTTTTAACATTATAAAAATGCAAACATCGATTTTTAGATAATGAAAAAAATTTTTTAGGAATGGCAAATAAATTACACACAAAGAGGCTGTCCGATGATTTTTTATACAAGAAATGCTATGGGCAGAATCATTTTGCCAAAATCTTAATTAACCGGACAGCCTCAATTTTCTATTTTATGTATAACATCTTCTTAATTGAATTAAAGTTATTACACTTCATCTGATAAAAATAGACTCCACTGGTTAATCCCAGTTTAGCCGCATCTACTTCAAGTAAATATTCTCCTGGTAATTTAAATTCATTTAATAAGGTTTTAATTTCTTTTCCAAGAATATCATAAATCTTAATAGTAACATTACCCTTTTCTTTCAAACTGTATTTAATTCTTGTGCTTGAATTGAATGGATTTGGATAATTCTGATAGAGAGCAAAATTTTCCGGAATCAAATCTTTTTCCTTCTCAACCTCTGTCGGTAATATTGGAATCCAACCTAAAAGATATATGCCCGAGGCTTTGCCTAAATAGAAATATACTCTTCCACGCTCGCTTACAGCAAAAGGTTTGAAATAATCCCAGAATATATCTCCCGGGCTTAAGAAATTAAGTATC
>CALDZP010000031.1 GCA_937944105.1 uncultured Ignavibacteria bacterium
TAGTTTCTTATCACCCCCTTTCTTAATTTTGTATCAATGAAAAAACAAATTAAAAAGGGTATAAATATGGCACGACCAAAATTTACCAATGAAACTTACCTTGATTTTAACGACAAAAAAAATGTTAATCGTCTTCAAAAAGCAATAGCCGAAGTTGAAAAAAACTTTGGCAAAGAATATCCACTTATAATCAATGGTGAAAGAATTTTCACAGAATCGAAATTTCCTTCAATCAATCCATCTTTCAAAGATCAAGTTGTAGGTTATTTTTCAAAGGCAAATAGAGAACTTGCCGAAAAAGCAGTTCTTGCAGCTTACGAAACTTTTGATAAATGGAAGAGAGTCCCGGCAGAAAAAAGAGCCAAAGTTTTGTTCCGTGCAGCTGATATTATTAGAAGAAGAAGATTTGAGATTAATGCGTGGATGATCTCTGAGGTTGGTAAAAACTGGCTTGAAGCAGATGCCGATACTTGTGAGGCAATTGACTTTCTTGAGTTTTATGGAAGAGAAATGCTACGCTATGCTAAAAAACAACCTTTGACAAAAGTCAAAGGAGAAATTAACGAACTTGTTTATTTACCACTTGGTGTCGGTGTAGTAATCCCACCTTGGAATTTTCCTTTTGCAATTCTTGTGGGAATGACATCTGCATCTATTGTAACTGGAAACACTGTTGTACTTAAACCTTCAAGTGATTCACCAATGATGGGTTATCTTTTTGCGGAAATAATGGAAAAAGCAGGATTACCAAAAGGTGTATTAAATTTTGTTCCAGGTTCAGGTGGTGAAGTTGGTGATACACTAGTTGCTCATCCAAAAACAAGATTTGTTGCCTTCACAGGTTCTAAAGATGTTGGTCTCCATATTAACGAGCTTGCAGCAAAACATCAACCAGGGCAAATCTGGATTAAGAGAGTAATTGCTGAAATGGGAGGTAAAGATTCAATTATCGTTGATAGTGAAGCTGACCTGAAAGCTGCTGTGGAGGGAGTTGTTGTTTCTGCTTATGGTTTTCAAGGTCAAAAGTGTTCTGCATGTTCAAGAGCAATTGTCGATGAAAAAGTTTATGACAAATTTGTTGAGATGCTTAAGGAAAGAGTTGAACAAATTAAAGTAGGTCCAGCCAAAGAAAATTATTTTATGGGACCAGTTATTAATGAGAGAGCTCAATTATCAATTTTAAGCTATATTGAAATTGGTAAGAATGAAGGTAAACTTCTTTGTGGTGGAAACAAAATTGATGGGGAGGGATTTTACATCGAACCAACTGTTTTTATTGATGTTGATCCCATGGCAAGAATTTCTCAGGAAGAAATCTTTGGTCCAGTTCTGGCTGTTATAAAAGCTAAAGATTTTGATGAAGCCCTTGCAATTGCTAATAATACAGAATATGGTCTAACAGGAGCAGTTTATACAAAGAATAAAAAGAAAATTCAAAAGGCAAAAGAGGAATTTTTTGTGGGTAACTTGTATTTCAATAGAAAATGTACTGGTGCTCTGGTTGGTGGACATCCGTTTGGTGGATTTAATATGAGTGGAACTGATTCAAAGGCTGGTGGAAGAGATTACTTATTGCTCTTCTTACAAGCGAAGGTAATGAGTGAGAAAATCAATTAATTAAGAATTAGAAAGTTCTTAAATTTTCAAATGTTGTGTGTCTATACTTAATTGAATTTGAAAAATAAAGAGGATTCAAATGAAAATTCATGAATATCAAGCTAAAGAAATATTGAAAAAATTTAATGTCGAAGTTCCTAAAGGTAAAGTTGCATTTACTCCTGAAGAAGCAGTTGAAGTTGCAAAAGAAATTGGTGGTGATCTATGGGTTGTTAAAGCTCAAATTCATGCTGGTGGACGTGGAAAAGGTGGAGGAGTAAAGCTGGCAAAATCTCTTGATGAAGTTTATGAAATTTCGAAGCAAATGATTGGTATGAGATTAATTACTCACCAAACAGGTCCTGAAGGAAAGATTGTTCAAAGGGTTTTAATTGAAGAGGGTATGAACATCGAAAAAGAATTGTATGTTGGTATCACACTTGATAGAAGCACTTCTAAGAATGTTGTGATGGTTTCCAGTGAAGGTGGAGTTGAAATTGAAAAAGTCGCAGCTGAATCTCCTGAGAAAATTTTGAAAGAATATGTGGAACCTTCAATTGGGCTTCAACAATTTCAGGCAAGAAAACTTGCATTTGGTCTTGGACTTGAAGGTGAAAAATTTAGAAACGCTGTTAAATTTTTAATAGGTCTTTATAAAGCTTACGAAGAAACTGACGCATCTCTGGCTGAAATCAATCCACTCGTTGTTACAAAAGAAGGGAGGGTCCTCGCATTAGATGCGAAAATGAATTTTGATGATAATGCTTTATATCGTCATCCAGAAATTGTTGAATTACGCGATTTAAACGAAGAAGAGCCGCTTGAAATAGAAGCATCCAAGTATAATTTGAATTACATCAAACTTGATGGTAATGTTGGTTGTATGGTTAATGGAGCTGGACTGGCAATGGCAACAATGGACATTATTAAACTTGCTGGTGGTGAACCTGCTAATTTCCTTGATGTTGGTGGTGGTGCAAGTGCAGAAACTGTTGAAAATGGATTTAAAATCATTTTGAGCGATCCAAATGTTAAAGCAATTTTAATTAATATCTTTGGTGGAATTGTTCGGTGTGATCGCGTTGCTCAAGGTGTTATTGAAGCATCAAGAAAGGTTAATGTCAGTGTCCCAATTGTGATACGACTTGAAGGAACAAATGCTAAAGAAGCAGCGGACTTATTAAGAAATTCTGGATTAAACTTTTTAGTTGCAAATTCTTTGAAAGATGCTGCGGAAAAGGTGACAGGTTTAATCAAGAATTAATCTAAAATTTTTCTAAGTAAATCCTGGGATTGCAATATAGAGCGATCTCAGGATTTTTTATTTTTTGGAATATTTAATAGAGTTTGTCTTAAAAGTTCATTTTAATCAGTGGAAGTCTGTAAAAGTTCGCGTTTATCCGCGTTCTATCAGAATAAATTGCATTTTCAAACAGACCCCAATACATTTCATTTATTACTTTCATATAGTTTCTTTTCATCAACTATTAATCTCGCACTTTTTTGATGTGTAAAGTAAGCAAAAATCCATTCGAGCATTACTATAATTCTGTTCTTAAATCCTATCAAGAAAAAAATATGAACGAGAACCCACAAAAGCCAGGCGAAGAAACCAGAGAATCTTATCCATCCAAAATCAGCGACTGCCTTAGCCTTTCCAATAGTTGCCAGACTGCCTTTATTAAAATATCTGTAAGGTTTGATTTCTTTCCCCTGAATTTTTTTTAAGATTAATTTTGCCACATATCTTCCTTCAGTAATTGCAACTGGTGAAACTCCAGGTAGAGTATTACCGTTTTTGTCAAATACAGCTGCAGCATCACCAATTACGAATACACATTTATCATTTTTTAAATTCAAAAATGGTGTGACAATTGCTCTCCCTATTTTGTCGACTTCGCAATTTAATTGTTGAATTAAAGGGTTTGCTCTGTTTCCAGCAGCCCAAATGATAGTTGAGGCGTTAATCACTTTACCATTCAAATAAACTTTATCTTCGTTAATTTCAGTTACTTTCGTTTTAAGCACACAAATTACACCAAGCTTTTCAAGATCCCTTTTTGCTTTTTCAGAAAGTTCAAGTGGATATGTTGGAAGAATTCTATCCGTTGCCTCAATTAAATAAATCTTTGCTTTTGAAGGATCGATTTTTTTAAAATCTTCCAATAAAGTTTTTTTAGATATTTCTGCAATAGCTCCTGCCATTTCTACACCAGTTGGACCACCACCTACGATTACAAAATTGAGATATTTTTGTTGCTCATCTGGATCTGAGATTCGTTCTGCCTTTTCAAAAGATATAAGAATTCGTTCTCGAATATTAATTGCATCTTGAAGAGTTTTGAGTCCCGGTGCAAATTTTTCCCAGTGGTTATTTCCAAAGTAATGATGTCGAGCACCGACGGCAACAACTAAATAATCATAGGAATAATTTTCACCATTCAAATAAACCTTTTTTTCATCTCTTTTGATTCTCTTAACTTCGCCAAGTATAACACGAATATTTTTTGCTTTTCTAAAAATAGATCTTAAAGGAAAAGCAATATATGCAGGTGAAAGTCCAGCAGTAGCCACCTGATAAAGTAATGGCTGAAATAAATGGTGGTTTGATTTATCAATTAAAATTACATTAACAGGTTTATTGCGTAATTTTTTTGCTACTTCCAATCCAGCAAAACCACCACCAATTATTATGACAGTCTTTCTTTGAAATTTCATAACATAAAATTAGGATAAAAAATGTTCTTTCGTAAGTTACAAGTTTATGAATGAAAATTTTATGTATTGATTTTTATTAATCGATCCCGGTTACCGAGCGAAGTCGAGGCAACCGATGTTTTGATTTACAATTTTGTTTTTTCAATCACATGTCACCTCGACTCCGCTCGGTGACCACATCTCGGCTTCGCTCGATGTCCACACCTCGACTCCGCTCGGTGACCACATCTCGACTTTGCTCTGTGACTATACTTTGATTTTGCTCGATGACCGAAAGAGTAGGGTATCGCGGTTTTTCTCGATGACATGATTTTAAGATAGATTGGCGTTTTTGATAAAAACAGATAATAATCAATAGGTGTTTATTAAAGATAACTTAATTCTCAAAATTTTCGCTGTATTAAATTAAAATGAATATTTGAATCTGAGAAAAAACATTTTTCCAGAAGGATTGAATTCATCAAATCGATCACCTTTAAATAAAATAGAAACAATTGTAATATCTAGATTTTCAAGTGGCGAATGATTGATAATCGGGAAGAGCACAAATGAATTATCTATTGGATTATGAAGAATCATAAAATCAAATCGTGTAAGTGGAGAAATATTGTATCCAATTTGATAAAAAAGACTCCATTTTGACGCAGATAACATCCCAATCTCATAAGCATCGAAACTATACATTCCAATATTTTTTTCTTTCCCGATATTATTAAACATAACTTCTGAGTGAGCGTATAACGAATTTGAAAAAGTATAATCAAAAGATAGTACAACACTTATTTGAGTTCGCTTTTCGTTGGAAAAGGAATTAAGCAAATTTAGTTTTGTTTTTTCAGGTGGTGATGAAAGCAAAATCTCTCCACGAAAACCAGCATCAAAAATATCACCACACCATGAAGTTCCGATAACTGGTCTTGTTCGATGGTACCCGATCAAAAAATAAAAATCATATTCCCATCGATTAAAATAAAATTGGACTGCTGTTGTAAAATTATTTTTTGATTTTCCAAATTTTGTTGCAAAATCAATTTTTGAAGTAGTTGATTTAAAGAATTGTAGTCTAATTGCATCACTTGCTGGTCGTTCTTCATAATCAAAATCTAAAATTGAAAGAGGATTGAATAAATCTGTAATGTTCCACACCCAGCTTGTACCCCATGCTATTCGTTGCCTGCCAACACTGAGATTCATTTTCTCATAACTTAAATCGAGCCATGCTCTATCAACTTCTACAAAATTTATTGAATTCTTTTTATTCCAGACGAATGAATTCAATTTGAATAAATAATTATTTTTTGAAAATTGTTCTGTATAATTGGGAATTTTTTCTATTGACTCACCATAGATTACTTGATTTCTTACACCCATTGAAAATGTAATGCTTTCACTTAAAAATAATTTAATGTTTACTCTTGAATGAATTGTATGGTCAGTTAAATTCTCACTTATATTCTGGAATTTATAGGAACTGAAAAGATATTTTGAGAATCCACCAAATTGTATTTCTTGAGTGTAAAGATTAAAATGGATTAGTAATGAAATCCAAAAAAATAAATTAGTTTTGAAAAACATCAGACTTAATTTTTCCATCTTCGAGTGTTATAACTCTTCTAACTCGACGAATCACTTTATTGTCATGTGTAGCAAAAATAAAAGTCATACCAAGTTTTTGATTTAGTTCTTTCATAATATCAAGAAGTCCCTCTGCTGAAGTAGAATCGAGATTAGCGGTTGGTTCGTCAGCTAAAACAAAAGAAGGATGAGATGCAATTGCACGGGCAACAGCAACTCTTTGTTGTTGACCACCAGAGAGTTCATATGGTCTTGAGTCTATTTTATCACCCAGACCAACAGCATTTAATAATTCAATTGTTCGTTTCTCTCTTTCACTTTTTGTTACGCCTTGAAGAAGCATAATAAACTCTACATTTTCTTTTGCAGTCAAAACTGGAATTAAATTGAAAGATTGAAAGACAAAACCAATATTTTTTAATCTGAAGTCAATGAGTTCATCAGATTTTATTTTTGAAATATTAATTCCGTTAATTAATACTTTTCCATTTGTTGGTGAATCAAGTCCACCTATCATATTTAATAAAGTGGTTTTCCCAGAACCTGATGGACCTACAATAGCAACAAACTCTCCTTTTTCTATTGTAAGATTAATATCTTTCAATGCATGAACTGGTACTTTAGTTTTATCATAAATTTTATTTAGACTAATAATTTCAATTAATGGCATTTTTAATCTCCAGCTCTTTACAAATAAGTTCTAATTGCTTCAGCCGGTTTAAGTCTTATTGCTTTTATTGCAGGAGAAATAGAAGCTATGATTGAAGTAACAAGCATCATTATGAACAAACTAATATACATATTAAAAGGAAGTGTGGGATACAAAATTGCAGACATACCATATGCAGCCATCCCTTCTTCGAAAATTGAAAGATCAATTCCTTTTCGTGATAACAATTCGATTGTTAAAAAACCAGATAATGTTCCTGTAAGTCCTCCACTAAAAAGTAAAATTAATGATTCAATTATGATTAGCAGGAAAAGTTTTATTTTTTTCATTCCAATTGCTATTAATACACCAAATTCTCGAATTCTTTCAAAAACCGACATCATCATTGTATTTGAGATTCCAAATAACAATGCAAAAAGAATTATTCCCATAAAAATGTTTAACTCAAGATATAAAAATCCAGATGTGAGACTGAGTTCAGGTGCAAGTTCTTTCCAACTCTGAACGCTTAAATTATTTAATTCGGACTTTAAAATTTTTGTAGTAGTATCAATTAAATCTGTTGAACTTACTCGAATTGCTATTTCATGGATAGGAATATTTGTTCCTAAAATTGATTGTAAATCATTATGCTTTATAAAAACATTAGTTTCATCAAAAATTTTTGATTCAGTTTTGAAAATACCAATGACTCTAAATGCAGTGCTGATTAAATTATTATCCATACCTTGAAACGAAAGTACAACTTTTGAGTTAAGCTTAAGTTTTAATTTCTGAGCTAATTTTTGCCCGATTAAAATTTCATAACCTTTATTTGAAAAATAAACTCCTTCAATAACTTTTTGATGAATAGAAGTAATAAGTTTTTCTTTATTTGGATCAATTGCGAAAATTTTTACACCATTTACAGAAGAAGGAGATAATGCTATTCCTTCTAAAATAGATCTTACGGAATAATTTTGAATATAAGGATTGGATTGAAGGATTTTTTCGATTGTGTTTATCTCACTTATAAATTGTGTAATTAATCTCTCATCTCTAAATTTTACATGGTGAATTTGAATATGAGAAAGTTCACGACTTATTGCTGCTTCTATTGTAGTTTCCCACATTCCGACAAAAATCCCATTTGTTAATACACCACCCCAGATTCCAAAGAAAGCAGCTAAGATTATTATAATACTTCTCTTTTTGTTTCGCCAGATATTTTTCCAGGCAAGTTTAATTAACATATTTATAATCTTATTGCTTCAATTGGTTTTAGCTTTCTAATATAGTTGATTGGGTAAAGAGAGCTTAATAATGCAATTAATAATACGACCAGTGTTTGAGCAACAAAAATTCCTGATTCATTGCTCAGTGGTATTATGGGTTCGACACCAAACTTTAAACTGATTTCTGCAAGTTCTCCTGAGAATCTAATGGGATTTTTATGGAAATAAAGAACTAGAGGATATGAAACAATTAATCCAGTAAGTGCACCAATAAAAGAAATGAATATAGCTTCGAGTGTAGTTATTAAAACTAATTTTGATCTGTTAACACCAATTGCTAAAAGAACTCCAAATTCTTTTGTTCTTTCAGCTGTCATCATCATTATTGTACCGAAAATTCCAAATGTTATAACAAGATAAAGTATAAAAAGCATAATCAAACCACTTACACTATCGAGTTGAATTCCTTGAACAAGTTCTGGCATCATTTCTTCCCAGGTCATTATATTATAGTTATCATTGACAATTTTTCTGATTTCATTTAAGACATAACTAATCTGTTTGGGATTAGTTATCATAATGGAGATGGTAGTTATTCTATTTTCCATCGAGAACAGTTTTTGACCATATATTAATGGGAGATAAATGAATGAGTTATTCAAGTCAGGAATGGCAAACTTAATAATTCCAATTACAGGAGACATAGTAGCCACAGTTGTTCCATAGATTCCTTGACCGTATAAAATTAAACTATCACCTACTTTTACATTAAGCATTCTTGCAAGTCCTTCACCTATTAAAAGTCCTTCATCATTCTGACTAAGGTATTTTCCTGAGGTAATTTTTTGTTGAAGTTTTGTCATCTGATTTTCTTTTTCTGGATCGGTAGAAACAACATTTGCAACCTTTGTGATTTCTTTAGACGAAACAAGTAAATAACTTTCGAGTCTTGGTACAGCAATCTCTACAAATCGAATTGCTTCAATTTGTTTTAAAAACTCGTCGTCAATTTCAATTGAATTTTCCAGAGATCTTTCTTCCCAGTAGCCTTTGCCATGAATTTGTAAATATCCGGTGTACATTCTGACAGCACTATCAATCATATAATCATAGGAACCGTGTTGCATTGCTCGGGTGAAGATTGCCAGAACAATTGCAAAAATAACGGATAATGCTGCGAGGATAGTTCTTCGCTTATTTCGCCAGATATTTCTCCAAGCAAGTACTAAATATAGTTTCATTTTAATCTTGTCATATTTTGCTGTGAAAAGAATGATTCATTAATCTTAATGTTCCATTCTATCTTTTGATATTCTAAAATTGTTTTGTGATCAGGTTTATCAAGTGGGATCATTTCCCATCTTGTTGGAATTATTCTACCACCAAGATTTTTAATTTCACTCCCAATGAAAATTTTTATTAGTTTTCCTTCTTCGTCATAAAATTCTGATTTCAATTGCATAAATGAGTTTTTTGTTATGAGTGAAATAACTTTACTCCAGACTATACCTGAATTAGGTTCTGGGATAGATTCAATTTTATAACAGTCGTAGCCATAAAATTTTTCTTCACCAATAAGTTTATGAGTGTAATCATGTTCATATGATGAAGAACGAACCAGATCATCATTAGTAAAATCTGAACCCATCCATGATTGATTCATCATTGATGGAGGAATTTTAATAATTTTCTGAATAGATGGTAAATAATTCCAGATTTCATTTTTTCTTTTGAGTGTTACTGTACCTTTATCTCTTGCAGGTTCGGTAATATAAATCATTGCAAAGTCTGGTTCGAGAGCCCAGATTTTCATACTAATTTTTCTTTGCCATTTCGGTTTTACTATTGTCATCGTCATCTCGACATAACTACTCTTAGCATAAAGTAAATCCTGAGCTTTGTGAATGATTTCATTAACTGATTGAGAGTAAAGTAAAGGGGAGAAAAATATAGTTAGAAGGAAAGTATAGATAATTTTATTGAACATTTTTCAAAGTTTTCTTTTACAAAAATATATTTTTTTGAGTTCAATTATTTAATAGTGAGTAAATGGAAATGGGGTATATCGTAGTGAAAATGGAACAAATTCAATAGTTACAGACTTCATCAAATAATCGATTTTAATTCCGTTTTATTCCAGATTCTTTAGGATGGAAATTGGTTAACTTGTAACGAAGAATTGTTTTTCTTATAAAAGTTAAGGATTAAATTTTTATTGCATTAAAATTTTTACACATTCAAAAATACTTTCACAGAATGAAATAAATTAATTTTTTTTTATTATAGGTGTAGATTTTTAATAATTCTTTATTTATTATGAAAAACAAAATTAAAATGAAACTAATAAGAGGTGAACCTATGAGATTAAAAGTAATTCAAATTGTATTGATATTTTTTTTAGGACTGATCAGTTACCTTTATTCACTGACAGTCGAATACATTGGTCTTGAAAGAATGACCAGAGAATCTCAACTGATTATTTATGGTAAGGTAATCTCTTCTTATTCTGTTTGGGAAGATAAATCCATCTTTACCTATACAACCATTGAGATAAAAGAATTGATCAAAGGTGAATACAAATCTCAAAAAATAGTTGTAAAACAAATGGGCGGTACTGTTGGTTATATTTCTCAGGTTGTAGATGGCACACCAAAACTTGAATTAGGTAAAGAAGTTGTTCTTTTCTTAAGAGATTGGAAAGGTGCTTACTGGATTCATTCAATTGTTTTGGGTCACTTTCAGGTTTATGAAGAAAACGGGAAAAAATTTGCTGTGAATAGTTTGAATAATGTTGGACTTGTTGACCCTGTTACCAAGAAATTAATCACAGATGTTTCAAAAATTGAAAATCGATTTGAACTTGTTCCATTTATTCAACAGATTAAAAATTATGCTAAGATGTAGGAGGGAAATATGAGAAGATATTTATTTTCAACATTGCTCGCATTAAGTCTTTTTGTATTTCTTGGTTTCTGCATTATTACAAATTCAAATGGAGATCCAAGAATATATTTTCCAAACAGATTGCCCTTCATATATCAACTTCATACCTCAACACCATCTGAATTTATTCCTGCAATTGAAGCTGGTGCAAACGAATGGACAAATCTTGAAGCTTGCTATTTTGTGTTTCAAAGAGGTCCAAATACTAATGTCTCTCAAGTTGCGAATGATGGTGTGAATCTGGTTTATTTTGATTTGCAGGGAGTGAATTTTAGTGATCCTAATGTAATTGCCTTTTCAAGTACATTTACAACAACAGTTGGTGGTTATCAGGCTGTTGGTTCTGATTTGATATGGAATGGAAGAGATTTCCCTCCAGGACTTAATGGTGAACCGAATAAAATGGATTTGAAGTCAGTTATTACACATGAATTTGGTCATCATCTTGGATTAAATCATGCCGGGCAACCACCATCACCAACATCTGGTTCTAATGGTTGTGGTCCACTCAATCAACAAGCTGTTATGTGGTATGCCTATTCACGAGGCGATACATCTAAAAGACATTTGACTCTTGATGATGCAATGGGTGCAATATCCCTTTATCCAGTTTGGGCTTTACAGGGAACAATTTTAGATGCTTCAACAAGTTTACCTTTGGTTGGTGCAAAAGTTAAATTAATTGGGACCTATGGATCATCAATTGGAAAAGTTGAACAACCTTACACAAATCGCTGGAGCAAACCAGGTGTTGCAATCAATGAAATTATTATTGATTCTACAGGACAATATTATACACCTGTAATGCACCAAAACTTTAAAGTTAAAGTTGAAAAATTTGGATATTATCCTGATTCTGCCGTAATTCAATTTAACCCTCCTGGAGGAATTGGATCAACAGAGGTATTAAATTTTGATGCCATGTTAAATCTAAAACCAATGGTTACTTTCAGTGGTAGTCTCGTTAATCAAAAAACAAGTCAAGGGGTTGCTGGTGGGATAAAATTATTCTCCGTGCTTGATGGTTCTCTGGTTGCAAATTACACAACATCTTCTGATGGCAATTTTACATTTAATGTTTATGGCGAAGAATATTATAAAATGGTGCTTACTCTTGAACCTCCATTCCAGAGAACTATTGTAGTTGATAGTATTTATGTTGGCCCTTATGGAAAAACATACAATGTTCAACTAAAGCCGACATCAATTTTTATAATCCTTAATGATACAATTTCAACTAATAAAACGAAGTACTTGAATTCGCTCGAACGGTTAGGCGTTGCTTATTCAAGCTGGGATGTTCAATCGAAAGGT
>CALDZP010000032.1 GCA_937944105.1 uncultured Ignavibacteria bacterium
GGACTTTCGTTTCACTTACCGAAAATCCCCAACCAAGCTCCGCGTGCAGGACTCGAACCTGCAACCCTCCGGTTAACAGCCGGATGCTCTACCATTGAGCTAACGCGGAATGGTAAAGAAATTTTTCAAAATTTTCGTTTGCAATTATAAGAATTTGTAAAATTATTTCAAATATTTTTTAGATGAACAACAAATTTTTTTTGGAATGTTGTCAAAGCATCATGATGAGTTTTCTTAAACAAACGAATTTAGAAAATTTTAAACATAAATAACCAAATAATTGAGCTTATCTTCTTCTTATTAAAAATTTTGTTTAAAGACACTTAACTAATTTAAAACTTAAATTTTAATTTGCTCTGGATCTTTCTCACTTTTTACAACACGCCATTCGTTTTCTTCGATATCAAAATTCGTTATCTTTTCGAGAGGTACTTTGAGATATTTACCTTTTGCTTCAACAGCTATCTCACCATTTGGTAAAATGATTTCACCTGTCCCTTCAAAAAATCTATTTTCGTTTTTTGTAATTCGGCCAATAACTTTTAAATCTTCATTTAATGGAATTGGTTTTTTGAACTTTACATTTAATTCAATTGTAACTCCCCAAACTTCCTTATCATAAAAATTTAGAATAGCACGACCAATAGTTTCGTCCAGAATTGCTGATGCAATTCCACCGTGTAATCTACCTGGGTAACTCTGATGATACTCTTCAGGTTTAAAAGTCGCTATTAACTCTTTCGATTCAGTTACATAAAAATTTGCTTTTAGACCGAAAGGATTTTTCAATCCACATACGAAACAGAGTTTAGAATTTTTTTGTTTATCGATGATTTTATGAATCAATTTTATTACTTTCTATTTTATTTAAGTCATTAGATTCTAATTGATCTTGAGAAGTAATCTCATCAGAAATTTTTGTAGTTTCTTCTTCTAGGTTTATTTCAAGTTTTGCTTTGAAGGAAAGATATAAAAGCATCAAAATACCAATCAGTACCGAAACATCTGCAAAATTAAAAATTGGTAAACTTTCATAAGTACGACCAAATAAAGTATAATCGAAAAAATCAATATGAATAAAATCAACTACTCTACCATGAAACAGTGGTGCATAATTAAAGAGAACACCATAAAAAACTCGATCGATAATATTTCCAACAGCACCGCCAAAAATTAATGCCACCGCTAATCTAATTTTAAAGTCTTTATAACGGGAAACATACAGGTAGTAAAGAATTAATGTAGCTGCAATAATTGTAAAAAAAGTAATTGCTACTTTGAAATCTCTACCAAGGTCAATTCCAAAAGCAAGTCCGTAATTTTCTACATGAGTTATTTGTAATAAATCATCAATTATTTTTATACTTGAATTTATTTTAAGTCCACGGTGATTTATTCCCAAAAAAGGAATTTTAAATCCTTTGATAAGAAGTTTGGTTACTTGATCTATAACTATGACTAATAAAGAGTAATAAATAACTTTCATTTAAAATTTCGTTTTTTGCGGAAATTTATATTTACTCACGACCCCATTGCCTTTTTAATTTCATTTACCAAGATATCTTTATCTACAAGTCCGATAAATTTATTTGTAATTTGACCTGATTTATTTATGATAAATGTTGTGGGTATGGCATCAATTCCACCGTACATTTTAGTGACTTCCTCAGTGCCGATGAGAACGGGATAATTAATTTTATATTCTTTTACAAATGACGGTACAACTTTCATTGGATTTTCATCAAGAGTGATGCCTATTACCTGAACCTCATTATTAAAAGATTTCTGAATTTCAATTAAATCGGGGATACCTTTTTTGCAAGGTGGACACCAGGTCGCCCAGAAATCTAATAAAACTACTTTACCTCTGAAATCTGAAAGTTTTATAACTCTGCCATCTATAGATTTTAGTGAAAAATCAAATGCAATTTTTGATTCATTAGTTTCCTCATGTAAAGATTTTTTTGTTCCAGGGGGATATTGAAATGAAGGAGAATCATCTTTGCTTGTATTATTTATGATAAAAAGTATAATAATAAATGCAAGAAAAGCATACCAAAAAATTTTCCCCCAGTGAATTTTTTTCTGAGAAAGCTGTGACTTTGTTGCTTTTATTTTTTTCTCTTTTGCCATTGTAATAACAAATCCTTTATAATTGATTGTAAAAATAAGAAACTTGAAACAAAATTCGATTACATAATTTTAATACATTAAAAATTTTGATTCAATAGATTTAATGAAAGTGTGTAATTACCAAGTAATTAAAACTTTGTAGTGATTGGAATATATTAACAAATAGAGGCTCGTGTAAATATTTTTAATCAGTTTTGTTTTATTACATTTGATAAAATTATAAACCATTTTATTAGAGGAATTGTTTAATAATCAAAATTAACTGAAATATGGAAAATAAAATCCAAACAGATATTATAACCTTACCCATAGAAGGGATGACATGTGCAAGTTGTGTTCTTCGAATTGAAAAAGCATTAAAAAAACTTGATGGAGTTCAAGATGCTGTGGTGAACCTTGCAACTGAACAAGCTCAGGTGAGAATTGATCCTTCAAAAGTAAAGTTTGAACAATTAAAAGCTGCTGTAGAAAAAATTGGATATCAGGTTATAGAACCTAAGATAGAAAAATTTGAAATCAAAAGTGTATTTGATAGGGAAAAAGAAAAACAATTTCAAAAACTTACAAATGATTTAAAGTTTGCAGTAATTTTTACAATTCCAATATTTATCATCAGCATGTTAATGATGCTTCAATCTTTTCAAAATGCCCTTGGCAATTTAATAAGGTATGTCCCATCATTTCTTTTTATATTAACTACTCCAGTAGTTTTTAAAAGTGGAAAAAGATTTTTCCGCGCAGCTTATAATAATTTCAAACATTTTTCTACTGACATGAATACACTCGTAGCGGTTGGAACTGGCTCAGCATATTTGTATAGCACGGTAGCTACTTTTTTCCCTTCTTTAGTTGGATTAAATTTTCATCAAACACATCTTGAAATTTATTTTGATACTACCGCCGTAATTATAACATTAATTCTTTTTGGGAGATGGTTGGAGGCAAAATCAAAATCTCGAACTTCTTCGGCTATTAAAAAATTAATTGGACTTAAACCTCAAAGAGCTAATGTCGTCAGGAATAATCAGGAAGTTTCAATTAAAATAGATGAATTAAAAATTAATGATATTGTAATCGTCAGACCGGGAGAAAGAATTCCAGCTGATGGATTTATTATAAATGGTTCTTCATCTGTTGATGAATCAATGATAACAGGGGAAAGTATTCCAGTAGAAAAGAAGGAGGGAGATAAAGTAATTGGAGGAACAATAAATTTATCCGGTAGCTTTCATTTTAGAGTTTCTGCTACAGGTACAAAATCAATCCTCGGTCAAATTATTAAACTTGTTGAAGAAGCTCAAGCTTCAAAAGCACCAATTCAAAACTTGGCTGATAAAATTGCATCTGTATTTGTCCCGATTGTTATTTTAATTGCAATTATAACTTTTGCAGGGTGGTTAATATCTGGATCTACTTTTTCAACATCTTTAATTCATTTTGTTGCTGTGTTAATAATAGCATGTCCATGTGCTTTAGGACTTGCAACACCAACAGCTTTAATTGTTGGAACGGGTATTGGTGCAGATAATGGAATATTAATTAAGAATGCTCAGAGCCTTGAACTTACACACAAATTAACAGATTTAGTGCTTGATAAAACAGGTACAATTACGGAAGGTAAACCTGCGGTTGAAGATATTATATTCATTGATGAATCGAACAAAGAATATAATTTAAGATTGATTATTTCCACAGAAAACAAATCGGAACATCCAGTTGCAAAAGCTATTTCACAGTATGGAAAAGAAAATCAAATTCAAATAATTGAGTCTGATAAATTTCAATATAAAGTTGGAGCTGGGGTGGAAGCACATTTCGGGGAGGATATTTGTTTTGTTGGAAATGAAAATTTAATGATCGAAAATGATATTGATTTTTCCAGTTATAAAGAATTGATATATAAATTGTCTTCAAATGGTAAAATGGTAATCTATGCTGGAATTAATTCAAAACCTGTCGCATTAATTTCAATAAGCGATCCAATCAAAAAAAGCTCAAAAGAAGCAATCGAAAAAATTAAATCTTCTGGAATAAATGTAATAATGATAACGGGTGATAGTGAGGAAACTGCGAGAAATATTGCAGAAAAAATAGAAATAGATAAATATTTTGCACGAGTTTTACCAGATGAGAAAGCCAGGATTGTTATGAATTTAAAAGGCGAAAATAAAATTGTTGGAATGGTTGGAGATGGGATCAATGATGCACCTGCACTCGCACAGGCAGATGTAAGTATTGCAATGTCGGCAGGAACTGATATAGCAATGGAAACTGCTGATATTACTTTGATGAAAAATGATCTAATGGATGTTTACAGAGCTATAAGATTATCCCATTTAACAATCAAAGCAATAAAACAAAATCTTTTCTGGGCATTTATTTATAATGTGGTTGGAATTCCTCTTGCAGCATTTGGGTTATTAAATCCAATGATTGCTGCTGCCGCAATGTCTTTAAGTTCAGTTTCGGTTGTAACAAATTCATTGCGAATTAGAAAGAAAAATCTTTAAATTGAACTTGAAATTTAGTCAATAATTAATAACCATAAAACAATAAGGAGAGACAAATGAAAAAAATAACAAGTGCTCTGTTAATTTTTTCGCTTTTAATTGCCTTTGCTTTTGTTCAAGCACAGGAAAAACAAAAGGTAACAAAGGATGTTAAGGTTGAGAAAGTAACCACAAAAGATAAATGTTGCTCAACTGAAAAATCAACTGAGAAAGCAAAGGATAAAGAAACCTGTGATACTGAAAAATCAAAGGCTGAATCAGAGTCCTGTTGCAAGGATGAATCAAAAAGTAAAAACGAAGAAGACAGTTGCTGTAAAACTGAAAAGTCAACTTCAAAAGTAAAAGAGCATAAAGAATAATTATAAACAATTTGTCCCATTTCAGTCGTGAAGGAGCTTTATCGAAAGATGAAGCTCCTTTTTTGTTTTAAATTGTTTTAGAAGATTTTTACTTTCATTAAATTAACTTTAGATGGTAGTTTAATAATATTTTGATAAAATGGTATTAATGTTATAAAGCCATTAAAATTTAATAGAATGTCAGATAATGAAACGACCTTTATTATTTAATGATGAAAATAAAGAATTAGTTAACTTAAAAGAGACAAGTATTTGGGCATCAAATTATCTTAATCGTAAAATAAATATTTCAAATATATCGTATCTTATTCTATATGGTAGGGTTAAAAAGTTTGGGTCAAATGGAAATCCTTTATTAAACATATTGAAATTAAGGGAATATTATGATTCTTGTTCTAAAGAGAAAAAATGGAAGAAGAAATCAGGATAAAATATTAACTGGCATCCATCATTTGTTTAATAGAAGGGAAGTGAATTATGAAAACCTTTGAGATTATTTTAACCAAATCATGCATGGTTAGAATTAAAGTTGAGAACGAAGATAAAGCAAAAAAATTTAGTGAGTTGTTAACAAGTGATATTCAAGATATTTCATTTAAGGATGATAGAAAGGAATACGAGATTAAAATAGTAGATATTGATTGTAAATTTAATTAATCTTTTCAAT
>CALDZP010000033.1 GCA_937944105.1 uncultured Ignavibacteria bacterium
AAGGTCATTAGTGAGAATGAGTTTTTTAGAAATGCTGGTGTAGCTCAGTTGGTAGAGCATCCCGATTTTAATCGGGAAGGTCATTAGTGAGAATGAGTTTTTTGGAAATGCTGGTGTAGCTCAGTTGTTAGAGCATCCCGATTTTAATCGGGAAGGTCATTAGTGAGAATGAGTTTTTTGGAAATGCTGGCGTAGCTCAGTTGGTAGAGCAGCTGACTTGTAATCAGCAGGTCATGGGTTCGAGTCCCTTCGCCAGCTCAAAAAAAGCCGAACTCAAGTTCGGCTTTTTTATTTTAAAAATCATTGAGGACTTTAGTTGTAAAAAATTTTTCGTATTCAAAAAAAATTAATCAAATAAGTGGCATCATTTATAAAATAAATTAAATGAGGTATGAATAAGAGTATTATATTAAAGTAAGTTTAAAAATATTCAATCATCAGAATAATTTTTTTAAGGAATTGGATTTCATAAAATATTGAGGCATATCAATTAATCTTACTAACTTAAAATTTTTTATCTCTTCAACTAATGTTAATTTTATTAAAAGAAAACAAAGAAATAGATGAAGAAAAAAATTTCTGATGAGACTATAAAGACCATTGCTGCATCTTTTTTAAGGCAAGCCCAAAAATATGGTTTTACTTTAAATGATTACTTGAGATTTACAAATTATCTTCTTGATGAGGCTTTAAGTTTAACTGGAACTATTCAAAAGCAGGAAACAAAGGCTATTTATGATTTTAACTCACATAAAAAACTTCCCATTGAAACAGAAAGATTAATTATAAGACAGGTTGTAAAAAAAGATTTATCTATAATTAAAGAATGGTTAAAGGATAAAGAGGGTAGATTATTTCTTTTATCAAGGTTAGTTCATCCTCCTCAAACAATTGAGGAGATATTTGAGTCAGAAAATAACATTCTAGGTCTGATATGTCTTAAAGATAAAACCCCAATTGGATTAATAGCCTATCTTGATATTGATGAATATCATCGCAAAGCAGAATTAAGAAAAATGATTGGAATTACTAAAGAACGCGGTAAAGGATATGGCAACGAAGCTACTAAAGCATGGATTGAATATGGACTTTTCACATTAAATCTCGAAAAAATTTATTTAACGACGATCAATACTGATATTAAAAACATTAGAATAAATGAGGCACTTGGTTTTAGAATTGAAGGTTTGTTGAGAAACGAATTAATCATCGATGGTGAACAACATGATGTTTTACAAATGAGTCTTCTTAAAGAATGGATCATAAATAAAAATAAAATGGAATTATGAATATTGGTATAACCTGTTATCCTACTTATGGAGGAAGTGGAGTAGTAGCAACAGAACTTGGTAAATCGCTTGCTGAAAAAGGACATAAAGTGCATTTTATCTCTTATGGTATTCCAATGAGATTAAATCACCTTCGTGAGAATATTTTTTATCATGAAGTTGAGATGAGTAATTATCCCTTATTTGAATTTCCACTTTATTCTCTTGCTCTTGCAAGTAAAATTATTGAGGTTTGCGATTATGAAAAACTTGATTTAATGCATGTTCATTATGCTATTCCACATTCTGTCAGTGCATATCTGGCAAAACAGATTTTAAAGGAAAACTACAATTGCAAAATGAAATTTGTCACTACATTACACGGGACAGATATTACACTTGTTGGACTCGAGCCTTCTTTTCTACCACTCGTAAAATTTTCTATTGAGAAAAGTGATGGTGTGACTGCAGTTTCAAAATTTTTAAAAGAAAAAACTATAATTAATTATCAGATAAATAAAGAAATTGAAGTGATTCCAAATTTTGTTGATATAGAAGTTTATAAACCAAAAGAGGATTGTGTATTTAAGTCGCATTTTGCACCTAATGGTGAAAAAATTCTCGTTCATATCTCAAACTTTCGACCGGTAAAAAGAGTACCTGATGTAATAAAAATTTTTTATGAAGTAAAAAAGAAAATTCCAACTAAATTAATTCTTGCTGGAGATGGTCCTGATAGAACTGAATGTGAAAGACTTGTCCGTGAATTAAAGATTAAAAATGATGTTTACTTTTTAGGTAAACAAGAGGCTGTTGTTGATATTTTAAATGCAAGTGACCTTTTCATCATGCCAAGTCAATCTGAAAGTTTTGGTTTATCAGCTCTTGAAGCTATGGCGTGTGGGCTTCCTACTATAACAACAAGTGTTGGTGGTTTGCCTGAATTAGTAGTTCATAACGAAACTGGATACATAGCTGAGATAGGAGATATAAATAGAATGGCTAAATATGCCATTGATTTATTAACTAATCCAACCAAATACAAAAAATTTTCAGAAAGTGCTCGTAAAAGGGCGGTTGAATTTTTCAATAAAGAAAAAATCGTAAAACAATATGAAGAATTCTATCAGAGAATAATAAATGAGTAAAAGAATTTATTGCGCAGGGCCAATTAGTGGCGATACAACTTTTAGTGAATATTATAAGAAAATAATTGAGATTGTTAAAAGGAGTGGATACATTCCTCTTCATGAACCAGAATTAAAACCTAATTATATTTTATCAGACGAAGAAATATACCACAGAGATATTAAATGGATTACTGAATCAGCAGGAGTTATAGCCGAAGTATCAGGACCGAGTCTTGGTGTAGGATTTGAAATTGCTTATTCACTATTTATTTTGAACAAGCCAGTTTTAGCTTTATATCATGAAAGTGTTCCCCGCTTATCTGCAATGATTAAAGGATGTAATTCTCCACTGCTTTCAGTACAGAGATATAAAAATGATATTGATTTAGAAAAATTCATTAAAATATATTTGCAACTAATCTTAAAATAATTAATCGAGAAATGGTATAAATATGAAGGCAGTAGAGATTGTTCGTTGGTATGTATTTTACACAAAACCACGATTTGAAAAAAAAATTCATGAAAAGTTGATTGCAAAAGGAATTGAAAGTTACCTTCCATTAATTAAAGTCTGGCGTCAATGGAGTGATAGAAAAAAGTTGATCGAAGAACCACTCTTTAAATCTTACATTTTTGCTCATGTAAATGAAGCAGGAAGACTTTCAGTTCTTCAGACGGAAGGAATTGTAAGGTGTGTTTCTTTCAATGGTAGAATAGCAGTTGTACCGGATGAACAAATTGAATATGTAAAGAAAATAGTTGAGCATAAACAAGATAGTTTAAGTATCAGTAACCAAATGAGTCGGGGCACAAAAGTTCGTGTGATTAATGGACCACTTGCAGGTATGGAAGGATATGTCGAATATGTTGATGAAGATAAATGGGTAATATTTAATGTTGAAGCTGTAAATCATTCTATAAGAATTAAGTTGAGTAAAGATGAAGTTATCAAGGTAATAGATTCAGAGGAAAAATCTGAGAAAGAGAAATTTCATTACAAAAATATTATATAAATTCAGATTTTTTACAAAGTTTTCAGATGTAATTTAATTTATTAAAAAAATGAATTAAGTAAGCCACGAATTTGTTCCCGAATTAGTGAACATCGTGGCTTTAATTATTAAATAATTATAACTATTGAACTGAAGTTTTTTATTCTTCAAGTGTTGAAAGATTACCAGGATCCTGACCGAGAGCTCGGGCTTTTAATACTCTTCGCATAATTTTACCACTTCGAGTTTTTGGAAGCGAATCAACAAATTCAATATGCTCGGGTTTTGCAATAGGTCCAACTTCGTGTGCTACGTGCTGTCTCAACTCTTCGGCTAACTGAGATGATTTTTCAAATCCATTTCTTAATATGACATAAGCATAAATGGCATTGCCTTTAACCTCGTGCGGTAATCCAATCGCTGCAGCTTCTGCAACAGCAGGATGGCTAACCAGAGCGCTCTCAATTTCGGCTGTTCCTAATCTATATCCAGATACTTTAATTACATCATCTACTCTACCTATTATCCAGAAATAACCGTCTTCATCTTTTTTAGCACTATCACCAGTTAAATACCAACCATCAAATCTTGACCAATATTGATTCACATACCTTTCAGGATCTTTATAGACAGTTCTTAACATAGCAGGCCAGGGAGTTTTTATTACCAGATATCCTTCTTCATTTGGTTTAACTGAATTTCCATTTTCATCAACAACATCCATCTCTATTCCCGGAAAAGGTCTTGTACCTGAACCTGGCTTTAATGGAACCGATGGCATTGGAGTAATCATAAACATTCCAGTTTCAGTTTGCCACCACGTATCCATTATTGGGCACTTTTCTTTTCCAACAACTTTATAATACCAGCGCCAAGCTTCAGGATTGATTGGTTCACCAACAGTTCCAAGTAATCGTAAGGATGATAAATCGTGCCTTAATACCCACGATTCACCAAACCTCATTAAACCTCTAATTGCAGTAGGTGCAGTATATAAAATGTTTATTCCGTACTTTTCGATCATTTGCCACCAGCGATTTGGATAAGGATAATTGGGCGCACCTTCATACAGAAAAGATGTAGCGCCATTTAATAGCGGACCATAAACAATATAACTATGACCTGTAATCCAACCTGGATCAGCAGCACACCAGTAGCGATCTTCTTCATGAATGTCAAAAACAAATTTTAGAGTAGTGTAAACTCCAACCATATAGCCAGCTTGAGTATGAAGAATTGCTTTTGGTTTGCCTGTAGTTCCTGAAGTGTAAAGAATAAATAAAGGATCCTCCGCATCCATAATTTCCAACGCACAATTTTGATTTGCAATTGGAAGATTTACCAATTCATGATACCACATATCTCTTCCTTGTTCCATGTTAATCTGTTGACCCGTTCGACGAACAACGAGCACATTTTCAACTGTTCCACATCTTTGAAGTGCTTCATCGGCAATTTGTTTTAGTGGAACAATTTTTCCTCTCTGATAGGCTCCATCAGCTACAATTAATACTTTTGATTGACTATCTTCAATTCTTTCACTTAATGCTTCCACAGAAAAGCCACCGTATACAACAGAATGGATTGCCCCAATTCTTGCACATGCAAGCATTGCCATAATTATTTCAGGAATTCTTCCCATATAAATAGTTACTCGATCACCTTTATTCACTCCAAGACTTTTCAATACATTAGCAAACTTGCAAACTTCTCGATGTAAGGCATGATATGAATATGTTCTTAAATCACCGTTTTCCCCTTCCCATATTAGTGCAAGTTTGTTTCGACGAAATGTTTTTAGATGAACATCAAGGCAATTATAAGCGACATTTAGTTTTGCATTAGTAAACCATTTGTAGAAGGGCTTTTGAGAATCATCTATTACTTTATCCCATTTTTGAAACCAGTGAAGTTCATTTGCCATTTTTTCCCAGAATCCAGGATAATCTTTTTTTGCTGTTTCATTCAATTCGTCCCAGTTTTTGATGTGAGCTCTTTCTATTACTTCAGAAGATGGATAATAAACTTCACCGGATAGTTGTTTGTGATGCATAAATCCTCCTGATTTTGATTACTACTTTATCTGTGTTTATTTATCAAAAAACAATTTAGTTTTTGAAAATTTTATAATCAATTGATTTTTTCATCTTTTGAAAAGAGAAAAAATTCTACTCGTTTTGAAGTTTATCTATTTGAATTGAACTCAACTTTTATTTCTCTTAATGAAAATTAATCTAATGTCTTTACTTAAAATATTGCTTTGTATAACAATTTTATCTATCATTTTAATTTCAAATATATTAAATTAGATAGACCGATAACTAAAAAAGGAGAGAGCATGAAGAATAGAGCTTTACTAATTGGCTGTTCAATAGGAGCAGTCATATTGTTGGTAGTTTTTTTAATTTTTTCTTTTGGTGTTTCAAAGTATAATCAACTCGTTTCTTTAAATGAAGAAGTAAATAAAGCCTGGTCACAAGTTGAAAATCAATATCAGAGGAGATATGATCTTATTCCAAATCTCGTTGAAACAGTTAAAGGAGTTGCGAATTTTGAAAAGGAGACATACATAGCTGTGACGGAGGCAAGAGCAAAAGTAGGGCAAATTCAAATTACCTCGCAAATGTTAGAAGATCCACAAGCATTTGAGAGATTCCAAGCTGCTCAGGATAATCTATCTTCAGCATTATCGAGACTTCTCGTGGCAGTTGAAAATTATCCTCAATTGAAAGCCAATGAAAACTTTCTTCAATTGCAAGCACAATTAGAAGGTACAGAAAACAGAATTTCTGTGGAAAGAAAAAGATATAATGAAGCTGTTCAATCGTTTAATACTGCAATTAAAAAGTTTCCCACAAATATCATTGCTGGTATGTTCGGGTTTAGAGAGAAGCAATATTTCAAAGCTGCAACCGGAGCCGAAGAAGCACCAAAAGTTAAATTCTGATTTGGTATAATAAATTTTATGAAAAATTTAATTCTCTTCTTATTATTCTTTGTTAATTCAATTTATTCTGATATTAATGTCCCGATACTAACAAAATATGTAACAGATCAAACAAATACATTGAGTCCCACACAAATTCAAGAACTTGAATACAGATTAAAAACATACGAAGATACAACATCTAATCAGATAGTAATTTTAATTATTTCATCTCTTGAAGGGGAAGATTTGTTCGATTATTCACAAAGAGTTGCTGAGAAAAATAAAATTGGTCAGAAAGGCAAAGATAATGGGATTTTAATTTTAGTTGTAAAGGAAGATAGAAAAATAAGAATTGAAGTGGGATATGGACTTGAAAGTGTTGTTCCTGATGCAGTTGCAAGTTCAATAATTCGTAATATAATTGCTCCATATTTTAAATCTGGTAATTATTATGAAGGGCTAAAAAAAGGAATTGAGACAATTCAAGATGCAATTGCGGGAACATATAAAGCTGAAAAAAATAATGATGAATCAAGTGCATTAATTATTGCGATTATTATCATTTTAGTTATTCTGGTATTCTTTTCGATTGTTGGAGGAATTGGAAAATTTTCAAGTGGAGGATGGATTTATTCAAGTGGAGGATGGTACTCTTATCCAAAAAGAAGAAGTAGTTGGGGTGGATTTGGAGGTGGTTTCGGTGGAGGTGGTTTTGGTGGAGGCGGATTTAGCGGTGGTGGTGGATCTTTTGGCGGTGGCGGTGCAAGTGGTAGCTGGTGATTGTTTTTGTTATAAGATTTTTTCTTTGTCTATTATAGATTTTAATTCTAAGCAAGATAAAAAATATTAAGTGTGCAGTAAAATTTGTTTTATATTTTTTAGTTGCTTTATGAGTTTTAATGGTTGATTGAGATTAAATTTATTTTTTAGTCAAGATAAGCGTTAAACTTACATTGAATTCACATCAGAATTTTTATAGTTTGCATATAAATAAATATGGATTGAGTTCTTTCATCAAATTGTAATTAAAAAATTCACATATACATTTAGTAATAATCAATTAGAGAAACATTTAAATCTTTTAACACAAACAATAAATTTTCGGAGGTAATTAAAAATGGCCATAATGATAACAACGGATTGCATCAATTGTGGTGCATGTGAACCAGAATGCCCAAATACTGCTATTTATCCTGGTGGAACACCCTGGCAACTTGCAGGAAAAACTTATGGTCCCAATGATCCTGCACCATCTGGCGCAGTTGGATTTTATTCTGATGAATATTTCTATATAGTTCCAGATAAATGTACAGAATGCGTTGGTTTCCATGATGAACCCCAGTGCGCTGCTGTTTGTCCAGTTGATTGTTGTGTACCAGATCCTAATCATGTTGAGGACAAAGAAACGCTACTTAAGAAAAAAGAATATCTTGATTCTTTAGGAAGGTAAAAAATTTATCTTCTAATTTCTCAAGTCGATGCAATTTGCATCGACTTTTTTATTTTAAATAAAAAGGAATGAAAATGAAAATAGGTAAATATAAAATATATTCTCTAAAATCTGGTATATTTAGACTCGATGGTGGTGCAATGTTTGGAGTTGTTCCAAAAGTAATCTGGAACAAATTGAATCCTGCCGATGAATTGAATCGAATTAATTTAAGCACACGTTCGCTTCTCTTAGTTTCAGATAAGAAAAAGATTATTGTTGATACTGGAATTGGGAATAAATTTGACGAAAAATTTAAAAATATTTATGCTATTGAGAATCTTTCACTGGAGGATTTATTGAATTCAAAAGGAATAGAACCCGATTCAATAACTGATGTGATAATTACTCACCTTCATTTTGATCATACTGGTGGTTCAACTAAAATCATTAATGATAAAATTGTTCCTACTTTCAGAAATGCCAAATATTTTGTTCAAAGAAAACAATTTGAATGGGCTTTAAATCCATCAGAAAAAGATAGAGCAAGTTTTATAAAAGATGATTTTTTACCATTGCAGGAATTTAATCAATTAGTCTTAAAAGATGGAAATTTTAAATTTGATGATGAAATTGAAATCATAACTACAAATGGACATACACCATATCAGCAACACTTAAAAATATCAGATGGTGAGAATATTCTATTTTATTGTGGAGATTTGATTCCAACAACAGCTCACATTCCGATACCCTATGTGATGAGTTATGATCTTTTTCCAGTTACAACGATTGAAGAAAAAAAGAAAATTCTTTTACAGGCATTTGAAGAAAAATGGTTATTATTTTTTGAACATGATCCTGAAATTTCAGCTGTTAATTTGAAAGAAAGTAAAAAAGGATTTGAGGTAGATCAAAAATTTTTTATGGATTAAAGAGAAGTTATGGAAAAAGAAAATTTAGTTAAGATATGCAAAGTGGATGATATTCCTGAAAATAAAGGAGTAAGATTTGAAATTGATGATTATGATCTTGCAATTTTTAAGATTAAAGGAGAAATATTTGTTATTAATAATGTTTGTCCACATAATCACACTCCCCAAATGTTTAATGGTCATTTAATGGGGGCTTCTATTGCCTGTCCTATTCATGGTTGGAAGTTTGATCTTAAAACAGGAAAAACTCTAAATAATAATAGTGATATCAAGACATTTGCTTCTAAAGTTATTGATGGTTATTTGTTTGTGAGTCTTCCAAAAAAATTTTTTAAATGGTAAGATGAATAGCAAGGAGCTAACAAAATATTTACGTCAAAAAATTATTGATTTGGGTTTTGATCTGGTTGGATTTTCCAGAGCTGAAGAGTTGACGAAAGAGAGAATAATTTTAAAACAATGGCTCCTTAAAGGTTATCAGGCTGAGATGAATTGGATTTATAAATCTTTTGAGAAAAGAGTGAATCCTTTTTTAATTCTTCCTGAAGCAAAATCAATAATTTCTGTTGGATTAAATTATTTTCAGGTAGGTAAATCAGATTTTTTATTTAATAACGCTGGAAAAATTTCCAGATACGCTTGGGGGAAAGATTATCATAGAGTGATTGAGAAAAAGTTTAAAGTCTTGAAAAAAATTCTTTTAGAAATTGAACCCGATTCAAAGAATAAATTTTATGTTGATTATGGTCCGACAATGGATAAAGTCTGGGCTGTTCGTAGTGGACTTGGTTGGATGGGTAAACATACAAATGTTATTAGTACTTCTATAGGTTCATGGTTTTTCATTGGCACAGTTTTGACTTCAATTCAACTTGAGTACGATAATCCAATTTCAGATATGTGTGGTGATTGTCGTATTTGTATTGATGCATGTCCAACAGGTGCAATAATTGATGATTATTTACTCGATGCAAAAAAATGTATTTCTTATCATACGATTGAGAATAAAAACGAAATACCAGAAGAATTAAAAGGAAAATTTGAAAACTATATTTTTGGTTGTGATATTTGTCAGGATGTTTGTCCGTGGAATCACAAACTTCAAATAGAAACGAATGAGAGGGATTTTGCATCTAATACAATTGAATTTATTGAAAAAAAAGATTTAGAAAACTTAAGTGAAAAAGATTTTAAAGAAAAATTTAAAGGAAAAGCTATTTTAAGAGCTGGATTAAAAAATCTATTAAGAAATTTTGATTACATAAAAAAATTTAATGAAAGGAGTAAAATATGAATTCGAATCATCGGAAAGTAATTATTATAGGTTCAGGTCCTGCTGGTTTCACTGCAGCAATTTATGCAGCCCGAGCAAATCTTTCTCCACTTGTATTTGAAGGAAATCAACCTGGTGGGCAACTAACTATTACCACTGAAGTCGAAAACTTTCCTGGCTTTGAAAATGGCATAATGGGACCAGAATTAATGGATATTATGAGAAAACAAGCAAAGAGATTCGGTGCAGAAATGATTTTCAAATACGTTGATAAAGTCGATTTCTCTTCCAGACCATTTAAAATTTATTCAGGGAAAAATGAATTCACCGCTGATGCTGTTATAATCGCAACTGGCGCTTCAGCAAAATTTTTAGGAATTCCATCAGAACAGGAATTTATGGGACATGGTGTTTCAGCATGTGCAACTTGTGATGGATTCTTTTTCAAAGAAAAAGATGTAATTGTTGTGGGGGGTGGTGATTCGGCTATGGAAGAGGCAACTTATTTAACTAAGTTTGCTAAAAAAGTTACAATTGTTCACAGAAGAGATCAATTTAGAGCATCAGCTATTATGATTGAAAGAGCAAAGAAAAATCCAAAGATAGAATTTAGATTAAATGAAGTGGTAGATGAAATTTTGGGTAAAAATGAAAATGGTTTGAAATTTGTTACTGGTGTAAAATTAAGAAATGTTAAAACCAACCAAATAACAGAACTACCTGTAGATGGAGTTTTTCTTGCAATTGGTCATAAACCCAATACAGAGATATTTAAAGATTATCTCGAACTTGATGAAATGGGTTACATTAAAGTAAAACCTGGTAGAACTCATACGAGTATCGAAGGAGTTTTTGCTGCTGGTGATGTAACAGATAAAGTGTACCGACAGGCTATTACAGCTGCGGGTATGGGTTGTATGGCTGCCATTGATGCAGGTCGCTGGTTAGAAGAAAAAGAACTTGATTAGCTATCAAATTTTCTCAATAGAACGATAAAGGATAACTTTAATAATGGCTATTGCAATTAATTAGTTTTGATAGCCATTTTTTATAAACTTACCTTTATAAAATTTGTAGTGAATACGAAATGACAATTATTCGCTTACAAAAATTTAATTAAAATTTTAAGGATAAAATGAGCAATTTTTTGAAAATATATTTTTTTATATCTTAAGAAAAAGAAGGATAACCAGATTATGCCAAAATCTAAAGTTGCTGTTCTTAGAACAAGTCCAAAGACTGTATTAGAGGATTATCAAAAACTCCTTGAATTAGCTGAAGTAGAAAAGTATTTAGATAAAAGTGCAACAACAATTTTAAAAGATAATATTTCATGGCATTTCCCATTTCCGGGAGCTAACACAACTCCATGGCAATTAGAAGGGACAATACTAGGATTAAAAAAGTTTGGATACAACGATTTGGTCTGTGTGCAAAATAAGACCGTTGTAACTGATGCATTTAAAGGTGAAGATTTAAATAAATACAAACCTGTTTTTAAAAAATACAATGTCCCAGTTCTCTTTAATTTTAAAGATGAAGACATGAAATGGATTAAGTATGAACCAAAAGCTAAGATGCTCGTTTTAAATCATATTTACCCTGAAGGTATAACTATTCCTGATTATTTTATTGGTAAGAATATAGTTCACCTACCAACAGTTAAATGCCATATTTATACTACTACTACGGGTGCAATGAAAAATGCTTTTGGAGGTCTATTAAATACAAAACGTCATTATACTCATTCATGGATTCATAAAACTCTTGTTGATTTACTTCAGATACAAAAAGAAATTCACACTGGAATTTTTGCTGTGATGGATGGTACAACAGCTGGGAATGGACCCGGACCAAGAACGATGATTCCTATTGTAAAGAATGTGATACTTGCAAGTGGTGATCAGGTAGCAATTGATGCGGTTGCGGCAAAAATGATGGGATTTGATCCAATGAGTATCGAATACATTCGAGTTGCGGATGAATTAGGTTTAGGAATAGGAAAACCACAAGATATTGAAATTATCGGCGATGATGTTTCAAATGAAAATTGGAATTTCTTTGTTGGTGATAATGGTGCAAGCTTAGTTGGCGATTTACTGTGGTTTGGACCATTGAAATCAATCCAAAAATTCTTTTTTAGAACTCCACTGGTTCATCTTTTTATTTTTGGTTCAGAATTTTATCACGATTATTATCGCTGGCCCTTGAAGGATAAAAAAGTTTTCAAACGCTGGCTGAAAGAAACAGAATGGGGAAAGTTATTTGAGAATTATGAAGCAGTATAATCGATGAAATATTTAATTATTTTTAGGGAGGTTGCATTCCACGTCTGAATTTAAATTTTACATTTTACAAAATAATTTCTAACTTATTTATAAAAAATTGGAGGGCTTCCAATGAAAACCCTTAAAGATATTTTGGTTAATCGTCCTTTACTTGCAATTCAAAAAGATTTTACCGTTCGACAGGCAAGCGAGTATATGACAAAAAATAAAATTGGTCTTGTACCGATTCTTGATGGTGATAAACTTGTTGGCGTATTTTCAGAAAGAGATTTGATGCAAAGAGTAGTTGCTGCTGGAAAAGATCCTGATAAAACAAAAGTTGAAGAAGTGATGACGGTTGATTTAGTTGTTTCTGAAGAGAATGAAACTTACCTTGAGTGTCTTGCAAAGATGAAAACTGCCAATATTAGACACATTCTGGTTAAATCTGGTGATAAACTAATCGGGGTTGTTTCAATGCGAGATTTACTTCAAGCCGATTTAAATCTAAAAGATGAAACGATAGAAGTTCTCTATAATTACATCAATTCTAAACCAATAATAAAGCAGGGGGAAATTTAAACAAAAGAATTGTTTTTTGATACTATATATAGTATTTTTGTGGAGATAATTTTTAATGTCTAAAATAGAAAAGTTATTAAAAAAAATATGCAATCCTGCATATAAACAAAATATTAAAAAACAGGAGCTTGAAACTATTCTTAATCATTTTTTTGAAGATCAATGGACGTTCGGAGAAATATCGGGTTCTCATAATTATAGAATTTATCATCCTTACTTCAAAAATTTTCCACATAAATTTGGTCCGGAAGGTTTTATGACTATACCTGTGTCACAAGGTCAATACATAAAGCATTTTTATGTTAAAGTTCTTTGCCGTTATATAAAAATCATAGAGGAGTTAGAAAAGTGAAAAAAAATTTGGAATACTATTTGAAATTAAATTACCCGGTTGAAATAAATAAAATACCCGAAGAAGATGGTGGCGGATATTCAGCATGTATTCCGGTTCTTGGAAGGCATGCCTTTATTGCAGATGGTGATACATTGGAAGAAGCAGTTAGGAATGTTCTTAATTTAAAGGATCATTATATAAAAGAATTATATAAAAAGGGGATTCCTATTCCTGAACCTGAAACAACATATGATTTTGATGAAGCTAGTGGAAAATTTCTGGTTAGAATTCCAAAAGAGCTACATAGGCTTCTAATTAAGCGAGCTGAAGAAAATGGTGTAAGTTTAAACCAGTATGTTCTTTTTTTATTAACCAGGGCCTTTGAACAGGATAAAATCGAACATAAAATGCAAAGTTTTGTTGGAAAATTTGAAAATTTGTTTTATGATTTTATGGAGACGGAATATAACTTGAATTTAAAATTTGATAATACAATTAAATTACTGGCTGATGTTCAAAAAGAAAATACTGCAAAATTAATTTATTATAAAGCGGGATAAACATGAATCTAAACAAAGTAAAAATTAGCTCAGAAGAATATCAAAAAATTTTAACGGGTCTAGATTTAATTAGCATTTCATTAAAGGAAGCAAAATGTTATTTAACTTCAGACATCAAATTTCCAGGTGAATTAAATATAGAAATTAATTCAGATGAAAAGCTTAGAATTGTTAAAGAAGAGCAAGTTCAAATTATTCAAAAGTATTCTCTTGATGCACGAAAAAGAAATACTAAGTCGCGTTTTTTGCAAATTGATTTAACTCTCATGGTAACCCTCAAATCAAAGGAAAAATTCACAGAGGAATTTTTTAATGTTTATAAGGAAGTGAGCCTCAAACTAAATACCTGGCCTTATTTTAGAGAATTTGTAAATAATATTACATTAAGAATGAATATTCCCCCTTTAACTATTCCATTATTTAAAGTTAAAGTTTAATTATCACTTTATCTCAAACGATACATTTACGACTGCTGTAATTTCTTTCTCAATTGAGGATAAATCATTTATACCATAATCCGAAATCATATTAGAAAACTTTGGAGTAATTTGAAGAACTCCCATTCTAGCATTTCTAAGATTACCAAGTTTACTTCCAGTCGATTCTGCAATTTTTTTTGCTCTCATCATTGCATCTTTTGCGGCTTCCGCTTGAATTTCTATTTTAAGTTCGCCAAGTTTTGTATAGTGATATTCTGGTGTAACCTGTTGTATATTTACACCTTCTTCGACAAGCTTCATAATCTCCATAGAAATCTTTTTTATTAAATCCACTTCTTTTGATAAGATATTGAAGTTTTGAGAATATGTATAAGCAATTACTTTATTTGTTTGATAACCAGCTGAATTTATTTCGAAGATTGGCATTATAGTAGGAGAGAACTCTTCTAATGAATCTATACTTATACCGTATTTCAAGACAAAGTTCTTTAACTTAGGAATTTGATTGACCAATAAACGAAATGCTTCTTGTTGTGTATTGGCACTTGATGTTAATGTAACCTTTAATATACCAAGGTCGGAGACAATCAATTTTCTAGCTGAGCCGGTTACTGTAATGGTTTGATTACTTCTGGTATGATTACGCCATGTTTCACTTATGAGTAAAATTCCAAGTATGAAAAAAATCGATAAAATTAATGATGGGACTATGTATTTGTTATCTGAAAACATTATGGTCTCCTTTTTTCTTCAACTTATATGATAAATTTTTTAAGTTCAAATTTATCGGGTTTAAGTGTATAAGCCTAAAAGAGTTTGTTCTGGATTGATTAGAAAGAATCAAATATTTTAGAAGAAAATGGATTAAGAAATGATATCAAAAATTAACATAACAACCAAAAGAGCACTAGCGCTCGATGCTTTGAGAGGCTTTGCAATTCTCACAATGATTTTATCCGGGCAAATTCCATTTCATACAAATACATTACCTGCATGGATGTATCATGCTCAAGTTCCACCTCCAGAACATAAATGGATTCCAACACTACCAGGTATTACCTGGGTTGATCTTGTTTTCCCATTTTTTCTCTTTGCGATGGGCGCTGCTTTTCCACTTGCAATTTCAAGAAGGTTGGAAGAAGGAATTCCAAAATGGAAAATTTATTTATCCATATTTGAAAGAGGAATTTTACTTGGTTTTTTTGCTCTTTATGTTCAGGCAATTAGACCGTTTGTAATTAGTAAAAATCCAACGGCTGAAACATTTTTAATTTCATTAATAGCTTTTTTAATTCTTTTCCCGATTTATTCACGGTTGCCCAATAAATGGAATTTTTGGATAAAGATTCTTCTTAGATTTGTTGGCTGGTTTTCCGCAATTTTTTTGCTTTCTAATTTGAAATATCCAGATGGTTCAGGTTTTTCATTATATAGAAGTGACATTATAATTGTTGTCTTAACAAATATGGCTGTTTTTGGTTCAATAGTCTGGCTTCTCACTCGAAATAACTTACTCGTAAGACTGGGTTTACTTGGCATTTTACTTGCCGTTAGACTCTCCAACATGCCAGTTCAAATTGAAAGTTGGGTAGCTTATATATGGAATTATTCACCTGCACCATGGATTTACAAACTTTATTATCTTCAATATTTATTTATTGTTATTCCAGGAACAATTGCGGGTGATATTTTACTTAAATGGATAAATTCAAAAAATCAGATTGAAGAATCGAGCTGGTCAAAATTTAATTATTTCTTTATTGCATTTCTCATGTTCTTTTTTGTTTTTGAATTATTGGTTGGATTATTTAATAGGTGGCTGATTGAGACAACGATTTTGACATTCGTACTTTTGATCCTCACTTATTTTCTATTGAACAAACCTCTCAATCAAGTTGAACAATTGTATAGAGAACTTTTTCTGTGGGCAATGTATTGGCTTATACTTGGATTATTTTTCGAGCCATTTGAGGGTGGAATTAAAAAGGATAAGGCGACTTTAAGTTATTATTTTATTACGTCAGGGCTTGCAATATGCACTTTAATATTTTTCTCAATTATTATTGATGTATTTAAAAAACAAAAATTCATAAAGCTATTGATTGAAAATGGTCAAAATCCAATGATTGCATATGCAGGTGTTAATAACTTTATTATTCCTGTGCTTTATTTAACCGGGTTAATGAGTTTGTTAAATTCAATGGCAATTACTCCGTGGTTAGGATTTTTAAAGGGTTTAATAATTACATTTTTGCTATCTCTATTTGTAAGTCTATGTACTCGTTTGAAAATATTCTGGAGAACATAAAATCACGATTTTTAGAATTTAATGAAAGTTTGTTTTTAGCATAAATATGAGTATTATGAAAAAAGTTCTAAACTAATTAAAGGAGTTATTTGTATGCCTATTGGCTTAAATAAAGTTGTAACTATTCATTATACATTAAAAGATGAAAGTGGTAATTTGTTGGATTCAACTCTGGGTTCTCAACCATTTTCTTACTTGACTGGTCATGATCAAATCATTCCAAAGCTGGAGGAAGAAATCGATACTATGTTAATTGGTGGTAAGAAAAATATTTTGATTTCTGCTGACGAAGCTTATGGAGAATATCGTGATGATCTTGTTCATAGTGTAAAGAAAAGTAATTTTCCGGATGATGTTGATTTGGAGATTGGAATGCAATTTGTTACTAATGCTCCAGATGGTACTCAAATGCCTTTTGTGATTAAATCTATTGATGGAGATGATGTAACAATAGATTTCAATCATCCTCTTGCAGGTAAAAACCTGGACTTTGAGATTGAGTTGATCGATGTTCGTGATGCAACAGATGAAGAACTGGCTCACGGACATATTCATGGTCCAAACAGCCATCACTGAAAATTTTAAGCTGCAGCTTATTTGGTTGCAGCTTAATTCATACCTTTGGTGTAATTTTAATTAAAATTAATTCAAAAAATCTGGTGTATTTATAATGAATACAGATAACCTCAGTAATAATTTTAAGTTTGACGAAAATTTTAAAGCTGGATATGTTACGATTTTTGGTGAACCAAACGTTGGCAAATCAACTTTGATGAACGCAATTCTTAATACAAAACTTTCCATTACAACTCCAAAGCCTCAAACAACAAGAAGAAAAATTCTGGGTATTTATTCAGATAATGAAGCACAAATAGTATTTTTAGATACACCCGGTTTAATTGAACCTAAATATCTTCTTCAAGAAAAAATGGTGGAAGCTATTCATAATGCACTAAATGAGTGTGATTTGATACTGACAGTTGTTGATGTATATGAAAGAACTTTAAAAAATTTAGATTCGAAATTAGTTCCAATTCTGTTACCTTTTAGTGGTAAAAAGAGAATCTTCCTAATTATTAATAAAATTGATTTGATCACGAAGGAAAATCTTTTACAAATAATTGATTCAATTAAGGAAAAGTTTAAGTTTGATGAGATAGTTCCTTTAAGTGCATTACATCAATTTAATGTTCAAGAACTTATAAACACAATAAAAAAGTACTTACCAATTCATCCACCTTATTATCCAACAGATATTTTAAGCCAGGAGCCAGTTCGATTTTTTATTGGTGAGATCATTCGTGAAAAGATTTTTGAGGCTTATCAAGATGAAATTCCATATTCAACGGAAGTTGTTGTTGTAGAATACAAAGAAAGGGAAAAAGGTAAAGATTACATAAATGCCGAGATTTATGTAGAAAGAGAATCTCAGAAAAAAATTATTATTGGGAAGGATGGGTTAGCTTTAAAAAGAATTGGTGAAAAAGCGAGAAAGGATATCGAAAATTTTATTGGTAAAGGAGTTTATCTGGAGCTTTATGTTAAAGTTAGAGAAAATTGGAGAGACAATCCTCGCTGGATGAAATCTTTCGGTTATTAAAATTTTAGGATAAATTTCTGTTACATGCGATTAAAAGCTGAATTGATTCTGTTCCTGATTACTTTTATTTGGGCTGGGACCTTTGTTATAATTAAACCAACATTAAGTTTTATTTCACCACTCCTTTTTGTAACCATTAGATTTTTGATTGCAACTATAGTTCTGAGTTTAATTTATAACAAAGAACTATTAAGAATTCCTAAGCTAACCTTTAAAATGGGAACAATACTTGGTATATTCCTTTTTATAGGATTTGTTGTTCAAACTATAGGATTGAAATATACAACCGCAACTAAATCTGCATTAATAACAGGAACATTTGTCGTTTTTACTCCTATTTTACAGGTATTTGTCGAGAGGAAACCATTAAAAACAGGAAATTTAATCGGAGTGATACTGGTATTTACTGGGTTAATTTTTCTTTCTTCTCAACAGAATAATTTGTGGGATTTATTTATTTCAATTGGAAGTGATTTTAATATTGGTGATTTACTAACTTTAATTTGTGCTATTTTCTTTGCAGGGTATATTGTTTACCTTGATATAATCTCTGATAAAGCTGATTTTAATCATATTGTTTGGATTCAAATTTTTATCACATTAATTGGCTCTTTTATGTTAATGTTAACATTCCATACACTCGAAATTGAAAATGTTTATTTACAGATAAATGGACAGGTGATATTTACGGTTATTTATACATCGATCTTTGCAACTATTGTAACTACATTTCTTCAAACTAAATATCAGAAATACACCACTCCAACTCGTGCTGCCATAATATTTACATCTGAACCACTTCTTGCTTCAATTTTGGCTTACTTAATTTTGAATGAAACAATTGGTATTTTTGGATTGATCGGAGGAATGTTAATAATCTCTGGAGTTCTTGCTTCTGAATTGTTTGATATTGTATTTTTATCGGGAGTTAAAAATGAAAATTAATTCTTTTATTGTGATATCTCTAATTTTTATATTAATTGCATGCCAGGAAAAAACTGAAGTAAATGTAGAATTTGAAAAGGACGAAGTTATTCAATTTTTAAGAGATTATACCTCGTACATAAATAAAAATTCGGTACAAGGTTTTGAAAATTACTGGCAAAAATCTGCTAATGTTTCATATATTCCACTTGAAAGAGATTCAGCAATTATTGGATACGATAATATTAGAGAATATCTAAATAATCATTTTAGTGAAATAACTAATATTGAATATTCAACATGGAATACTGATGTCTGGATCAATCCTACGAAAAGCGAAGCGGTTTTAATTTTTCTCTCTTCGAAAAATATTCAATTAAAGAACGGATTTAAATTAAATTTCTCTCCAATTCGTAATTCTGCAACACTAAGTAAATTTGAAGGAAAATGGAAACTAATTAATCTTCATGAATCAGTAAGACAAAAATGAGAGCTCACATTATAGTAAATGGTCTGGTTCAAGGAGTTGGCTTTAGATATTTTATTTATCGAAAAGCCGTAGAACTTGACCTACGAGGATTTGTAAGAAATTTATATAATGGTGATGTTGAGATTGTTGTAGAAGGTGATAGAGATAAAATACAAATATTGATTGAGCACGCTAAAATTGGTCCACGCTCAGCGTTTGTTAAGGATGTTAAAATAGATTGGGAAGAGGATAAAAATGAATTTAGTGATTTCAGAATCAAAGGTTGGTAATAAGTAATCTGAGATTAAATGTGTTTCCAGGAAGTGGTAAAATAGACTTAACTGGTCGTAAGTAAAAGATTAATGAATGACTTTTAGAAAAAATAAATTTTTAATTTATGAATTCAGAGGTTTTGACAAGTCGGATAGGAATTGGTTTTGACGTACATAAATTTTCTCAGGGAAGAAAATTAATTCTTGGAGGAGTCGAAATCCCTTCAGAAAAAGGTCTTGAAGGGCATTCCGATGCGGATGTTTTACTCCATGCAATATGTGATGCTCTTTTAGGTGCTGCTGCTCTTGGGGATATTGGTAAACATTTCCCTAATACTGATGAGAGATTTAGAAATATTTCAAGTCTTATTTTGCTTGAAAAAACAAATGAACTTCTATGTCAGAGTAATTTTTTTATTGGAAATATTGATGTTACAGTTATTGCCGAAAAGCCCAAACTTTTACCATACATAGATGAAATGAAAATGGCAATTTCAAGAATTCTAAAGATAAATCTCTCTCAGATTTCTATAAAAGCAACAACAAGCGAAAAGCTCGGCTTCACTGGCAGAGAAGAAGGAATTGCTGCCATGGCTGTTGCGTTAATCTTTAAAAAAGATTCTGTTGATTAATGGTTGAAGAAATAATTTCATATCTTAAATACATTGATCCAGTTTTAATTTATCTTGCTGTTTTTGGAATTGCTTTTATTGAAAATATTTTTCCGCCTTTTCCAAGTGATGTAATTGTGGCATTTAGTGGTGCTCTCGCTGCAGTTACAGAAATTTCTTTGCCATTAGTTATAATTTTTGCTGTTAGTGGAAGTACAACTGGTTTTATTGTGATGTATTTTATCGGGAAAATTGCCGGTGATAAAATTTTAGAAACTGGAAAAATTAAATTTATCTCGCCTGATTCAGTTTTTAAGATTGAAAACTGGTTCAGAAAGTATGGTTATTGGTTAATTGTTGCAAATAGATTCCTCGCTGGGACTCGTGCAATTATTTCCTTTTTTGCTGGAATGAGTGAGTTGAATTTAAGGAAAACAATTTTATTATCTGCAGTTAGTGCATTGATCTGGAATTTGATTTTAATTTTTATAGGTTTTTATGTTGGTCATAATTTGAATAAAATAAGTGAATTTATCACAACATATAATAAGATTGTTCTTGGTATAATCGTTTTAGTATCTATCATATACATTTTTAAAATATTATCCAAAAAGAATGATAAAAATCGAAAACAAATCTGATTTTATTAAAAATTTATTTCTCTCATTTCTCAGTGGCATTATTCTCTCTTTAAGTTTTCCACCATTTCAAACAGGTTTTTTCTCTTTTTTCGGTCTTGTTCCGATTTTAATCTTTGTCAATCGCGCAAAAAATTATCGTGAACTTTTAATTTTTACGTATCTGAGTATGCTTATCTTTCATGCTTTCACTCTTTATTGGATTGGTGGTTGGACTTCAAAGACGGATCCCTTTATGATGATAGGTTCGGTTGCATTGATTTTAATTCATCCTGTTTTTTACTGGTTGCCGTTTATATTTTTTTTCATGATTAAAAAATATATCGGAGAAAAAACAGCATTGTTTTCGTTTCCATTTTTATGGAATTCACTTGAATATTTACGCTCGGTGGATGAAACAGCATTTCCCTGGCTTACACTTGGCAATTCACAATCTTATTATTTACCAATAATTCAAATAACCTCTATAATTGGTGTTTATGGACTTTCTTTTTTAATAGTGGTTTTTAATGTCCTTCTTTTTGTTGCTTATAAGAATTTTCGTTATGAAAGTTTTCGCTTCTCGTTAAATAAACTGGCAATTATTATAATTATATTAACTTCACTTTTTATTTATGGTAAAGTAATTTTAAATGATGCAATCTATGATGGGAAAAGATTAAGAGTTGGAATTATTCAACCGGATTTTGATCCATGGGAAAAATGGGAAGATGATGTTAATTCACAACTTGATATTTATCTTCAACTTTCTGATAGTGCTGTTCAAAAAGGAGCAGAGTTAATTGTCTGGCCTGAAAGTGCCCTGCCTGTTTATCTCTTAAGTGGTAATTACCCTGAAGAAGTTAATCGAATTAAAAGTTTTTGTCGAGTAAATAATATCGCAATTCTTACGGGATTGCCAATTGTTCATTTTTATTTTTCCAAAGATCAAATAAAAGGAGATAGTAAAATCTCGAAAGATTCTTCTTATTATTATGACACTTACAACGGTGTTGTTCTTTTTCTTTCAGATTCAGATTTAATACAAGAATATGGTAAGATGAATCTTGTGCCATTTGCTGAGCGAGCTCCTTATTTACGATATCTTCCTTTTCTTGGGGATGTTATTAAATGGAGTGTTGGAATAAGTAACTGGAGTGTTTGGGATAAACAAACGATTTTTTATTTGAAAACGAGAGATGGAGATTCAGTAAAATTTTCAGCAGCAGTTTGTTACGAGTCTATCTTCCCATCATTTAATTCTGAGTTTGTAAAAAATGGTGCACAATTTTTAGTAGTTGTTACAAATGATAGCTGGTATGGTAAAACTTCCGGACCATATCAACATAAACAATATTCAGTGTTTCGTGCTGTTGAAAACAGAAGATGGATTGTAAGATCAGCTAATGGTGGTATTAGTTGTGTTATTGATCCTTTTGGTAAAACTATTTTTCAAACAAATCTTTTTGAACGGACATATTTTGTTGAAGATATTTACTTAAATAATGAACAAACCTATTATAGTCAATATCGAGACTTAATAAGTTATATTTCGTTAATTATTTCTGCCACTTTGATATCAATATCAATTATTAAAAAATTTGGAGTCAGAAAAAATGAGAGTAATTGATCTAAGAAGTGATACTGTTACAAAACCTTCAAAAGAGATGCGTGAATTTATGATGTCAGCTGAAGTGGGAGATGATGTTTTTGGTGAAGATCCAACTGTAAATAAACTTCAGGAGAAGGTTGCTGAATTACTAGGAAAGGAAGCTGCTCTTTTTGTACCAAGCGGAACTATGGGTAATCAACTCTGTATTAAAGCTCATACTCAACCATGGGATGAATTGATCTGTGATAAAGATGCTCATATTTATAATTATGAATCAGGTTCTATCGCTGGACTATCACATGTTCAGGTTATTCCTGTAAATGGCAAGAATGGAGTTTTTACTGCAGAACAGGTTGAAGAAGTAATTAGACCAGAAGCTTATTACTTACCAAAAACTAAATTGGTTTGTATTGAGAATACTCATAATCGTGGTGGTGGTTCAATATTCCCGATCGATGAAATTAAGAGAATAAAAAATATCGTGGATAAATATGGTCTTAAATTTCATTTAGACGGCGCAAGATTATGGAATGCCTCGGTTGCAACTGGAATTAGTATGAGTGAATATGCAAAGTATTTTGACTCTGTTTCTGTTTGTTTATCAAAAGGTCTTGGAGCTCCTGTTGGATCTGTTATTGCTGGAACAAAAGAATTTATAAAACTTGCACATCGATACAGAAAAGCATGGGGCGGAGGTATGCGTCAGGCTGGTATTTTAGCTGCTGCTGGTTTGTTTGCAATTGAAAATAATTTTAATAGATTGGCTGAAGATCATCGAAGAGCAAAATATTTTGCTAATGAAATATCAAAAATTTCTAGAATTAAACTTGATCCTGATAAAGTTCAAACAAACATTATTTTATTCGAAGTTGATGGATTAACTGCTCAGGAAGTTTGTCAAATTGTAAAAGATCCATCAAAAACAGGTTCATCTTTGCTTCTTTCAGTCGGTAAAAAATATTTAGTTCGTGCTGTGACTCATATTGATGTCAATGATAATGATATTGAAGAAGCAGTTAAAATTTTAAAAACATATTTCAATTAATCAACAAATTAAAAAAAGAGTTAATATGAACGATACTTACGATATTTCAATATTTCCTGTGAAACTAGAAATTCAAGTACGCAGTTATGAAGTCGATTTCCAGAATGTTGTGAACAATGCAGTTTATTTTAATTATTTTGAGCTTGCAAGAATTGATTATCGAAAGAAAATGGGATATAGCCTAAATCCAAATGGTACATTTTCCGATGGCTTGCTTTTCTTTGTAGCTCATAACGAATGTGATTACTTTTCACCTGCTTATCTTGATAATGAATTGATTATCTACACAAGAATTGATTACATTAAAAATTCAAGCTTAAATTTCGAACATTTAATTTTTAATAAAACAACAAACCAATTTATTGCAAAAGGAAGTGGAGTAATTGTAAATGTCGATCCAATAACATTGAATCCAACTCCAATCCCGGATAAAATGATTAAGGAAATAAAGTCATTCGATAAAACTGTAAAAGTATTTAGATGAAAGTTAATAAACTAATGAAATAAGATTTATTTCTAAGAAATGAAAGAATTAATATTTGATATAGAAACAGTTGGATATCCTTTTGAAAGTTTCGATGAATATCAACAGGAATATTTACTCCGCTTTGCAAATCTTGAGGAAACAGAAGAAAAACGACAACAAAAAACTGAAGAAGTTATTAGATACTTAAACCTCAGTGCACTAACTGCTCAGGTTGTCGCAATTGGGTTTTACGATATTGGGATTAAAAAAGGATTGATTTTATTTCAATCTGATGATAAAGAACATTATAAATCTGAAAATGGTGAATTTACTTTTCATTCGGGTGATGAAAAATTTATTATTAAGAAATTTTGGGAAATTATTACCAAATATGATCGGTTAATCTCTTTTAATGGTAGAAGTTTTGACGCTCCTTTCCTTTTGTTGCGTTCTGCTATGTTAAGAATTAAACCGACGAAAAATTTAATTTCATATCGATACGATTCAAAAAGTCATTGCGATTTACTTGAACAGTTTACATTCTATGGTTTGACCAGAAAATATAATCTTGATTTTTATTGTAAAGCTTTCGGAATTGAAAGTTCAAAAAGAGGTGAAGTTACAGGTTATAACATCAATGAAATATTTAATCAAAAAAGATTTAGGGAAATTGCTGAATATTGTAGCAAAGATTTATTAGCTACTAAAGAACTTTATTTAATTTATAAAAACTACCTCGAGTTTGATTCAAAATGAATGAGATAGAAGTTACACTTGATCTTGCATTAAAGCATGGCTTAACAGAAGAAGAATTTGAAAGAGTTAAAAAATTCCTGGGAAGAATTCCTAACTATACTGAACTTGGTTGCTATAGTGTAATGTGGAGTGAGCACTGCAGTTATAAAAATTCAATCGCTTTGCTTAAGACTTTACCAAGAAGTGGAGGAAGACTTCTCGTTCAGGCTGGTGAAGAAAATGCTGGTCTTGTTGATATTGGTGATGGTTTTGCTGTGGCATTCAAAATCGAAAGTCACAATCATCCTTCCGCAGTTGAACCATATCAAGGCGCAGCAACTGGAGTTGGAGGGATATTAAGAGATATTTTCACAATGGGTGCAAGACCAATTGCGGCTCTTGATTCTTTGCGATTTGGGGATCTTAAAAATCCTAAAACAAAATTTCTTCTTAATGGAGTTGTTAAAGGCATTGGTGATTATGGCAATTGTTTTGGTGTTCCTACAGTTGCAGGTGAAGTTTATTTCGAAGAAGCTTATCAGGATAATTGCCTTGTTAATGCAATGGCTGTTGGAATTGTCAAAACTAATCGTATTGCTAAAGCAGTTGCTAAAGGTAAAGGAAATCCAGTTTTTATTGTTGGTTCTTCGACAGGAAGAGATGGAATTCATGGTGCAACTTTCGCATCAGAGGAATTAAGTGATGAAACCGAATCCAGACGCTCAAATGTTCAAGTAGGCGATCCATTCGCTGAAAAACTTTTACTCGAAGCAACTCTTGAAATAATAAAAAAAGATTTAATAGTTGGTATTCAAGATATGGGAGCCGCTGGCATTATTTGTTCAACTAGCGAGATGAGTGCAAGAGGAAACAGTGGAATGCGCATTGATTTAGATCTTGTTCCGCTCAGAGAAGATAATATGTCAGCTTATGAAATTTTACTCTCAGAATCTCAAGAAAGAATGCTTGTTGTTGGGAAAAAAGGTTGTGAAGAAGAAATTAAAAAAGTTTTTGAAAAATGGGATTTACAATGTCTTAAAATAGGAGAAGTGATTGAAAACGATTTACTTGAATTTTATAAAGATGGAAAACTTGAAGCTAAATTGCCGGCATCTTCTCTTGTTCTGGGAGGAGGTGCACCTGTTTATTATCGTGAATGGAAAGAACCTGAATATTTCAAACAACTTTCTTCAATAGATTTATCAAATCTTCCAGAAATAAGAGATTTAAACGCTGCGTTACTTAAACTTTTATCTTCACCAAATATTACAAATAAAAACTGGATTTATCACCAATACGATTATACTGTTGGAACAAATACAGTAATCCAACCAGGATGTGATGCCGCAGTCATTAGGATTAAAAAAACAAATAAAGCTATTGCTGTCAAAACTGATTGTAATGGTAGATATGTTTACTTAAATCCTCGAAGAGGTACTATGATTGCAGTTGCTGAATCTGCCAGAAATGTTGCCTGTACTGGAGCGATACCAATTGCCATTACAAACTGTCTGAATTTTGGAAATCCCTACGACAAAGAAATTTACTGGCAATTTAAAGAAGCTATCGAAGGAATGAAAGAAGCCTGTATTGTATTTGATACTCCAGTGACAGGTGGAAATGTTAGTTTCTATAATGAGAGTAAAAATCATACTGTTTATCCGACACCTGTAATTGGAATGCTTGGTTTAATTGAAAATGTAATTCATATTACGAGTTCGTATTTCAAAGATGAAGGTGATTTAATTTATTTATTGGGTGAAACTGCACCAGAGATTGGTGGGAGTGAATTCTTAAAAGAATTTTTTAACAAAGTAGAAGGTGATATTCCACAAATAAATTTAAAATTCGAAAAGCATTTAATAGATACTTTAATTTCTTTAATTCAAAAAGGATTTATTAAATCGGCTCATGATTTGAGTGATGGAGGTTTAGCTGTTGCAATTGCTGAGTGTTGTATAATGAATCGTAAGAAAAAAATTGGTGCTGAAATAAACATAAATATTAATTTTAGAAATGACTTTTTCCTCTTTTCTGAAAGTCAATCAAGAATTTTGATTACAGTTAATACACATTTTAAAAATGATGTTGAAAAATATCTTAACGATGCAAATATTCCGTTTGAAATGATTGGAACTGTCGGTGGAGGTAAATTAAAAATTAATAATTTAATTGATTTAAGTCTTGAAGAATTAGATGATGCTTATTTTAATTCTTTTGAAAGATTAATGGAAAGTAAATGACTTATAAATTCTTTAAAAATTTAAGAGAAAGTTTGAGACAAACATTAAGAAATTTTTGGAGATGGATTAAATTTTATGTGATCAATATTTATGAAAAGATGGATAAGCATCATGCTTTTATTTTTGCCTCTGGAATGACCTACAATATCTTACTCTGCATTATTCCGATGGTACTAATTACATTTTCCGTTCTCGGTTCAATTCTTGAATCGCAGGAGCTATTAATCCAGATAAGCTTAATGATTGATGATATGTTTCCAGTATCCAATTATTCTGACAAAATAAAAGAAATTTTATTTGAACGAATTGGAGAATTTATAAAATATAAAACTCTGGTTGGAACTGTTGGTATTGTTGGTTTATTTTTCACCGCAAGCGGGTTGTTTTCCACTTTTAGAACGATTTTAAATAACATCTATGGTATAGAAAAAGGTAAAAACATTTTAATTGCTAAAATTCGTGATTTCGGGATGGTAATTTTAACGCTGGTATTTTTTCTATTGGTGATTCTTATTAATCCACTTCTACAAATTTTCAGAAATTTAGTAAATAGAATTGAGTTGCTAACTCAAATGGATTTGTCTTCGGTTGTTCAGATTATCATTAGATATTTGCCTTCTGCCTTGACTTTTTTAATGATGCTTTTAATTTATTCACTTGTTCCGTATCGAAAGATGCGAAAGCGGGTTTATTTTATTTCAGCTCTTTGGGCAACTATTTTATTTGAAATTGCAAAAAATGGTTTTACTTATTATGTAACTAATGTTGCAAACTATTCAAAGATTTATGGGAATATTGCATTTGCTATTGTTACGGCTTTATGGCTTTACATTGTATCAGTAATTTTTATTCTTGCTGCGATAATAGGCCAGGTTTATCGTGAAAAACATGATTTAATGACAACACTGGAACGAAAACCCTTTATCTTCACAAATTAAATAAACTTGATTACTTAATTTATACTATCATAAATTAAATCACGCAAAATCAGATATCCAAAAATTTTCATCTTTTTCTCTGATATTTTCCCATCAATTCTCCCTGAGAAATAATATGACCTTTCATGGCATCGAGCAATTGTTTTTTGGTTGCTCCTGGACCGAGATTTAGTTTTATGTCAAGAGCAAAAATTTTAAAATAATACCTATGCACTCCTGAAGGTGGGCACGGACCTCCATATCCATATTTTTTCCAATCGTTGAGTCCATGGATAGAATTGTCTTTTAATATTTTTTCAGGAGGAATATTTTCTTTAAGTTCTTTTGTTTCGGGCGGAATGTTATACAAAACCCAATGAACCCAATCTCCAATAGGTGCGTCAGGATCATCGCAAATTAAAGCAATTGATTTTGTACCTTCCGGTATTCCCTCCCATTTCAAAGGGGGTGAAATATTTGCTCCGTCGCATGTATAAATTGACGGAATAAAATCACCATACTTAAATGCCGGACTTTCTATTTTAATTGCCATATTTTTTGCTCCTATTTTTGTTTGTGAAATTATTTGAAAGTGAAGGTTTAGAAAAGAAATCAAACACAAATAGAAAATTATAATTTGTTTAATCATAATTTCCCCATGAAAATTCTATTTTAATATATTAAAAAAATGAAAAAGTTGTTTTGAAAGCTTCGTAACTTTACATATATAAATTCGTAAAAATTTAAAAACTGGTATTGAAAATGCTAAAGTTAATTAAAATCTTTATTCTCATTATTACATTTAAGTCATTTCTATTTGCCGGACCTCCTGATATTATTAAGCTTTACCTGATGGGTGAAATAATCTTTGATAAAACATTTCAAACTAAAGAAGGTAAAACTTTAGTTTTTGAAAGTTCAGCTGGTGACATTAGAATTTATACTTCTGATAAACCTGAAGTAAGAATTAAAATTTATGGTGATGAAGATGCACTTGATAGAATTGATTTGATTTATTCAGAAAATATTGATGGTATTAAAATTAAAGTCAAAAAGATTTCATCTTTTTGGGGATTTTTCTCTAAGAGTTTTTATGTAGATTACGATTTAATTGTACCAAAAAAATATAATCTCAATATAGTTTCAGGTTCTGGGGATGTTTATTTAAAAAATTTATTAGGGAATGTTAGAATTAAAACTTCCGGCGGTGATACAAAAATCGAGGGTGTGGAAGGAGAAGTATATGTTTCGGCTAGTGGTGGGGATATTTTCCTAAATAAAATAATTGGAAATGTTAAATCTCATACAAGTGGTGGAGATATTATTCTTAGAGAAATCTCAGGCGAAATTAATAGCTCCACAACAGGTGGTGATATTAAAATTCAATCAAAGAATGGTTCTATCAATGCAAAAACTACCGGTGGAGATATAACAATTGATTATGCTGGTGAGAATAAAGGAATAATTGCCAGTACCGTTGGTGGTGATATTTATCTTATATTGGATAAAACTATCGAAGGATTCTTTTCGTTGTCAACAATTGGTGGAGATATTATAAACGAATTTAATTTGACATCTTTATACGAAAAAAAATCTTCAAAGCTTGAGGGCGAGCTAAACAAGAAAGAACCAAGAATTCAATGTAAAACTACAGGTGGAGATATTAAAATAATTAAAAGAAAGTAGACCGAATTCTCTTTGCAAAATTCTTAGTTGCTTATTCTCTTTAAATTATTTAATTCTCACTAAAGTAATTTCAAATTCATTTAAATCAATATTTCAACAAAAAATTATTTTAAGTACTTTTTAAACCAGTTTAATCCTCTGTTAAGCATATTTAAGTAATGTTGAGGTTCATTTCTAATTCCGTGTCCTTCTCTTGGATAAACAACAAATTCAACCGCTTTACCCATTGTTTTCAACGCTTGATACATCTCTTGTGAATTTGCAAGATTCGTGTACTGATCTTTATCACCTTGAAGAATTAAAACAGGAGTTTGAATATTTTGAACATAAAATGCTGGTGAGCGATTTACCCATAGATGATTCATATCGATTGGTTTTTCCCAGTAATAATATCCGAAGTACATTTTCTCGAAAACCGGTTGCCATGAATTAGAAAAATCTGTGAAGAAACTGAAAATTCCATACATTGAAACAGCAGCAGCGAATCTATTGGTTTGAGTTATTATCCAGTTTGTAAGATAACCACCATAACTTCCGCCAATTATTCCCATGCGAGTGGTATCAACGAATCCCATTTTTATTACTTCGTCAACTGATTGCATAGCATCTTTAAAATCACCTCCTCCAAGATCGTACCGATTTGATTGACCAAATTCATCTGAATAACCGGCACTTCCCCTTACATTAGGTGCAACAACAACGAATCCTTCGTTTGCATAAACTTGCATTGGATAGCTTTGTAGGAAAGTATTTTTGAAAGCACTATATGGACCTCCATGAACACATAAAATTAATGGGTATTTTTTTGAAGGTTCGAAATCGACAGGTTTAATTAACATCGACTCAATTTTGAATTTTCTATCATAAGATTGGAAACTGAAAATTTCAGGTTGACTAATTTTGAAATCTTTTAATTGTTTTGAGTAATGTGTTAAAATTTCAGTTTTGCCAGTTACTAATCTGCCAATTTCCTTTAAATGAATGCCGTCTTCATATAAAAAATAAATTTCACCGTTTTTAGTGATTTGAAGATTGCTTATAACAGATTCTTCCTTTGTGAGTTTGGTAATAATTTTTTTGTTAATATTAATTTGATAAATAGGAGTTGTGTAACCTTCATTAACCAGTGCGAAAATTATATTTTCTTTCGGATGCCAGATATAATTTATAATTGAGAGATGGAAATCTTTTGTAAGATTTGTTCTTGTTTTGTTTGATAAATCAATCAGTTCAACATCAGTTTCTGCAAATTCAATATCAGGAACAGTTTGTGAAATAAACGATAAATATTTTTCATCAGGAGAGGTTTGAGGTTCGGTTTCAGGACCCTCAAAGTTTGTTAGTAGGATTGATTTTCCATCCAGTGTTAATTTATAAATATCGTGATTTTGGTCATCATTATATTCTCCTGTATAGTTAGTTTGATAAAGAATAAAATTTCCTTTACTTGAAAATCTCAAATTACTTATTCCAGCATCACCTTTGTATATTTTTTTTAACTCGTTATTTGAAAAATTAAATAACCAGATTTCTTTTTTTGGATTCTCTTTGGGATAAACGATCTCATCATTTTTTGTTTTTTCTTTTTCATCGTGGAGTTTTTTCAAACTGTCAGAAATTTCTTCATCTGATAATAAGGCTAAAAATTTACCATCAGGTGAAAATGTAAATTCATCAATACCATTTGGAAGGCGAATGAAATTTTCTGCTTCACCCCCGTATGGTGAAATTCGCCATAATTGCTTTTCACCTTTTATTATCTTATTAGATTTATCCTGAAATTCTCGTGAAGAAATAAAATAAATAAAATTCCCGTCCGGTGAAAAGGAAAAATTCCCCACCCCTGATGGATGTGTTGTCAGTTGTTTAATTTTTTTTGTTTTAGTATTTAATAAGTAAAGTTGATTTATCCATTTAGCTTCTTCAAAGTTTGGTTTTCTTATATTGTATGCTATAAAATTTCCATCATTTGATATGGATATTGATTGAGGATACTCGAGTTTAAATTGCTCTTCAAGTGTAAAAACTTTTTGTTGAGAAAAAATTAGACTTCCAAGTAATAAAAATACTATTAGTAGTTTTGATTTCATTTTTAATCCTCAAATTTTAATTTCAATTTAAGTCAAAGATAAAAAATAATTGAATGCTTTATTAAACGATACTAAAAAATTTTTATTATTTTGTTGGTCAATTAATTATTGATTAAAAGAACTTATAAATTAAAATTTTAATTAACATTCGTTAATTGAACCATAAAAATATTCTCAATAACTTTGAAAAATTTTGAGGAGAAAAACTATATGAGCAAATTAATCTTACTCAGACATGGTGAATCACAATGGAATTTAGAGAATCGCTTCACTGGTTGGGTTGATGTACCATTAAGTCCAAGGGGTGAAGAAGAAGCCCGAAAAGCCGGTGAAAAATTAAAAAATATCAAAATAGATAAAAGATATACTTCAGTTTTGAAGCGAGCAATTGATACTGATTTAATCGCTATGGAAGTTGCTGGAAAATTGGATGTGCCAGTTGAAAGAGATAAAGCTCTAAATGAAAGACATTATGGTGCTTTGCAAGGACTCAATAAAGAAGAAACCGCTCAGAAATATGGAAAGGAGCAGGTTCATCTCTGGAGAAGAAGTTATGACATCGCTCCCCCAAAGGATGTTACTCCGTTAAATCCTGATGGTATTAGTGAGAGTCTTAAGGATACTGCTGATCGTGTAATTCCTTATTTTCAAAATAAAATTAAACCAGATCTCGATGCAGGTCTGAATGTACTTGTAACAGCTCACGGTAATTCGCTAAGAGCACTTGTAATGCATCTCGATGGACTAACAAAAGAAGAAGTTCTCGAACTCAATATTCCCACCGGTGTTCCTATTGTTTATGAATTTGAGAATGGTCAAATTGTAAAAAAATATTATCTCGAATGATTTCAAAAAATTTTATTTACAAAATTTTATCAGATGTTGAATTAGAAAAAATCTCTGAAGAAATAAAAGAACAAGAGAAAAAAACCTCAGGAGAACTGAAAGTTTTAATTAAGAAAGGTAGAGGTTTTCTGGAAAGGAAAAAATCGATTAGAGAAATTGCAATAAGAGAATTCCACAGACTTGGAATGGCAAACACAAGAGAAAGAAGTGGAATTCTCTTTTTATTACTACTAAAAGATCGTGAATTTTATATTCTTCCTGACGTTGGGATTTCAGAAAAAATTCCACAAAGTGTTTGGGATGAAATAGCAAGATTAACAGAGCAATATTTTCGTCAAAAAAATTTTTTTGATGGAGTCATTCAAGTAATAAAAAAATGTGGTGAAATTTTAGCAGAGCATTTTCCTGTTAAACCCGGTGACATTGATGAATTGAGTAATAGAGTTGAAATTAGTTAGTAATGATTAATGTAATTTATGATAAATTTTTGATTAAACATTTTGAGATTCACCTCTCTTTAAATTCCATTTTGATTTAGAAAATATAAAGCTCCATTAGAGATACCTGCCATAAAATGGTTTAAGAAGCAAATAAATAATTTTCATTTCGATCTTTACATTGATGGGGGTCAATATTGTTTTGAGTTTAATAAGCTTAACTTTTATTGTAATTAAATCAAAACTTTTTCCAAATGATTCTTCCACTTACATATTATTGAGATATTGAAAATATCGCAATAATGGTCGTTTTAAAAATTATTTTCTTTATACCTGTCATCGGGGATCTCGATTGAAAAATTAGGAACAAGCGATATTTTTTAAGCAAATAATTTGATAAATACTTTTTATTCATCCCGTGTTTAAGCATGCAATTACCATAATGTTTTATTCATTTGATTTACTACTTTGATTTTCAAGAACATATAACAATTTAATTATTTAGATAGTCGTTATCTTTAGCTTGCATTGATATTTTATTAAAGAACATTTATTGAAAAAAAATCTAAATTGATATTTAGTCAAAAACTTTTTATTCATTTAAGGTGTTTCAAGCGAAGTGTGACAATCTATTTTAGTTGAGCAAAACATTTTAAGAAAATTTTTTTTATGAGGAATTATTAAAGAATTGTGCTTTCGCTTCGAGAATTTTTGAGATTGGAATTGGGTTTACATTCAACTCCTTCGGAGCTGTTTATTTTATCTGTTTTCATCTAACCCAGAGTTATACTCTGGCTATTCATTTTCAACTTTTTCGGAGTTGTTAATTTCGAAAATTCCTACTTAGGGACTTTCCAAAAATTGTCATTCCGAACTTGATTCGGAATCTAAAGAACCGCAAAGTATCACTCTATATTTATTTCGAGATTATTTTTTATTTGATCATAGATCCTGAAACAAGTTCAGGGTGACTTATTAATGTATGAGAATTTATTTTAACAAAAATATTATTCCATAATTGTTTCTGGATCTAAAAAACCTCTTAAAATGTCACTCTTAACCTATTTTGGAATCTAAAAAACTAACAAAGTGTCATTCTGAGCTTTTTTCGTAATCTAATTCACACTCAACTACTTCAGTGTAGTGTTTTCATAATGATTAAGTGAATAAATCTTTTGTGAGTATGTAAATAGTTTTAATTAAGTAATTTCTTTCTTTGTGAGGTAATTCTTTGTTATTTAATTTATTGCAATGGTTAGTAATTTGGTCATCGAATGTATTCGAGGTGACTTTTATTTTTAATCAACATTTATTGTCATTGCAAACAATGGTTGTCTAATCTCCGCTTGATAAACGAAGAATTCGGTCATTGATCATAATTAAAAGGCATGATGCGATCAAATTATTGGCTAAATAGTAAAGAATTGCTTTGTCGTTTATATTATTCAAGAGGAACCAGGTAGTAAAAGAACTTTTTTCTACGAAACAATTATTTTTTGAATTTATTCTGCAAACTGAAATTGATTTAGAAATTAAATACTCTTAAAACAAATATTTCAAAAATTAATATCAATGAATTGTAGAGATAAATTTTATATAGATTTTACATAACCACCATCTATAAAAATTGTTTGTCCTGTAATATAACCAGCCTTTTCAGAAGCAAGGAACGCAACGAGACTGCCAATTTCTTCTGGTTTCCCAAGTCTACCCATCGGGATATCTTGTGTATAACTTTTTAATATTTCTTCATGACTTTTACCTGTTAATTTTGCTTGTTCAACTGCTAAATCATAGATTCTCTTTGTCAATGTATAACCAGGTGCAACATTATTTACTGTAATATTAAAAGGTGCAACCTCAGTTGATAGTGTTTTAGCATAACCAATTACAGCATTCCTTAAAGAATTTGACAGCACAAGTCTTTGAATCGGTTGTTTAACTGTTACTGAAGTAATATTTATAATTCTACCAAAATTATTTTTCTTCATTGAATCAATTACAAGATTAGTTATACGAACAACAGATAGTACAATTTCTTGATAAGCATTATTCCAATCATCTTCTTTGACATTGAAGATATATTTTGATGGTGGTCCTCCACAATTATTCACCACTATATCGATTGAACCAAATACTCTTAGTGTTTCTTTAACTAATGCTTCAATATCATCAAGATTTTTTAAATCACACTGAAACCACTGAATATTTGTCCCGTAATTTTGAATTAAATCTTGAGCAACCTGGATTAAATCAGAGGAACTTCTTGAACAAATCATAACATTACATCCTTCAGCGGCTAAAGCTTCAGCACAGGCTCTTCCAATTCCTTTACTTGAAGCAGTAACAAGAGCATTTTTACCTTGAAGACCAAGTTCCATTTTTACCTCCAATCATTTTAAGCTTCACTTAAATCAACTTTACTTAATTGATTTTCAGTTTTAGCAATTACTACGCTAACAGCTGCATCACCTGTAACATTAGTTACTGTTCTACACATGTCAAGAACTCTATCCACGCCTAATATTAAAGCTATTCCAATTTCAGGAATATGAACAGTTTTCAAAATAATTAGAAGCATTATAATACCAACACCTGGAACTGGAGCAGTTCCAATTGAGGCAAGAACAGCAGTAAAGATAATAACCAATTGTTCATAAAGGGAGAGTTCCATCCCAAAAACTTGAGAAATAAATATAGCTGCAACTCCCTGATATAATGCAGTACCATCCATATTTATTGTTGCGCCCAGTGGTAGTGTAAATCCCGTGATACTTTTGGATATTCCTAAATTTTCTTCGCAGCATTCCATATTTACAGGTAGCGTTGCTGCACTTGAACTTGTAGAAAAAGCAACTATTTGGGCTCTTCTAATCCCTTTGAAAAAAACATTCGGACTTAATTTACCAAAAAATTTTACAAGTCCTCCATAAATAAAAATTGTGTGTATTAGTAGACCAATGATTACAGTAAAAATATACCAGAATAAAGTTTCCAGAATCTCAAAACCAAACTCTGCTATAGTTGCTGATATTAAAGCAAATACACCAAAGGGAGCAATTTTCATTACTATATCTACAAGTTTTATCATTGTATCGCTAAATCCATCAAAAAATTTTATCACTGGCTCAGATTTGGATTGAGAAATAAAATTTAAAGCTATGCCGACCATTAGAGCAAAAAACACAATTTGAAGCATTTCGGCATTAGTCATCGCTTTAAATATATTTTTTGGAACAACATTAACTAATTGATCAAGTATATTAAATTCTATTTCTGTTTGAACTTTTTGTGCGACTTCAGTTTTGTATGTTAGAAGCAATTCTTCTTTAGTTCTTTCATTTAATTTTTTTCCTGGTTGAATTAAATTTCCAAGAATTAAACCAATGGAGATTGCTATAGCAGTTGTAGACAAATAAATAAGAATTGTTTTACTACCGATTCGTGCAAGTTTTTTAAGATTGCCAAGACTTGCTACACCAACAATAAGTGAAGATAGGACAAGAGGAATTGCAATCATATTTAAAAGATTAATGAAAATTGTTCCAATTGGTTTTATTTGTATTGCGATTGTTTGTACTTTTTTTATTTCTTGAACCTGACGAAAACTTTTTTCTTTTGTTACCAATATTAGATTATTTTTTTCATCGGAACTTAATTGATTGAATCTCTGAATAATATTAGTATGATTGTTTAATATTTCTTTTTTACCATTGATTAAAAATTCCAGGGAATCAAATTTTACTCTTTCTGTTACTAAGTTATTGTTGACCTTGTAAATTATGGTTATTTCATTTTTATTTATATGAAAAATTCCACCGAAAATGGCACCTAAAATTAATCCCAGAATTATTTGAGTATGCAATTTAATTTTAATTCTGCCCATATCTTTCCTTAAATGAGATTGGTTTATAACATTAATTGTTCACAAATTTCGTCCACAAGTAAATAACCTTTTTTGGTTAATCTGAGCATATCATTTTCGATAATTACAAATCCATTTTTAATTAATTCATTAAAAAATCTTTCTTCATGTTTTAAGAGATTGATATTGAATTCGTCTTCCAATTGTTTAAGATTAATTCCTTTACTTCTTAATCCAAGATAGAGTCTTTCATTGTATATTTCAGTTGGGTTTAAAAATTCTTCATCTTTTATTGCATTACCTGAGCCATTCACTCTTTCAATATATCTGGAAATATTTCTGTAATTATGCCAGCGTCTATTATCCCAAAGTGAGTGTGAAGAAGGTCCAAATCCCAGATAATTTATTCGATACCAGTAGTTTAAATTATGAATAGATTCATATCCAGGTTTTGAAAAATTAGAAACTTCGTATTGAACAAATCCATGTTCTGGTAAAAAGTCCATGGTAAATTCATACATGTCCGCATCCTGTTCGATGGAGGGCAAATAAATAATTCCTTTTTTTGATTGATAGTACAGACTTGTTCCTGGTTCAAGTGTTAAACTATAAGCTGAGATATGTTTGATAGGTTGTTGAACTGCGATTTTCAAGTTTTCTTTCCAGTCATCCAAAGTTTGACCAGGGATTGAAAATATCAAATCAATATTTATATTATTAAAACCTGCTTTCGCAGCTATCTCTATACTCTTAAGAGCAGTTTTACTATCATGGTCACGAGTAAGATACTTTAAATCTTCATCGTTAAAAGATTGGACACCAATACTCAAACGATTAATACCAATTGATAAGAACTCATTCAATTTTTTTTCATCAATTGTATTTGGGTTGGATTCGATAGTTATTTCAATATCCTCAGGGTATTTAAAAATGGTAGTTAATTTATTAATGATTTGTCTTAGATATGATGGTTCAACCAATGAAGGAGTTCCCCCACCAAAATAAATAGTTTGTAAATAACCTTTATCGTGATAAACCTCGGCAAAATAATCAATCTCTTTCAAAAGTGAATACAAAAGAGGATTTTTTTTATCGTGTTTTATTAATACATAAAAATCACAATAATTACATTTGATATTGCAAAAAGGAATATGAACATAGACTGAAAAGGGTTTCAATGTTTACTCCTTTTAGATTTGTTACAATTCTTTTCTTAATAAATACCAGTTGTTATAGTCAAGTTGATCAAAATCAAGTCTTAAAATTTTTTCCCCATTAAAATAGACAAATAGATTAGTTTCATCATTTAAGGGCAATTTAAAGATAAATTTAACAGAAAGTATGTCCTTCCCATCGAGGGTTGTTCGTAAAATAGTAGCAGTAAATTTTTTTGTTTTATATTCCTTACCGACATCAAATTTTGGATAAACTCTCACAATCTTTGCAAATAAATTATTTAGCCAGCCTTTTGAGTTTGTTTCGAGTAGAAAGGTATATTCATCGTGTTTTTTAATTTTCATATCTCCATCAAAACTTGACAGTGGATAAACATCAATGTTATAGTTAGTCTGGAATTTTGTTATATCGTTAAGATAAAAAGTGTAAAAGATAGATGGGGTGTTTAGATAAAAAATATTTTGTGTTTTTTTATCAATGAGTTGATTTGTTTCACTAACTATTGATGTAATCTTGCGAAATTCTTTTTTGTATTCTGATGGATAGTAAAGACTTAAGTAAAAGGCAAAAATCAATGTGCTAAAAATAAGGTAATAACCGAAAATATCACCGAGATATTTTAATCCTTTTGGATTTTGTGGTAGAAAGAATTTTTTTATTGGTTGGGTGTTCATGATCAAATAAGAGACTAAAAAACTTCCAAAAACGAAAGGAAAATAAATTAATCTTTCCGATGGAATAGTTATCAATTGCACTAAGAATGAAATTGTAATAAGCAAAAAACTATAATGAACCATTCTTGTTTTCCTGTAAGGGAGGAGATTAATTGATAAAATGAAATACAAAAAAATACCAAGTGCAGTAAATAGGGGAATATATTTTTCTTCGAAAATAACAAGACCAAAAGGAATATTAGTAAGTATGCCCGTTAGCATTATGGGAAGACCAGTAATTACATTTTTAATGTAATCCATGGGGCGTTTAAACGGATCGAAATACATCATATTATTTACGCCAAAACCTGCCAACTTATAAAATGAAAGAAATACGACAATTAATAAAAAGTGAAACCTCCAGTAACTTTCATTTTTTATAAGTAAAATTAATTTATTATAAAATCTTTTAAAGATATTTTTCTCTTTACTCTGTGATTCGAGTAATATAAATTCATAAAGTATTATTGCCAGTGGACCAATAACTGCTGTTTCTTTGCATAGTAGTGCCAAAAATATATAAATTCTGGATAGTCTTCTGTGTTGAACTAATGCAGTTTCTCTATGCTTAACATAATAATATAAACCAAGGTTGATAAATAAAACAGAAAATAAATCTGTATTAGTTGATATCCAGCCAACTGTCATAGAATGATCTTCCGAAATCAAGAAAATTATAGAAGCAAGCAGAGAGACACTATACAATTTTGAAAATTTTAAAAGCAAAAGGAATACAGAAAAAGCAACAAGAGAATGGAGTAAAATTGAAAAAGAATGTAATATCAATGCGGCATAGTTTTCATTGATCCAATAAATGATACTGAAAAATAACGAAGGGATTGGTCGGAAAAATTTTGCTTTTACATTTTCATCTTTCCACCATAAATTTTGAAATGTATCATAATCTCTAATATCAATAGACCAGAAACCAGCTAAGGGGTATTTAATTTCTTTTGATTTGAGAATCGACACAAAAAAATAATCATCAGCCCAGAATTCATTTGATATGTAAGGATGAAAAATAATTATTGCAATTACAAATTGAATGATAAAAATTTGAAGATTAGTTAATCTCTTTGGAAAGACTTTTTTAAGTTTAGTAACTATTTCTTTCAATGATTTCCATACTATTAGTTTGAGTTGTAAATAAGTTCTTTTGCACTTTCTATTGATGCTGGTGTTACTTCTTCCCCGCTTATAAGTTTAGCTACCTCATAAATTTTTTCTTCTTCTGAAAGTTTTTTAATGGTAGTAATTGCTCTTCCGTCTTTTACTTTTTTATCAACTACAAAATGTGTATCTGAAAAGCCAGCAATTTGAGGTAAATGAGTTATGGCAATTATTTGATGAAATTCAGATAAGTTTTTCAATGCTTTACCAACTTTTTGTGCAATTCTGCCGCTTATTCCAACATCAATTTCATCAAAAACCATGAGTGGTAATTTGTCTGATTTAGCAAGTATTGTTTTTAATGCTAACATTATTCGCGAAATTTCACCTCCTGAAGCAACTTTTGTAAGCGGTTTTAATTCTTCTCCAGGGTTTGTGGAGATATAAAATTCCACTTCATCAAATCCATCTGGAGTAGCAACAAAATATTCAGATCCCAATTTTACAAAAGCATAAGGATTTTCAGTTTTCTTATTTCTGAATACCACATCAAATTTAGCATTGTTAATCCCAAGCTCTTTTAATATTGACACAATTGATTTACTAATTTTTTCTGCAACTTCTCTTCTCTTTTCTGACAATCTGACTGCAGCATCGCTGCAAAGTTTTCTTTCAAATTCAATCTCTTCTTCGAGTTTATGAATTTCTTCTTCAAAATTTTCAACAAGTTTTAGTTCTTCTTCGATTTTATTTCTGTGTTCAATTACTGCATCAAGAGAACCGCCATATTTTTTTGCCAGTAAAACTAAACTACCGAGTCGCTCTCTATATTCTTCTAATAATTCTGGATTGAATTCAATTCTAGAGTTGTAGCTTTGAATAAATTTTGCAATTTCATCAACGACTGTAATCGCTGAAGAAATATCGTTTTTAAGTTCTGAAAAGGTTTTATCAATCTTTGCCAGTTCATCAATTAAGTTCCTTACTTTAATCAATTGATCGTAAATTGCAAATTCTGATTCATAAAGTGTCTCGTAAATTCTCGATGTAGATTCATAAAGACGTTCGCTGTTTTCAAGTATATTTAGTTTAGTTTTAATTTCTTCAATTTCATTTGGTTTTGGATTAATAGCGTCAATTTCTTTTGCCTGAAATTCATATAAATCTTTCTTTTCTCGTGAAGTTTTTTCGATATTTTTTAAGTATTCAAGTTTTTCAAATGCTTTTTTCAGGTTATAATAATGTTGTCGATATTCTTCGATTAATTTCTCGAGATTCCCAAAATTGTCGAGCAGATGAATGTGAGTTTCTGTCCTTAATAATGATTGATGTTCATGTTGACCATGAAGATCGATGATAAACTTTCCGAGTTCTTTTAAGTGAGAAAGAGTTGCGGGGGAATCATTTATAAAACTTCTCGATGTCCCTTTCTTTAAAATCTCTCTTCGAATGATAAGTTCATCACCAATATCAAAATCGTTATCTCCTAAGAAATTTATTACATTTTGATTATCGCTAACATCAAAAACGCCTTCAATAATTGCTTTCTCTGAACCAGTTCGTATTACATCTGTTGATGCTTTTTCACCGATTAATAAATTCATTGCATCAACGATTATTGATTTACCTACTCCTGTCTCTCCAGTGATTATATTTAGTCCCGAATCAAAGTGAATGGTGATTTTATCTATAAGAATATAATCTTTAATAGTAAGTGTTTTTATCATAAAAAACTCTCTCTCATTAAATATTATACAAAAAAATTCGGATATAATCTTAACAAAATTTGATGTAAAATCTTTTCTGAATAGTTATTAGAAAATTCATTCTTGATTTAAAAAGTGATATTCATTGCCATCACGATAAAACTGGAGAAGCGATTTTTTTGTGTTTAGTTCAGTAATTTTAAGATGACTTGCTGTTCTTTTGTGAAGGATTGATTCGTCGTTTCTTTCCTACCAATGATCGTTAAGTGTGACAGTTATTGCGAGCCTTGAAAAATCATGAAAAAGCAATCCTTTATAATCAGCTTTAATAATTTCAAATAAATTAAGTTGAAATTTGAATTCTGCTTATCGAAATTTGAATCAGAAAATATTCATAGAATTTTATAGTCATTTGATTTAACCGATAATATTTCAAGGACTTATAGAGAAAAATTTTGTGAACAATAAAAAAATTTACGATATACTTAAGAATGTTTTGTTTGGTCAACCGACTGATTTGGAAAAAAACCATCTCTTTGAAATATTAATAGAGGTGGCAAGGATGAGAATACGTTTCTTTAGCAGGCTAAAATATTTTTCCCTTGAAAGAAACGAAATCTCGATGGATGATATCGCCCTTGAGGCTATTTCAAATCTACTAAGTAATAATGAAGTAGATTATCTTAATTATATTCGAAAATCTTTTTCGAATTGGGTACCGCCTATCAGAGATGAAGAAGAAGCAATTAATTTTGTGAATAAAATAATTGATCAATCAATCTATCAAACTATAGCAAAAAAATACAGTGAGCTTGACCCTTTATTTTCAAAAATACTTAAAGAAATTAAAAGAGCTAACCGTCATAAATATAAGATTTTCGAAAGAGTAGATACGGAGTATATTGCATTAAAATCATTTGATATAAATTCAAAGTTTAATATTATACCGCAAGAAGAATTGATTGTACTGGGTGTTCAAAAATTTCCTGACAATAATTACATAAATAAATGGATTGATGAAATTTTTAAGTCTTTAAAAGAATTTACAGACTACTCACCGATATTACCAGTTAATTCACTTGCACTTAAAATAAAATTTGAATTGACCGCTGTCCAAAAAATTGACTTTAATGTGATTCCTGATCCTGAGATACAATTTATGATTAGAGAAGGGATATTATTATCACTAAAAAGGATTGAAAAAAAACTTGATGAGTTAGGAAAGAAGAAGAAAAAATACAACGAACGAGTTAGAACCATGTTCAGAGAAGCTTTAGCAGATATAGCTTATGATTTACTTGAAGGGGATGAAATAAAAAATTATTACGAATACCTTAAGAATCACGATAAAAATCTAACAGTGAAAGATTATAGAGAAAATTATCGTGCTCAATTTGAATATTTAATCAAAATATTAAAAAACGATATAGTCCGATATTATCTTCAGTAATTTTTAATCTCTTCATTTATCAAATTATAAATTGTGGTTATTTGCATATTTTTGAAAAACATTTATTCATGTTTAATATAGATGATTTAAACACACAGTACAATTATCGACAAAGAGTTACAGCATTATGGGCTTTTAGTGAGTCTGTTTTTGGTGGACTTCTGCACGCGTTAAAGATACCATTTACGGGACTTTTTCTTGGCGGATTTGCTGTAATTTTTCTTTCGTTAGTTGCAGAACTTTCAAATAACAAAAAAGAAATACTAAAAATTACTTCAATTGTTATTGCAATAAAGTTCTTAATGTCTCCTAATACTCCTTTTACTGCTTATCTTGCTGTTCTCATTCAGGGTATATTTGCTTTTATAATTTTTTCATTAATAAATAATCGTTCAGTTTCAATCATTCTTTTGAGCTTTTTATCTGCTTTATGGTCAGCATCTCAAAAAATTATTGTTACCACTTTGATTTTTGGAATGACATTCTGGTATTCCATAGATAGTTTTGTTATTTACCTAAGTAAAATTGCTGGCATAAATTTAAGCAAGGATTTTAGTGTAAGCATCATTTTAATTGTTTCTTACTTTTTATTGCATTTAATTGGAGCTGCTATATTTGCCAGAATTGCCATAAGATTTCCGATTTTTTTGAATGAAAATAAAAGTAGGTTGGAAAAGATAAAAAAGGAATACCAGATTTATAAGGAAACAAAACTAATTGTTAACAATTCATTTAATCATTCAAAGAAAAAGAAATGGTATAAGAAACCATCGCGATTAATTTTGTTAATTTTTATGGTTTGTTTAACCATCATTTCATATATGAATCCAGAATTAAATAAAATTAAATTTTTTGATGTCATTTCAATGTTGGTTCGTGCGATCGTTATAATTTATCTATGGTTTAAAGTTGTTTCACCGCTATTGGTAAAAGGTTTTGTAAAATTGTTTAGAAAAAATTCTGCATTTGAGAAGATTGATTCATATACGACCTTTTTTCCTGAATTCAAGGAAATTCTTTTATATAATTGGAAATCGAATTCATCATATCCTAAATTATTAAGGATAAGAAAATTTATGGAAGATTTATTTTTATTATTACTAATATGACCAGAAAAATTTTTATTTACTCAGGTGAAATTAAGAGTGGCAAAACAACAAATCTCTTTCGTTGGTTCGTAAATCAACAAAATGTTTCTGGAATTCTTCAACCAGTTATTGAGGACAAAAGATATTTTTATTCCATTGTAGATAAGGAATTAATTCAACTGGAAATATCCAGAGAACAAGCTGCCAAATTAAATGAAGAAGAAATTGAAAAAATTGGTAATTACATTTTTTTGAAAAATGGTTTTGAGAAAGCAAAAGATATCCTTTATCGTGATTTTGTAAGTAATTACAATTGGCTCATAATTGATGAAATAGGACCACTGGAATTAAATAATTCTGGACTTGAACCAATTGTCACAAAAATTATTAATGAAAGGGATAATTTTAATGGAAATATTTTGTGTGTGGTGCGGGATAAATTATTTAAACAATTTATTGAATTTTATAAAATCTACAACGAATTTGAAATTTTCGACAGAAGTTTTTTAAATCCGAAGTAGAACATTTTTTGTTTTTGATAAAATTTGAATAATAATTTTCATCTCTCCTTAGATTAATTTTCTACAAATAAATTCCTGCTAGTAATAATTGATGGTAATACCAATTCAATTTTCTTAATGAGGAAAAAATATTTTAGAAATATCAAAAATATCAATTTGGGTCAAAATATTACATTTGACAATTTTGTTTTAATTATTTAGATTTGGTCTAAATAAGAATAAAATAGAAAGGTAATTTTATGAAAAAAATTTCAATTTTTATTGTTTTTTTTATGTTCTTTAGTTCAATGGTCTTAAAAGCTGACAGAAGGTATTTTGCCCGTTCTTATACCTCGTATACATTACCAGCTAAAGCTCTCGAGCTGGAGATATGGAATACTGGAAAATTTGGTAAAGATGCTGGCTATTATTATCGCTGGCAACCAAGAATTGAATTCGAATACGGCGTAACTGATCGTTTCACAACATCAATCTATTTCAATTTTGATGAAGTTCGTTCTAAAGGTAATTCTTATCAAACAAAATCACTTTCATTTACAGCAACATCTTTAGAACTTAGATATAGACTATTTGAAATTGGCGAATTTTTCATTGATCCTACTCTTTATAGTGAAATTTATTTTGGTGGTGATAAAATTAAATATGAACCCAAAATATTTTTAACAAAAAGAATTCAAAATCTAATTGGTGTAATTAATATAAATTCTGAAATTGAAAAATATGTGCCAGATAATAAAATTGTTTCGAAATTTGAATTAACAGGTGGACTTGCTTATGAGATTAACACAAATTTTGCAGTTGGTGTGGAATTAAGGAACCATATAAATTATGCAGACATTTATGATTTGAAAAAGAATCAGGCGTTTTTTGTAGGACCAACTATAAATATCCAGACAGAAAAATTTTATTTTACGATTAATTTTCTTACACAAGTAAATGGTACACCGCAAGGTAATAAAAATTTAGATTTAGTTGATCACGAAATGTATGAATTAAGAACAATTCTTGGCATTGAATTATGAAATATTTTTCACTTTTAATTATCTTTTTTTTAATTGCTGGTTGTTCTAAGCATACAATTCAAACATCCAATACAAAATTTCCTGCAGGGCAAAAACTCTATCTTTCAAAATGCGGTGGTTGTCATAGAACTTATGACAGGCTTGAATATTCACCTGAAGAGTGGGATAGTATCCTTGTAACAATGAGATCAAAAGCAAAAATTACAGATGAACAGGAAAAGGAAATTTTGTTTTTCTTAAAAGAAAGAGATTAGTTTTTGTGCTGTCTGATGAATGGGCGATCATTCTAATCAGGCAGCTCTAATTTTTTTAATAATTTGAATATGAAATGAAATTACGCAGTAATCTTTAAAATTTAGATTAATTTGAATTAAAATTAAATTTGAAATTGGATATGCAAATTTTTGAAAATTTTTTAGAGTATGTTAGTTGATATTGGAGTTTATAAAGATTAACCTAATACGTTAATTAATTTTATATCAAGAGATTGATTTTTCTTCTAAATAATATTGAATGATTAAGAGAATTTTATAGAAATGACTGAAAAATTAATTTTCTGATGATTAAAAGTTGTTTTCAAGTTGAGTGTATTAATTCTTAAATTAATAAATAATAAAATAATGAATGGAGTTAATATGATTTTCCAAAAAAATTTTTTAATTATTCTGTTTCTTCTTTTTATGTTTGCTTTTAATTCGGTTGCTCAGGAAAAAGACAATAAAAATTACAAAATAGATGGAAAAAGTAAGTACAATACGGAAACGAAAATCGAAACAAAAAAAATCTGGAATGCATTTTGTCCTGTGATGGGAGAGCCAGTTGATCCAGAAGTTCAAACAGTAGAATACAATGGCAAAGTTATTGGGTTTTGTTGTAAAAGTTGTATTAAAAAATTTAATAAAGATCCTGAAAAGTATTTAAAAAATCTCAGCGAAGATGGACAAAAATTCATCAAATAATTGAAAGGCAAATTAAAATGACGACAATTCTTTTTACTATCGATGGAATGACGTGTCATCATTGTGTAGTGGCAATTACCAACGCATTGAAATCTTTAGGAATAAACAATTATAGTGTAGAAATTGGAAGTGCATCCGTCACTTTTGATGAGAATGAACTGGATATAGAAACAATAAAAGCTGCTATTGAAGAAGAAGGTTATAAAGTTGTAAGTATTGAACCAGAATTTGATGAACCGGACGAGTTTTGATTTTCGATTTATGGTAAAAATTTTATGCGTATAGGCTTAGTTCAATATAACCCTGAGTGGGAAAATAAATCAGTCAATCAAGAAAAAATTCAAAATTTAATTAATTCAGTTTCTACAAAAATTGATCTGCTTATCTTTCCTGAGATGACTCTCACAGGTTACACAATGAATACAAAATTAGGTGAACCATTTAATTTAAATGAGAGTCAAACATTGCAATTTTTCTCCCAGTTGAGTCTTCAGTGCGAAGTTATTTCTGTTGGTGGTTTTATTGAGAAAGAAAATGATAAAATTTTTAATACTTTATTTGTTGTGGATAAGAGTGGCAAAATTATTTCACGATATCGAAAAATACATCTATTCAGTTTTGCTGAGGAAGAAAAATATTATGAAAGTGGTAATGAACCTGTTGTAGTTGAGGTTGATAGTATTAAAATTGGTCTTTCAATTTGCTATGACTTGAGATTTCCAGAGCTTTTTAGATTTTATGCAAAGGAGAAGGTTGAATTGATAATAAATATTGCCAATTGGCCAGAGTCACGAATTGATCATTATGTTCATTTATTAAAAGCAAGAGCTATTGAAAATCAATGTTTTATGGTTGGTGTAAATCGGGTTGGGTATGTTAAAAAAGATTATTACAATGGTAGAAGCTCGATTTTTGATCCAATGGGAAATGAAATTGTTTCACTTGTTAATGAAGAAAAATTAATTGTTGCTGAAATTGATTTCCAAAAAGTAAGGGAAGTAAGAAACAAATTTCCTTTCTTAAATGACATTAAGTTAATTTAATTCTGGATAAATTTAATCTTAAGGTTTTAAAACTTACTCTTCTTCAAATTTAATTCTGAATTGTTTTACATAAGGAAGCAAAAATCTTTGAAAAATTTTATAATCGATAATTCGATAATGAGGCTTATAATTTTTTTTATATGACTCAGAGTGACTAAAAACGAATTTATTAATCCGGAAAGCATTTTGAATTTTTGTTTTGTCCTCTCTAAAATTTTTAATCTTTAAATTATTAGCTTCTAATTTCTCAACGATTGCAGTCCAATCTTTTTTCCATTCAAAATAATCTGAAGAATCGTGTTTAATGGAACTTTCGAGAAATGCAGAAAAAAATAAGTTTAAAGGTAAAATCTGATCTTTTATTAGACTCAGGTCTACACGAACAAATTTTTTTTCAGGAAGAAGTATTTCAATCAATCGAGTTTGATTTTTTTTATAATTCTGAATTTCCTCACTTTTCAATTCATCTTTCAAAAAATTTAGAGTAAGGAGGGAATCACTAATTAAATGTTCTGGTCCAAATCGTCCTTGAAAAAAATATTTGTAAATATCTATAAGAGTTGATTCTGGATATCTCTGTAATAGTTTTATTGTTTGTTCAAGATAAATATCGTAATCGATTTTACGAGATTCTATGTTCCCCTGTGCAAATGTGAAAACGAATTGTGAAAATATGACAACAAAAACACGGATCATTTAATTAAAACTAATTTTTTAGTTGCTTTATAAGATTTAGTGCTCAATGTATAAAAATAAACACCACTTGATAAGTCATGAGCATCAAGTGAAATTGAATGTGCACCAGGAGAAAACTCCTTGCTTGCAAGTGTTTTTATTTCGTTACCTGTAATTGAAAATAATTTGATTATAACAAATTCTTTTTGTGGTATCGAGAATTGTATTGTTGTCTGATTATTAAAAGGATTCGGATAGTTCTGGAATAACTCATACTTAAGATTCAAATTTTGGTCAAAAACTGCAAGGGAAATATCTCTCGTGGCTTGTTTAATAATATAGTTTTGGGGATCAAATATTAGATTTACTACTGAATCTTTGAAAGCGAAAGTGAATGATTGTTCCCTTTGTGTGTTCCAGATTTTAACTGTTGTATCTGAATTGGCGAATTGTATTTTGAGTTCAATGGGCATTTTATAAACTGAATAGTGATTTTGAGTTTGTTTTATGAAAAATGTTAGGTTATAATTTTGGTTCGAGCTGTTGACTTTCCAGTTGTAAACATAAACAGGATGATTGGGTTGATATATCCATTGATCGAAAAAATAAGAAAAATCTTCTCCAGTAGTTTGATTGATAACATTTTTAAAGTCATTTGTTGTTGCAGTCGAGTAAAGAAATTGATTTCTATAATTAATTAGCGATTGAAAAAATAGTGAATCACCCAATACATATCTTAACATATTTAATACTAGAGCACCTTTGTAATAAGAAATAGCAGCATTAAAAAGTTGTGGTGGATTATAAATTGGATAACCTGGATTATAATTGTAATAATAATTTGCTCTTGAATTCATGCTACTGAAATAAGCCGATTTACCCTGGGTGTATTCTTTATAAAGATCTTCGGAAAAAGTTGCAAAGCCTTCATTAAGCCAGATGTCTTTCCAGGTTTCACATGTAACAAGATCACCCCACCATTGATGAGCTAATTCATGTGCTAATCCACTTTGGCTATCATTTACCAGCCAGCTTCTGTGAATTGTTGAAATGGATTGATGTTCCATTCCACCAAAACTAAAAGGATAAACAACCCCATGTCCATATTTATCAAATGGATATTTCCCATAATATGTTTCAAAGCATTCCATCATTAAACCGATATTTCTCATTACATAAACACTTCGGACAGAATCAGCTGACCATTGATAATTTTGTATTTCAAATGTCTCGTAAGGTGGATATTTGCTTGTGTAAGTTTGAACAAATTTTGAATACTTTGACGCACAGGTAGCAATTAAATATGTAGTGATGGGATGTCTTTCAAACCAGACAAAAATTGTTGAATCACCGATAGTTTGAATTGATTCTAAAATTCCATTGCCTGTTGCCGTATAACCAGCTGGAACAATTATTCTCAATCGAATTGAATCAGCTTTGTTGGATGGATCATCATAGCACGGAAACCAATATCTGGCATCTGATGGTTCAGTCATTGTATAGGCAATGTTTTCAAGAGTTTGTTGTGATTTAGCATAAAAGTAAAATCCAAGATTATCGGTGCGTGTTCTTCTGAAATAAATCTCTAAATCAATTACTTCGTTTTGGTTATATGTTCTATCCAGGCTGATTGTAAGAACACCATTTGAATTATTGAAATTAAGTGGTGAATTATTTTTTATTACACTATCAATTGTTAAATAAGAATTGAGGTAAATTTGGTTGGTACTAATTAGTGTATCTACACGAGCAACAATCCTTACCTTTCCAGAATAAGTCTTATTAGAATTTTTTAGTACATTATACCAATTAACATTAATGTCATAATAAAGAATGTCGAAATCGTGCTGGATAGTTTGATTTTGTTCAATCTTACGAAGTCCTATATCCTTCTTGCATTCAAAAAAGAGTTCTGTATCAACTGATTGACTGTAAATGGTATTATAAACAATATTGATTAACAAGATTAAAAAAGTTTTTCTCATTTTATCACCGATTAGATTTATTTGTATCTGTTATTATTTTTCAAATATAACAATAGAAAATAAAGAAGTGGAGTATGCATATTTAAAAGAATTTAATGATTTGGTTTAATTTTTTTTATGAAATGCCTCTAGATTATTTTTGACATTTATAATGATCAATGAAAATTGAAATTGATTTGATAAAATTTGTGTGGGATGAATAAATAATTTTATAGTAACTAAAATTATTTTAATGAAGGTGAAATTATTTATTTGAAAATGCTTTTTTATTTATCAAGAGGGATAGTAAATGTTACGGTTGTACCTTTTCCTTTTTGACTTACGATTGAAATGTTCCCTTTATTCACTTCAATGTATTTTTTTGTGAGAATTAGACCCAGACCTGAACCTTCGGTTTTTCTTATAAATTCGGAGTCTTCTCTTGCAAATTGAGTGAATAATTTTTTCTGGAATTCTTCTGACATTCCGATGCCTTCGTCTTTAATTGTACACCAAGCAAAATCTTCATCTTTATCGAGACTAATGGTTATTTTTCCTTTTTCACTATACTTGATTGCATTATTAATAATATTTGTCAGTATTCCATTTAGAGAATATTGATCGGCTTTTACAATTATATCTTCTTCTGGTAATATATATTCAATTTTCAGATTTTTCTTTTTGGCAATCATTTTGAGTAATTCAACGACAGTTTTTATTTCTTTATTAAAATTAACTGATTTAATCTGAAATTTGAATGTCCCTGATTCCAATCTCGAAAAATCAATTAATTGTGAAATTGTATGAAGTAAATTTTGAGCTGAATTTTGAAGTATTTCAAAATAATTTCTTACTTCAGGGTCTGATTTATCATAAAAATAGTCTTTAATAACTTCACTAAAACCAAGTATGGCATTAATTGGAGTTCGAATTTCATGCGACATTGAAGCGAAGAAAATTGTTTTTTGTCTATTAGCCTGTTCAGCAGCCTCTTTTGCCTTTGCAAGTTCGAAAAGAATTTTCTTTTGTTCAGTTATGTTTCTTGCAACGCATAAAATTAGTTTTTTATTTTCAATAACAATTGGGTGCGTTGAGACTTCTATGTAAAGCTTTTCTCGATTTCGATTAAAAATTACAATTTCATCTGGACCTGTGGGGCGGGTTTTTAGTGCTTTATAAAAAACCTTTGCAGCTTTGAAAAAATTTTTTCTATCAAATAAATCCATCTCGAAAAAAGTCTTGCCCATAACTTCTTCTTTAGTCCATCCAACTAATCGTTCGCTTGCTTTATTGGCTTCGACTATTTTGCCTTCATAATCGCAAACAAAAATTGGATCAGGTGCTTCTTCAAAGAGGATTTTTAATCTTTCTGCATCATATTTTATTTTGTTAAAAAGCTCTTTTTCTTTGGTGATATCAGTAGCAACACCAATTAGAGCAATGATTTTCTGGTTCTCATCGAGAACAGGTGAAGTAGATAAACGAATTAAAAAATCCTCACCATTTTTTCTTCTATTCCATATCTCACCCTGCCAACCTCCTTTGATTGTTGCTGGGTTAATTTGTTTAGTAAGTTCCGGATCATTTTTGTCTGATCTCACAAATAAAATAGATTTTCCAATTAATTCATTTTTTTCATACCCGTAAACTTCACAAAATTTTTTATTTACATATAACAAAATATCATCTAAATCGGTAATAGATACACATTCATTCACACTTTCAAGGGCATTTGCAAGTAACTCAATCTCTCTTTCAATTTCTTTTTTCTCAGTAATATCTCTGACTACCGCAAGTAGATAGTAATTTTCTCCCATTTTAAATCTATTCAGTCTTACTTCAGCAAAGAAAGATATCCCATCAAGTCTGGTATGAACCCATTCAAATGCCAGACTCTCTCCATTAAGAGCTCTCTCGATTAATTCCAGTACTTTTTCTCTTGAGGTTCTTCCATCTGGTTGAAATTCGGGAGAAAATTTGTAAGGTGGCTGTCCAATTATTTCTTCTTTACTGCATCTAAATAATTTTAATGTTGCAGGGTTACAATCTATAAATATATCTTTATCCATTAAAAATATTGCATCTGAGGCAGATTCAAATAATGTTTTATATTTTTCTTCAGAAGCTATAAATTTTTCAATTGTTGAGTTAGAATTTGTAATATCCAATGCAAGACCAAAAACGCCTACAATTTCATTGTTCGAATTAAAAATCGGGTGCAAATAAGAATGATAAACTCTATCTTTCCATTTGAAATGATAGTCTGTACATATTCCCTGTAAAGTTAGAATATGTTTTGCTACAGGTTCATAGGATTTATCATTAGTTTGAAAAAAGTCAAATAGGGATGAGCCAACAATTTGATTTTTTGTTAATCCTAAATTTTTTAATCCTCCACCAAAAGATGAAGTAAAAATTAATTCTTTATCAACCGTCCAGAAAATAACTGGAATTTGCTCAAAGAGAGCTTCATAAAAATTTATATCATATGGTATTTTAATATCCAATTTAATTCCTTGTTTTCTAAAATAAATTTGATATATATCGGACTAAATGTCAAGTAGAAGAACAAATTTTCTGATAAACTATTAGAGGGGAAATAATTGAAAATAAAAGTTTAATTTTGATTAAATAAAAAAAATGATTGAGGTCAAAATGAAAAAATGGGAATGGAAAATCGAAAACGAAGATTATCTAAAAAAAACCATCAAACGGTGTAAAGAAAAAAACATTATACTTCCAAAATTCTCTGAATTAAAAGAACCAGAAACAATCCCTGAAGAAATAAAAGTAAATTTAAAAACAATTAATATTGATGAAATTCATCCATTAAATTTATTTCGAATCAACTGGCAAAATGATCCTGAAACTGGTGGAATTGGAGAAGTGAATTATCTTGAAATCCCACAAGAAATAACAGGTGTTAAAGCGAGAATAGTTGGTCTTGTAGGAAAGTTTTTCCCGACAGGTGCTCATAAAGTTGGGGCTACTTATGGAGTTTTGATTCCATATCTCGTTACAGGTAAATTTAATCCTGAATATCACAAAGCTGTATGGCCCTCTACTGGGAATTATTGTCGAGGTGGTGCTTTCAATTCCGCATTACTTTCAGTTCATGCAGTTGCTATTCTGCCAGAAGGAATGAGTAAAGAGAGATTTGAATGGTTAAAAAAAATTGGTGCGGAGATTTACGCAACTCCAGGTTGCGAAAGTAATGTAAAAGAAATATATGATAAATGTCATGAACTTAAGAGAACAAGCGATGAGTATTTTATATTTAATCAATTTGAACAATTCGGTAATTCTTGCTTTCATTATTATGTAACTGGTTCGGCAATTGAAAAAGTTTTCAACGAAATAAAAGATCAAAATTCAAGATTCAGTGGATTTGTTAGCGCAACTGGTTCCGCTGGAACTATCGGTGCAGGTGATTATCTGAAAAATAAGTTCAACCAAATGAAAATTGTTGCTTCCGAAGCTTTGCAGTGCCCAACTCTTTTGATGAATGGTTTTGGTGGACATAGAATTGAAGGGATAGGAGATAAGCATGTTCCCTGGATTCATAATGTCAAAAATACTGATGTTGTAACTGCAATTAATGATGAACATCCTCTTAGAATTTTAAGGCTTTTTAACGAAGAAGCAGGTCTAAAATTTTTAGCGTCTCTTGGTATAGGTGATGAAACTCTTAATAAACTTTCCTGGCTTGGAATTTCATCAATTAGTAACATTTTAAGTTCTATAAAATTAGCGAAATGGTTTGAGATGAATGAAAATGATTTCATCTTTACTGTTTTTACTGATTCTGTGGAAATGTACAGGTCGAGGTTGAATGAGATGAATCAATCGTGGGGTAAATATTCTGAAAAAGAAGCTGAGTTAAATTGGAATGTTTGCTTAAAAAATCAAACAACAGATTTTATGAAAGAACTTAATTATTATGATAAAAAGACAATACACAATTTGAAATATTTTACCTGGATTGAACAACAGGGTAAATCAGTCGATGAACTAAATGAACAATGGTATGATGAAAATTATTGGAATCAAAGATATGAAACCGTTGAATTATGGGATAAATTAATTGATGAATTTAATAAGGAAGTTAGAGTTTAATATAGTTTTTAGAATTTCAGAATTTAACTTGTATGATTTAGTTTCTTTCTAATATTTGGTGGAAACTGAAAAATGTTATTTCTTAAAATCCAAATTAAGTTATATGGATAGATTTTTTATTTAATCAAAAATGTATGTGATTTTTTGATGATAGGTTGTTTATCACAATGAATGCCTAAATTTTTAATAATTTTTTTTCTTGTTTATGTTTGACTGCTCATTTTACACAAAATTTAATTTTGACTTTTTCGTTTAAATTAAAAGGAGGTTGCTATGCAAAATGATAGTTTGTTAATCAAAAATTTATATTTAGCTCAAATCTCAAACAATGAAATTAATCCTATTTTTTGTGATTTGAAGATTGGTAATGGGAGAATTGAGACAATTATTCCAAAAGACTTTTACGAGTATGTGAATAACGATACTGAAGAAGAAGTCCATGAAAATGAATATAATGCAAAAGGTGCAGTAGCGACTATTCCTTTAATTAATTTTCATGAACATATTTATTCAAGACTTGCTAAAGGATTAAAAACTAAAGGTTCATTTTCAAATTTTTACAAGATCTTAAAAAATCTCTGGTGGAAACTTGATTTAATATTAGATGAAGGAATGATTGAGGCTTCAGCTGTTATGGCTGCAATTGAATCAATTAAAAATGGTACAACTTACATTTTTGATCATCATTCATCACCAAATTTTACAAAAGATAGTTTGAAAACAATCTCAGAAACTTTATCGCAATTTGGACTCAGGGGAACTATTTGTTTTGAAACATCGGATAGAAATGGTTTAGAAATAACAAAGAAAGCAGTTCAAGAAAATTGTGATTTTATAGAAAATAATGATGGAAACTTCAAAGGTATTTTTGGACTTCATGCTGCTTTTACTTTGAACGATCAAACCTTAAGATTTGTATCAAACATAATGAAAGGTCTTGATACAGGAATTCATATTCATTTATGTGAGGATAAAGTAGATAGGGAACAAAGCCTAAAAAAATTTGAAGCCTTACCACTTGAAAGATTAATAAAATTTAATTTAATAAATTCAAAATCAATTCTTGCTCATGGTGTTCACTTAAAAAAGAAAGAGTATAAAAAAATTGCAGAATATGAAGCTGCGATTGCTCTAAATCCTGATTCTAATATGAATAATTCTGTTGGAATTCCTGTATTTAAAAAATTCCCTGAAAATCTTACACTTTTAGCCGGTACTGATGGTATGAATTCTAATATTGCTAAAACATTAAAACAATTATTTCTACTTTACCGATATTCAGGTGAAAGTTTTGATGATTCATTCAAATGGATAAAAAAAATTTATTTCAATCAATTAAATTTTATAAAGAAATATTTTGATGATTTTACAACTCTCAATCAAAATGAAAGAGCAGATTTAATTATATGGGACTACACTCCTGTTAATGAAATGACTTATGAAAACTTCTGGGGACATTTCGTATATGGAATTCTGGAGCAGAGACCAAAAACAGTAATTCAAAGTGGTAAATATTTACTTAAAGATTTTCAGTTACAATTTGATACCCAAACCATTCAGAAAGAAATAATAAAACAAGGTATGAGATTAAAAGAAAAATTTGAGTCTTCTTAATTAAGGAATTTTTGTTCAAAAAATATTATTTTGAATTTGAAATATGATTAGGGGAAAATATGAAAGAAAAATTTAATGTTATTGGAAAACCAGTAATTCGTCAGGACGGTAAAGCTAAAGTTACTGGTCAGGCTAAATTTGCAGATGATTATAAATTCCCGAATACATTGTTCGGAGTTATGGTTAGAACTAAATCGACTCATGCTATTATTAAAAATATTGATTATTCTGAAATCGAAAATGATAAAAATATTGTAACCATTATTGATGCAAGTGATATAAAAGGAGCGAAGAAGACTGGGTTAATAAGAAAAGATCAGCCAGTTTTTGCTTTTGACAAAATTGTAACACCTGGTGATGTAGTTGCAATGCTTGTTGGTGTAGATGTTGATGAACTTCGTATCTTAGCGAAAAAAGTAAAAATAGAACTGGAAGAATTGCCCTCTTTAACAGACCCTGAAAAATCACTCGATCCAGATTCACCGCTAATACATCCTGAATTTAATACAAATCTTGTTGTTCATCATCCACTAAGAAAAGGTGATATTGAGAAAGGTTTTAATGAATCAGATTATATAATTGAACAAACATATACAACTCCGCACATCGAGCATGCTTACATTGAGCCTGAATGCGTTACAGCCATACCGCTTGAAGGTGATAAAGGAATTTATATCATTGGGAGTATTCAAAATCCTTTTACTGTCAGAAGGATTGTTGCTGAAGTATTAAATTTTCCACTTAACAAAGTTAGAGTTGAACAGGCAGAACTTGGTGGTTCCTTTGGTGGTAAAGATGATATTATGTGTATACTTTCTGCGAGGGCATCAATTGCAGCACTGAAAACAAAAAGACCAGTTAAAATAAAATATACTCGTGAAGAGTCAATTCTTGAATCTTATAAGCGTCATCCATACAGAATGCATTATAAAGTTGGTTATACTAAAGAAGGTAAAATCAAAGCAATGAAGATTGATATTTTAGCTGATGCTGGTGCTTATTGTTCTATGACTCCCTATGTTACCTGGAGATCTGTTGTTCAGGCTACTGGTCCATATGAAATTGAAAATGTATGGACAGATGTCAGAGCTGTTTATACTAATAATCCATATACAGGTGCAATGCGTGGTTTTGGTTCTCCGCAAATTGTTTTTGCTCAGGAATCTCTCATGGATGATATTGCTGTTAGTCTTGGGTTAACTCCAGATGAAATTCGAAGAATTAACGGGTATAGATATGGTTCTATTACAGCGAGTGGTCAACGACTTGAAAACCATGATGTCAATTTGATGAAAGTTCTGGATACTGCATGTGAGGCAACAAATTTTAGAGAAAAGTGGCTTGAAAATGAAAAACATCACAATAGAAGAATTCCGACAATTGAATTTAAAGATGAAATTATCAATAAAAATTTAATATTAAGTGATCGAGAATTTGTTGAGCCAGAAGACACATGGAAGAAGGGGATTGGATTGGCAATTAGTTTTCGAGGTAGTTCACTTGGAGCTGAAGGGATCGATGCTGCAGCAGCTTATCTATCAATTCAAAGTGATGGAAGTGCTTATTTACTTTGTGGTTTGGCTGAAAATGGTCAGGGAATGAAAACGGCTTATTCTATTATTGTTTCTGAAATTCTTGGAATTCCAGTTGAAAATATCTATTACCTTGAATTAACAACAGCCCACATTCCTGATAGTGGTCCAACGGTTGCCTCTCGATCAACTGTTATGGGAGGTGGCGCTGTCAAAAATGCTTCAGAAATTTTGAGAAAAAGATTTGAAGATTTTTTAAGAAGCCAATGGCAGCTTACAGAAGATGATTTAATAGTGTTTGAAAACAATAAAATTTATGTCAAAGGGAAAGAAAAATTTTCATTAAGCTTTTCGGAATTTACTGCCCTTGCTTATAAGAAAGGAATTTGTCTGGCATCAATAGGCTGGTATCCTGGCCCAAAGATTCATTGGGATGAAAAAGTTGGACAGGGGAAAGCCTACTTTACTTATGTGTACGGTGCTCAGGTAGCGGAAGTCCGGGTAAATATTGTAACAGGTGAGGTTTATATTGATAAGATAACAGCAGTGCATGACCCAGGCAAGGTTATAAACCTTCTTGGTGCACTTGGTCAGGTTTATGGCGGAGTTACTCAGGGTGCAGGTTATGCAATTTTTGAAGAGTTATCAAAGCAAAATGGTTTTCCTCAAGAATTAAATTTTGATCAATATCTTATTCCAACAAGTAAAGATGTTGGTGAAATCGTACCAATATTTATTGAAGGCAAAGATGAATTTGGTCCATGGGGAGCAAAATCTTTAGGTGAACCTACACTTGAATTAACTTCTGCCGCAATTAATAACGCAATTCGAAATGCTGTTGGTGAAAGATACTTTAATTTGCCTGTGAATCTCGAAGAAGTTATTCTTAAAAGAAAATTAAGACCCGGGGATATTCAGAGAGGAAGTTTATGATTCCAAAATTAAATTACGTTGCTCCTTTAAGTTTAAAAAGAACTTTGAAAATCCTGTCAGAAAATAAAAAGAAAGCAAAAATACTTGCTGGTGGTACTGATATTCTTCCTGGTTTTCATATTAATTCAAAACGATTTAGGGATATAGAACTTCTGGTTGATATCAAGAAAATTGGTGAATTAAAATTAATCAAAGAATTTAAGGATCGTGTTGAGATTGGTGCATGTGTGACATTCTCTCAAATCTGTGAAAGTGATACGTTTAAAAAATTCTTTCCACTTCTTGTAAAATCTGCAGAAACTGTTGGTAGTGTTCAAATTAGAAATCGAGCTACTGTTGTTGGTAATTGTGTAAACAATGCACCTTGTGCTGATAGCGTTCCACCACTTTTAGTTTATGATGCAAAGATTGAAATACAATCTCTAAAAAGAAAGAGAGTAATTTCACTACAAAAATTTTTGATTAAACCTTATTCAACAGCATTGAAAAAGAATGAGGTTGTAACAAAAATTATTATTCCAAAACCCGATCCTGATTTTAAGGGTGATTTTTATAAACTTGGTAGAAGAAGAGCAGTAGCCATAAGTAGAATATCACTTGCTCTATTGCTTAAGAAGAAGGCTGGAATAATTGATGAATTGAGAATTGCAAGTGGTGCAGTAACTCCTATTGGCGCCCGACTCCATGAACTTGAAAAATTTGCAAAAGATAAAAAAGCTGATTCGAGTACATTTAAAGAATTATCAATTCTGATGGGTAAAAAAGTTCTTCAAATTACAGGACTTCGATGGTCATCAGAATATAAATTACCAGTTCTTCAACAGGTGTTTTACCAATTGCTGGAGAAAGTTAATGAAGAAGAATAAAATTTTGAAGAAAATCAAATTAAGATTTACTTTGAACGGGGAGCCAGTTGAACTTGAAACATTACCAAATAAGAGATTACTTGATTTATTGAGAGATGATTTAAACCTGACAGGTACAAAAGAAGGTTGTTCAATTGGTGAATGTGGTGCGTGTACTGTTATTGTGAATGATAAAGCTGTAAATTCATGTTTGATGCTTGCTGGTGAAATTAATGGTTCTGCGATCATTACAATTGAAGGAATTTCACAAAACGGGAATCTTCATCCGTTGCAGGAGAATTTTTTGAAATTTGGTGCTGTTCAGTGTGGCTTTTGCATTCCTGGCATGATTCTCTCTGCGTATGCGCTTCTTAATAAAAATCGAAGACCCGATGAAGAAACTATAAAAGAAGCAATTGCCGGAAACTTGTGTCGATGTACAGGCTACAAACAAATTATTGAAGCTATTAAAAACACAAAGTTGTGATATTTTGAAATGCTTTCAACGATAATTCAGATTTGTTGAAAAAATGTTAAGTTTATAATTATTACTTCCCCAAACCATTGAACTTGTGTTGTGAAGGGTAATTTCATTGTAAAATAATTTTAATCTGTCATCTGATTTAAAAATTTTAGAAACGTATCACAATGAAATCAAAACCTGTGGTAGAATTATTTTCTCAAAAACTTGATAAATGGTAAAATATAAAAATTCAATATTGTTATTGTTCGGTGCGATAAAATAAATAGTTAGTAAAGATTGAAATGAAAAAATTAATCTTAATTTTAATTTCCTTCGTAATATTTTCTTGCTCTAAGAAAAGAGATTTTATTGAAATTGAATTCTGGACTCTTCAATTGAGCCCAACTTTTAATAAATATTTCGAAGAGGTTATAAGTGAATATGAAAGAATACATCCAGAAGTAAGAATTAAATGGGTTGATGTTCCATATGATGCGGCAATTCAAAAATTACTCAGCTCTATTATTGCTGGAAATCCTCCAGATGTTATAAATCTATCCAGTGATTTTCTTTCAAAGTTTGAAAGCATTAAAGCACTTGTTGATTTAAGAACATTTTATCCTGACGATACTTTCAAAATATTTTTACCCAATGCTCTTGAAAATTGTATAATTAACAACAAGATTGTTGCATTACCCTGGTATTTAAACACTTACATTTTAATTTATAATAAAAAGCTTTTTAAGGAAGCTGGATTTACAGAGAAAAATTTACCTAAAAGTTTTTCAGAATTAATTGATTTCATTAAAGAGTATAAGAATCGAACTGGAAAGTTTGCATTTTTCTGGAATATCGGTAAAGATAGTTACCTTCCAATAATGCTTGAATCTGAGGGAATTAGAATGATTGATGAAAGTATGAAAAAAGCATTTTTTAATTCCGAAGAAGCAATTGAACAAATAGGGAAATGGGTTGAACTTTATAAAGATGGATACTTACCACGAGAGTCAATTATTGCAACGGGAACAAAAATAATTGAACCATTTCAATCTGGTGATGTGGCTATGGTTTTTACCGGTCCTGTTTTTATCAAAAGAATAAGAGAGAATTCACCTGAAATTTTTAAGAATACGGATGTATCATCAGTGATTACTGGTAAAACAGGTAAACATGAACTTGCTGCAATGTCACTTTCAGTACTTGCATCAAGTAAATACAAAAGAGAAGCCGCTGATTTTATTTTTTATCTGACAAATGCTCAAAATCAATTAAAATTCAGTAAACTCACCGTAACTTTCCCTTCTGTTATTGAGGCATTGAAAGATTCATTCTTTACAAAAGATGATGGTACACTAGAATCTAAAGCAAGGATAATAGGAGTGAGGGATTTGCCTTTTGCGTGTAGACTCAGAACTTACTTGCAACATCCCAAATTTGATGACCTTCGAGACATTTTTGACGAGGCAATTCAAAGTGCCTGTCTTGGGAAAAAATCTACACATGATGCGATAAATGAAGCTGTGAAAGAATGGAATAAAATATTAAGTGAAGAATATTAGTGTTTAATAATCCTCAACATAAATTTTTACATGGTCCCAATTAGCTAATTTAAGATTCAAATTAATTAAACTTATCTTATTTCGAATATCTCTTAAATTAAAATACCTTCATATGATTCGTCAAAGATTATTTCGACAAATATTTTGTCATCAAGATAACCGGGGAAAAATTTAAGTATGGAATTTTTACTCTGCAAAATCTAAAATTTTTTTCTCATCTTTTGTGGATATACTAAAACAAAATTTACCGTTTAATTTTAATTCATTTATTAAATGAGGATAATAACAATCGTCAGCTGTAAAACATTTTTGAAATATTTAATCGATTTGAAAATATTAACAAATGTCTCCAACATGTTATTGAAAAATTCAGAATTGTTTACTCTGTAATTTTATCGTTGGTTTATCATTCTAATTTTATTATTGAGGAAGCATGGAAGTAGTCATGATGCATATGACCTCGAATTACTACAACTTCTGCATCATGAAAACCTTCAGGAAGATTGGCTGGTCCCTGAACTTTATAAATTTTATTGTTTTTATCCTTCACATAAAAAATAGAAATATTTTGTTCGGCTATTAGTTGAATAGGTTTGTCTTTGGCAAGGTAAACTCGAACATCTACATTTTTATTGTCATCTGGACTAAGTCGACTTAAATCAAATATTTCTTTTGATTCAGCAAAGAATAAAGAATAGATAACATACAGAATAAAAATACTAAAAATTATCAATATTGGTTTTGTAAATCTCATATAATTATCCTTTCTAATTAATTTTCCGATTCATGAAAAATTAGATTTTTTATTTTAATCAAATAGATTGGCTAAATTAATTTGAAAGGAGACGCAAGATGAAAAGACAGTTTAGATCTTAGCGTCCCCCTCAATTTATCAATAAATACTCATTGAATCAGATTTCCATCGCTATCGATAAAGTGGATTTCACCCAAATTAAGCTCTATGATTTCTTTTTCAATTTTTGCTCGATCACCGACAACAACCCAGACTAAATTATTTGGTTTAATTACTTTTTTAGCTGCTTCTTTAACTTCGTCAATATTGAGTGATTTTAGCTTTTGAGGATATTTTTGATAATAGTCATCTGGTAAATTGTACTTAACCATGGTTACAATCGAACCTGAAATTGCACGAATTGTTTCCCATGTTCCAGGTAAAGATAAAACTTCATTTTGTTTGTTTTTCTCAAGTTCTTCAATAGTTGGGGGTTTTGTGGTTACCATTTGCTCCAGTTCTTTTTTGATCTCAATCATCGATTCTTTGGTTTTGTCGGTTTGAACAGAAGCATAAACTACAAAAGGTCGCTGACCTCTAGCTCCCATTAAGAATGAAGATGCACCATATGACCAGTGTTTATCTTCTCTTAAATTCATGTTAATTCTTGATGTAAATGCACCACCAAAGATTGTATTCATCATTTCAATGGCAATGTCATCAGGATCGTTGCTTGGTGGAGCTATATGTCCCGCGAAGATTAATGATTGAATTGAACCAGGTCGATCAAGAATATAAACGAGTGATTTTTCTTTATGATTTACTTCACTAATGTTCTTTACTGGAACAGTTCCAGGTTTCCATTCATCAAAAAGTTTTTCAAGCTTTGGAACTATCTCATCTAATGTAATATCACCTACTATCACAAGCGTGGAATTATTTGGTTTGAACCAGGTTTGATGATATTTAACTAAATCTTCTCTTGTAATTTTTTTGACTGATTCTTCAGTTCCGGAGCCAGTTAAAGGATTCCCATAAGCGTGATTTTCACCATATAAAATTTTTGGGAATACTCTTAATGCCATTGATGTGGGAGTCACTTTTTCTCTTTGAATTGCCGCAATTGTTTGTGATTTTATTCGATTGAAGTCATCTTCAGGGAAGGATGGATTCAAGATAACATCAGAAAAAATCTCAAGACTTTCGTCGAGTTTGTTTTTCAGAGCCGAAAGGGTAACATAAGAGACATCAAGATCACTACCAGATCCCAGTGAAGCTCCCAGCAATGATAACTCCTCGCTTATTTGAAGTGCTGTTCTTTTCTTTGTTCCTTCATCAATCATTTCCATGGCGAGTTTACTTGTTCCGGGCAAAGCAAATTGATCTGAGGCATAACCAGCATCTACAACAAGATTAAAATTCACAACAGGAATTGAGTGTCGCTCAGCTAAAACAATTTTTAATCCATTTTTAAGTTGTGCTTTTTGTAAATCAGGGAATTTAATATCAGGTGGTGTTCCTGGATCTGGTAATTTTGATCGATCAACATCTGATTTGATAGCTTTTAATTCTGGATAAGGATGAACTTCAAGAATAAATACACCATCACTTAACCAAGCATTGGCAACATCTTTAAGATTTCTGGTGGTCGCATTTCTAACCCAGCTAAGAACTTTTTTGTAATAATCAGGTGTCCCGCCAAAGACCTGATTCTGTGCCAGTATATCACTCTTACCACCAAAACCACCAATTCTTTCAATACCACGAATGAAACTCGCTTCATATTCTGTTTTTACTCTTTCAAGTTCTTTTTCGGTAGGTCCTTCTTTTAAAAATTTATTTAATTCGTCGTCTAATGATTTTTCAACATTTTTCAAATCAATTCCTGGTTTTGCTGTGGCTACAATCATAAATTGACTTCCAATTTCACCAGGTGAGGCATAGACTTGCACACTCGTACAGATTTGCTCATCATAAACCAACCTCTTATAAAGTCTTGATGTTTTACCACTTCCTAGAACATCACTGACTAAATCAAGATAGGTTAATTCTTCACTTCCCCATTGAGGAATATTCCATACTTTATAAATTCTTGCTTGAGGAACGCGATCTTGCATTACCTGTCTTTTTGTTCCTGACATCTTAGCAATCCAGACCTGATGCTTTGCAATTGGTGGGCCAGGAGGAATATCACCAAAATATTTTTTTACTTTCTCATAAACTTCTTGAGTATTAACATCACCTGCAATAACCAGTACGGCGTTATTCGGTCCATAATAAGTTTTAAACCATTCATGCACATCTTCGAGAGTAGCGGCATTTAGATCTTCCATTGAACCAATTACTGTCCAAGAATAAGGATGGCCTGCTGGATAAGTTCCTTTTGTAATTAATTCCCAGACCTTTCCATAAGGTTGATTTTCGCTTTGACGTTTTTCATTCTGAACAACCCCTCTTTGTTCATCGAGCTTTGCTTGATCCACTGCACCAAGTAAATGTCCCATTCTATCAGATTCCATCCATAAAGCTATATCAAGAGCTGAAGTAGGAACATTTTGAAAGTAATTCGTTCTATCTTCATTCGTAGTTCCATTCAGGTCAGTTGCGCCAATTCTTTCCATTGCCTGAAAATAATCGTCATTAAAATTCTCGCTTCCGTTAAACATTAAATGCTCAAACAAATGAGCAAATCCTGTTTTTCCTGGCTTCTCATTTTTTGAACCCACGTGATACCATACATTTACAGCAACAATTGGTGCTTTATGATCTTCATGAACAATGAGTGTTAACCCATTATCAAGAACAAATTTGGTATATGGTATATCAATATTAAGTTGCATTTCTTTACCTTTCTTTTGTCCATATATATTAATGGATAAAGCCAATATTAAAATTACAAAAAGATTAGGTCTGATTCGCTCCATATTTTTTACCCTTTATTTGTTTTTCTTTAAATATTTTTTGAAATAAATACTCATTCGAACTTTCAGGTTGTTTTTGGTAAATTCAAAAAAACTAAAAGAGTTTGTTAAATTTAATTTATAAATCTACTCTTCCATTCAAGGTAAATAAGTTTTTCATTTTGTATCTAAATCAGAAACAGAGTCAGCACCTTCAGGCATTGGAAGATAAAATTTTACCGGCCTAACAGTTCCATCTTTTTTTAGAACTCTTTCTACTCTCTTTTTAATTAAAACGCTATGTTCAATGTGAACATCATCTTCTACAATGGTTCCAAACAAATAACTTGTACCTTTAATTAAAACATTTTTTCCAATTCTCAGCGGGTATTCATCACTGCCTGTCATATTTACACTTGATTCAATTCTCGAATTTTCACCAATTATAATATTACCTTTAATTATATCTCCCCAGAGGATTTCTACATTATCACCAATGATAAATTTTTGATGTGGAAAAGTTGACAGCAAGGCATTTTCCCAGATTTTAACATTCTTTCCAAAAATTACATTACCATCAACAAAAACATTTTTTTTGAGTTCAACTCCATAATTGAGTTTGACATTTTTACCAATGTGAACTCCTTTCCCAATTTTTATGTCAAGTGGAATCCCGGCTTTATCCATTTCCAAAATTTGATCAATAACTTCATCAGCAATAAAGAAATCATCGGGATCATCAATTTCAATAATGTCTTTTAATTTATCATAAGCTTTCTGACGGGCAATTGCTTCCATTTCTTTCAAAACACTTTTAACATTAAAACCAAGAACAACACTTTGATCATCTGGTGAAGTTGCTTTTACTTTATATCCATATTTATTAAAAATTGAGATCAAATCAGTTATATAAATTTCTCCCTGAACATTATCACTTGTAATTTCATGAATATGTTTTTTAAGAACATCGTATTTAACTGCATAGACACCAGCGTTAAATTCCGGGATTTTTAATAATTCATCTTTGGTAAAGGAATATGTTTTACCGTTGTATGCTATTTCATAAGATTTTTCATCTGGAAGGTTTAAAATATCTTTTTGTTCAAGAATTTCAATAACACTTCCAAAATCTTCTCCAGAATGATTACCGAATTTATCTTTCTGTGGAACTCTAACAATCCTTCCATAATAATTTTTTCTGTAATCACCTTCGTAAATTCCTGTCATAACGAGCATATGACAATTTTGATTGTGGAAATCTTCCTTAAATTTTTTTACTGTTTCTTTGTTTAATAAACCCATGTCACCTGGAAAAATATATACATCACCATTAAAGTTAATTTTATTGAGTGGTTCCATTCCAACTCTTACAGCATCTCCAGTCCCATTTTGAAATTCTTGATATGCAAAAGTTGTACGTTCTTTTTTACCAATTGTTTTAATTACATCCTCGGCTTTTATTCCGACTACCATGATAATGTTTGCATTTTCTAATCCTTGTGCTGCTGCTTTATGAACTCTTACAGCTGTAGGTTCACCCCAGATTTTATGAAGCATTTTTGAAACATTTGATTTTATTCGCTTGCCATGTCCCGCAGCTAAAATAATCGCAGCTTCTTTTGAATTTGCTTTTAATTCATCACTAAATTCTTTAATAATGTTTTGAACACTCTCCACGTTCACTCCTTAATTTGTTCTTAACATTTCAAATATATAAATATGAAATGTTCTTTAGGAATGAAAGATTTAGGGTGCTTTGTGAAAAATTATAAAGTAAATATTCCAATTATTGCGACTAAAACGCAGCAATTTCTTCTCTCTTGCTTATGGTTGTAAGTTTCGATTAAAATCGAGGAAGCAATTTTTTCTCATACTATTCATTGCGAGTCCCGATGAAAATCGGGAAAGCAATTTTTCTCTCATACCAGTGATTGCGACCCGCCAGATGCGGGGAAGCAATCTTTTGTCTCAAACCAGTCATTGCGAGCGGAGCGAAGCAATCTTTTCTGGTTACGGCAAAAATTTCCATTTTGCATTTTTGTTTTTTTGAAAAGGATTGCTTCGAGCCAGCCAGAGGCTGTCTCTCGCAATGACAGCTAAGTGAGACTGTCATTGCGACCCACCAGAGGCGGGGAAGCAATCTTTTGTCTCAAGCCAGTCATTGCGAGCGGAGCGAAGCAATCCTTCCTGGTTACGTCAAAAATTTTCATTTTACATTTTTGTTTTTTGAGAAGGATTGCTTCGAGACATCCAGAGGCTATCTCTCGCAATGACAGCTAAGTGAGACAGTCATTGCGAACGGAGCGAAGCAATCTTTTCTGATCAAACCAATGATTTCCATTTTGCAATTTTGTTTTTTGTGAAGGATTGCTTCGTCGTTTCACTCCTCGCAATGACAGCTAAGTGAGACAGTCATTGCGAGTCCCGATGAAAATCGGGAAAGCAATTTTTCTCTCATACCAGT
>CALDZP010000034.1 GCA_937944105.1 uncultured Ignavibacteria bacterium
CAAAATATTGCTTTTCCAATTTTCATCGAAACTCGCAATGACAGTTCCTTGTAGCAGTCATTGCGAGAGGCAGCCTCTGGCTGGCTTGAAGCAATCCTTCACAAAAACACAAAGATGCAAAATGGAAATCATTGGTTTAACCAGAGAAGATTGCTTCCCCGCCTTTGGCGGGTCGAAATGAATGGTATGAGAGAAAAAATTGCTTTTCCGATTTTAATCGCATCTAGCAATGACATGTTTGAGAGGAAAAGACTTTTTAAAAACTACAGTCAATAACATAAAATCAAAAAATGACTTTTATAAAATCTAAATGTAAAATTAAAAATACAATTGTAAACACAAGATGAAACTTGCAACTATTTAAATCGATAAACTTTAATCTGTTTTAGAAAAAAAATTGAATCGAAATTGAAAAATAGTTTATGGTAGTCGCAGACTTTAGCCTGTAAAGTAAAAAAAATAAAGATATGTACATAAACAAAAGCATGTGACTAATGATTATCATTAAAGTCTGTTTATTTTATTTTATCATTATTTAATTAGGGACAAAGGGAAGAGACTTATTTTGCAATTATTGAAAGCAATCAAACTTAAAAAAATCTCAATGCAGGGGGAGATATTTTCCTTTTTAATGAGCAGTAAAAATAACTCTTAAAATTTTTCATTTATTGAGATTTATTTACTCTGTATATGGGAATTTATTTCTGCAAACTCACTTTTTAATTAATCTTCTGGCACAATTTATGACTATATAATAACGATTTCGAATTTTTTAATTGAAACAAATTAATAAAAAAATATACATAAATTTTTATGAATCTTAATTATTCGAAAAATTCCATGGAAAATCTTGAAAAATCTGAGGATTTTATTACCTTTTCCATATTTTGGAGTATGTCTGTACCCGATCAAAAATTTCTCTATATTTCTCCGGATTTCTTCTTAATAACTGGATATAAATTGAAAGATGTATATCTCAATCCGAAACTATGGTTCAATTTGATACAAAATTATGATAAACCAAAATTCAGTAGAAAGGTAGTTGATGATAAAATTTATTTTGAATCAGGTTATTCATTTAAAAATGCTTATGGTGAAATAATTGAGGTAGAAGAAACAATTTTCCCCATTATTGATGAATCTAATCAATTAATTCAAATACAAGGTCATTCAAAAATGAAAATAGAAGATAAACACGATTTTAAAATTATAAATGATATAAAGGTACCATATTTTATTGCAGAAAAATTTAATTGCAAATGGAAAGTAACCGCAGTAACAGAAAAATTCAAAAAATTATTTGATGAGGCTATCCAATCATATCATTTAAATTCTGGTGATGATAGTCTACTCGAAATTTTAAATGCGAAATTCGAGGATCTTATATCAAAAAATAAGACAAGTTTTGAATATAAAATTGAAGATTTAGATTCAGAGAAATTTTACAAATTTGAGTTGACACTTAGCATCGACAATAATGGGAATGAAAAAATTTTTGGCTGGGCTACTGACATTACTGATATTAAATTAAACGAGATCCGTTTACATAAACTGAACAAGGACAAGAATAAGTTACTCTCAATCGTTTCACACGATTTAAAATCACCATTTAATACAATATTAAATTTCATAAATCTTTTGAATGAAGGTGTTGAAATTGATGAAGAACAAAAAAGAGAATACTTAAAATTTATTTACGATACTTCTAAACAACAAATAGATTTAATTCACGATTTGCTTGACTGGACTAAAGTGGAAGCGGGGTTGCTTGAGTTTTGCCCAAATTTTATTTCGTTCAATTCATTAATTAGTAAGATACTTTCTAGCTTTGGTGGTCAAATTTATCAAAAAGGAATTGAAATCATTCAAGACTTTGATAAGGACTTAAAAGTATTCTTTGATAGAAATTATCTAAAAATTGTTCTTTCGAATATAATCTCGAATGCAATCAAATTTTCTCACCGTAAAGGTAAGATTATCATATCAGCAAAAAAGGAAATAGATTTTATTGAAATTACTATTCAAGATTTTGGGATAGGTTTTTCGCAACGATACTTTGACCAAATTGCTAACTCGCACAACTTTGAGCTTCAGATAGGAACAATGGGTGAGAAAGGCACGGGATTAGGATTAAAATTCTGTTATGATATTATTACTTCCAATCATGGAAAATTATCTATAGAATCAGAAAGTAAGAAAGGAACAAAGGTAGTAATTAAAATCCGAATTCCTAAAATAACTGGAGTATTCCTTGGTGAAGAAAAAGAAATTAGTGAATTGAAAAATTTCTCATGCAAAATATTACCCGATGTTTTTCTGTTTGTTTGCAAAGACATATTTGATTTCTTCAGATTTGTAGAAGAAAATAAAATTGATTTTGTATTTGTTAATGTAGATTTAATTAAAGATTTTCAGAGAGCATTTTTAGAGAGAATTTTTTCTGAACTTTCAGAGAAATGTAAAATAATAGGATTTAGTAACTCACCAGAAGATTTAGAAAGTTTAAAGTCAATTATAAAATTTGAAAGAATTGAAAAATTATCTAAAACGCAAGAAACAATAAAAGAAATTATAAAAGTATTTTTAAAGTCAAAAGAAAAGCTCTCATTCTCAAAAACAAACAATTATCAATTTAAGACAGATAATCCAAATAATAATTGAAAAAATTTTAATTTTTAACTGGCATTTTAATTGAGGTTTATAATTATTATGAAAAAACAAATAACAAATACAATGATCAGAGAAATTGAGTCTAAAATCTTTGACGCTTTAATCAAACTTGGATTGAAGCCATCAAAGGTTTTAGAAGAAAATAATGAGTGTCATTTTATCACCCCAAAAAAATCAAAATATAAATACCTAAGTAACTACTCCCTTCAAAATTTTTATCGCTCTCCTTTATTCAAAAAATCAGCACTTGAAAGTGTGCAAATCTGGACTTTCATTCTTCGTCCCAATAATACGGGACGAAGAATTTATCCTTCTCAATCTCAAAAGTTTTATTACTTCCCACAACACCTTCTTAACTAAGTTTGGGACTCAAAGTCCCTAAACCCCGGAACTGCAGCCTTCGCTCCCTTCCGCTGCAGTTCTTTTTTTGTCTCATAATGATATAAAAAATATTATTTTTTTCGATAATTTAAATTAGACTGTTTCAAAATTAAAAATAATGTTTTAGGTTCAGATGGGAGTAATATTTATCAAATCACTTTACTGGTTTTTTTACTTCATCACCAGTTTTATTCTCGTATATGAAATTTTAATTTTCTTTCTCTCAAAACTGGCAAAGCAAAAAAAGAATGAAGAAAAAAATAATACTCTTTATAAATACTTAATATTAATTCCTGCCTACAAAGAATCTGAAACTTTGTATTTGACGATAAATGCAATAAAAAAATTAAACTATCCAACTGATTTATATATGGTAATTTTAATAGCTGATAATTGCGATGAATCACTCTTAAATAAAATTGAAAAGGAAGTAAAAGTCTTACGGCTAAATTTAAAAACTCATTCCAAAGTAGAGTCATTGAAGCAAGCAATCCCCTATGTAAGCAATTTTGATTTCGTACTTGTTCTAGATTCAGATAATTTAATTCATCCGGAATTCTTGAATGCTTTGAATAGATTTATTAAACCTCAATCAAAAGTTATTCAAGGAATTCGACTTCCTAAAAGTATCAATAATATTTATGAAAGCCTGGATTCAATTACAGATTTTATCTATAATCAATTAGATAGATTAATACCTTCTTCACTTGGATTAACAGGAACATTAAGTGGATCAGGTTTTGCGGTTAATGCAAAACTTTTTGGTGAGGTAATAAGTAAGATTGAAACATTAGGTGGCTTTGATAAAATCTTGCAATCGAAACTAATTTTGGACAGAATACCAATTGAAATTTGTAAAGATGCAATAATTTATGATGAAAAAGTTTATAATTCGAAAAATTATGTAATTCAAAGAAGAAGATGGCTATATTATCATTTTTATAATGCTATAAAGTTTGGTTTCACTCTTACTTTAAAAGGGTTATTAAATTTTGATGCAAACCAAATTCATCTTGGATTGGTTAGCTTAAGACCTCCACTAAATCTGCTTTATTTGATTGTCTTCGTCCTGCTTATTGCTGGATTTTTCATTAACATAAATTTATCCATAATTCTGTTAGTTATAACTTTAATTTTTTCATTAATTTTATTATCAATTTTACTCAAAGAAAAAATTTTATCTTTTCAATTAATATTAAACCTGCCCAGAATTTTCTATTTTCAAATGAAATCTATGCTAAGAATAATGGATGCTAAAAAAAATTCATTAAGGACAGAACATATAAGTGTTACTTCAATTGATAAAATTTTGAACAATGAACAAATGGAGAAATAAATTTGAGAGGAGTAAAAATTTTATTTATAATCAGGCAGGCAGAATTTGGTGGGGGAGAAACTCACATTAAATATATTTTTGATTCAATTGATCGAGAACTATTTGTTCCTGTTCTTGTAAGTTTGAAAGAGGGTTTTCTGAGTAACTATGCAAAATCTCTTGGAATTAATTTCTATTTACTACCAAAGGACTCAAGTGATTTACTAAAAAATATTTTAAGACTTATTAAGATTATCAAAATAGAAAATATTAAATTTATTCACGCACATGGAACAAAAGGGGCAGCGCTTGTTTTAATTCCAGCATTTTTAAAATGGAAAAAATTAATCTATACAGTACATAGTTTTTCATTTCATAGTGAACTTAGTCGTTTGCAGTATATTTTCAGGAAATTTGTGGAGTGGTTAATATGTTTATATGCATACAAGGTAATTCTTGTATCGGAATCAGATTATAAGATTGGTAATTTTATTTCTCAGAAGAAAAAGATACTCATAAAAAACGGAGTGGATACTTCTAAATATTCACCATCTAAAAATAAAAAATTGCGCGAAGAAATGGGTTATTTTCAAAGTGATTTTGTAATTGGGTATTTCACAAGATTTACTCACCAAAAAAATCCATTTTTTGTTATTGAGTTAATTAAATCTTTGGTTAATGAAAATGACAAAAACAATAAGAACTTTAAACTTTTTATGATTGGCGATGGTGAATTAAGAGAAAAAATAATTGAAAAAGTTACACAGTTTCAATTAAATAAAGTCGTTAAAATTCTTGAACCATCTTATGAAATTGAGATTTATTTGAATGTAATAGATTGTTATGTTTTGCCATCGTTTTGGGAAGGTTTACCCTATGGAGTTCTTGAAGCAATGGCTTGTGGTGTTCCAGTAATTGCTTCAAATATTCCTAATATTGGTGAGATAATTGAATCGGGAGAAAATGGTTTTTGTGAAGAAATTAATGTTGATAAATTTAAAGAGAGAATTCTTCAATTATCGCAAGATCAAAACTTATATAACAAAATAAGTACGAATGCAAGACTTACAATAGAAAAAAAATTTAATATTAAAGAATCAATTCTGGAGTTACTAAAAATTTACGAGAAACTTAAAGCCCATGACTGATATTAAGAAATACTGGTTACCTAACGGAGCTTATTCTTTTTTACAAAACGTTGTATTATTTATATCTGGATTTGCTGGATTCGTAATGCTTGTCCGGTTTTATGATAAATCTGAATTTGGTTCATGGGCTTTGTATTTAGCATTAACTTCATTTGTTGATGTTGCAAGAGCTGGATTTGTAACAAATGCATTGGTGCGTTATGCGTCAATTCAAGATTCGAAAAGTGAGTATTCAAAAGTTTTAAGTGGCTCACTTTTATTGCATGTTATATTTACTGTTGTTTTAACAATTGTTATCTATTTACTTGCCCCATTCCTTGGTAGATTATGGTCAAGCTATGAGTTTTATTTACTTTTAGAATATTATCCTATTTACTCTTTTTGCCAGATTCCATTTTTATATTTCTCGGCTATCGAACAAGCAAATTTTTCATTTCGTAATCAATATTATAGTAATCTAATTCGCAATACACTTTTTATTGGAATTATAGCTTATATCGTTTTATTTAAAATTGAATTTCCAGTCTATAAATTACCAATAGTTCAAGCTTTTTCTGTTATAGTTGCTGGAATTTATTTATTAATGGTGAATAAGAAAAAAATTCATCTATCAAGCGAAATTGATTTCAAATGGATAAAAAAATTGATTGACTTTGGGAAATATGTTTTTGGAAGTAATGTTATCTCAATTTTATTTACAAATATTGATCAGATTTTACTTGGATATTTTTACAATACAAGGATTGTTGCCAGTTACAATACTGCAATGAGAGTCGGAAACTTTTCTGATATTCCAATGACATCAATTGCTTCTATTGTTTATCCTAAATCTACACACAGATTACAAAGTGTTGGGATTAAAGGAGTAAGGCATATCTACGAGAGATCGGTAGGTTTAATTCTTGCTTTTGTAATTCCAACTTTAATCTTATTGGTTTTATTTGCCCATCATATTGTTAAATTTATTGCTACTGAAGCTTACTTAGATGCAATACCGGCGATCTATATTATTTTATTTTTTAGTTTGTTCAAACCATTTATTAAATATTTTGGGATTGCAGTGGAAGTGCTTGGAAGACCTCACTATAATTTCAATTTAATGATAAGTTTGTTAATAATTAATTTTGTAATAGATTTGTTTTTGATTCCAAAATACAGTTTAATCGGGGCTGCTCTTGGAAGTATTATAACCCTTATTGTTGGTGTAGTAATGGTATTAATAATTTTGAACAAAATGATTGATGTACAATTAAAAAGAATCTTCAAATATACTGTTAGCTTTTATTTAGAAGCTTTAGAGTTTATAATATTTTTTAATGAGTATAAAGAATCTTTTGAGGGGAATTTAAATGGGGAGAAAGAAGAAAAAATCTTTTAAACTAGTTGAAATTCTTAATGAAGGAGTTAAGAACTACGATATGATTATAATTACAGATTCACTTGGAAAGGTTACCCTTTATAATAATTTTTTATCTCAATTGTGCAATTCTGCTAACAAAGATGAGATTTTATTGCAGGATATTTATCTGGAACAATTGTTTAAACCAGAAAATGAAAATTTTCTCAGTGTCTTGACAGAACTAAAAGAACATGGTTCTTTTAGTGGCGATCTGAATTTTATTCTAAGCTTTAATCAATTGATTCCCTTCGAAGTAAAAGCATTTAAAATTAATAGTGAAATAAATGAGAACTTTAGTTTTGTTTTCTTTTTCAAATTGAAAGAAATTAATGAGATTGAACGAGATCCATTAGAACAGAAAAAATTCAAAAGCGATTCATTTAAAGTATCGAATAAAAATCTAAATTTTAATGTGATTACATCGTTGGAAGAATTAGAACAAATGAAGGAAAATTTTCTATCGAGTATATCACACGAATTAAGAACTCCACTTGCATCTATAATTGGTTTTGCTGAAACTATAAAGAATGATCCAGCTTTACCTCGTGAAATTTTTAATGAATTCATTGACATAATATTGAATGAAGGGAAACGGCTTGCTGCAACAATAAATGATTTACTTGATATATCTCAACTTTATAAAAATAGTTCTACACTTCAATTTAGAAATGTCGAATTACAGCAACTCGTTAAAAAAGCATATGAACAATTAAAACCTCTTGCATCAGAAATCGAATTTTCAATTCATATTCAAGAAAAACCAATAATTGTTGCCGCTGATGAATCAAAACTTCAACAAGCCATTAATAATTTAGTTAGCAATGCTATAAAATTCACTCCTCCAAAAGGGAAGGTAGTGATTTCACTTCATGAAACAGATAATAACTTTATTATTGAGGTAACGGACACGGGATTTGGGATACCAGAAAAAGATAAAAATAAAATTTTCGATCGTTTTTATAAAGTATCCAGACCTGGAATTGAAACGAGAGGAGTTGGTCTTGGTCTGTCTATAACTAAAAAAATTTTAGATCTTCATGGTTACTCTCTTGAATTTGAGAGCAAAGAAAATAAAGGTTCAACATTTAAAATTTTAATTCCAAAATGACTATGAAAAAGAAAATTTTACTCGTGGAAGATGAAAAATCAATTCAAACACTTCTTGTATATCATCTTGAAAAGATGAATTATAAAGTTATTGTTAAAGAAAGCGCTGAAGATGCCATTGAATACCTTAAGCAAGAGAAATTTCTTCCTGATTTAATAATAACCGATGTATTGCTTCCAGGAATGAACGGTATCAATTTTTGTAGATTGGTTAAAACTGATGCAAAAACCTCGAATATTCCAGTAATAGTTCTTTCTTCTGTTGATTTTGATTTTTATAGGCAGGGCGCCGAAAATTCTGGTGCTGATTATTTTATGACCAAGCCATTTAGAATAAAAGATTTTATTAGTGTCATCAATAATCTAAAAACGGTATAAGTATGGAAAAAAAATTAATTTTTCTAATCGATGATGAAATCAATTTTACCAGATTGATGCAACACTGGATTGAAGATAGATGGAATTACTCACTCAAAATCTTTAATTCTACAGATGAATTTCTTAAGTATGAAGGTGAAGAACCAAATTTAATTTTGCTTGATATTATGTTGCCAGGTGAACTTAATGGCGTAGAGCTATTGAAGTGGATTAAAAATCATAATCATGAATTACCTGTAATTATGCTCTCTGCTCAAGGGAATGTTGATATTGCTGTTGAAACGATAAAAATTGGTGCATTCGATTATTTTTCAAAACCTGTTGATTTAACTAAACTTGAAATCGCAATTAAAAATGCTATAAAAAATTATGAACTTCAAAAAAGAGTAAAATTACTCCTTGAGGAAAGAGAAAAAATTTACCAATTCGATAATATAATCGCGATTGATGATAAAATGCAGGAAGTATTCAAATTGATGAAAAAGGTTTTGAATACAAATGTAAATGTATTGATTTATGGTGAAAGCGGAACAGGGAAAGAACTAATTGCTCGAGCAATTCATGCAAACAGTGAACGGAAAGATAAACCGTTTGTCGTTGTTAATTGCGCTTCAATTCCAAAAGATTTACTCGAAAGTGAATTGTTTGGGCATGAGAAAGGTTCATTTACTGGTGCTTTTCAAAGAAAAATTGGTAAGTTCGAGCTCGCTGATGGTGGAACTATTTTTCTGGATGAGATTGGAGAACTTGAATTATCTCTTCAGGCAAAGTTGCTTCGGGTAATTCAAGATAAAACTTTTGAAAGAGTTGGTGGAAATGAACCAATTACAACTACAGCGAGAATTATTTCAGCAACAAATAAAGATTTGAAAAAAGCAGTTGATCAAAAATTATTTAGAGAAGATTTGTATTATCGATTATCAACTTTTCCAATTTTGGTTCCGCCACTTCGTGAAAGGAAAGGAGATATCGTTGTACTTGCTGAACATTTTGTTAGAAAATTTGCTGAAGAAGCAAAAACCCCGGTTCCATCAATTACAAGAGAAGTTATTGAAATTTTCTTAAGATATCCCTGGCCTGGAAATGTTCGTGAACTTGAGAATGTTTTGCAACGAGCTGTTTTGATTTGTGATAATAATTCAATTCAAATAAAAGATTTACCACTTTCATTGCAAGCGTATGTTGCTGAGACCTTGGGTAGTTCATCTTCTTTTTTATTTTCTGGTGGTTCCCATGAAATAATTCCCCTTGAAAAAGTAAAAGAAAATGCTCTTCGACATGCATTGAAAATTACTGGTGGGAATATTCAAGAAGCGGCTAGAAGGCTTCAAATTGGACGAGCAACAATTTATAGAATGATTAAAGAATATAATATTAAAATAGAACGATCTGAATGAGTATTTACCATTTCATTTTTTGGCTTTCTGCTTTTGTAATTTTTTATACTTTCCTGGGTTATCCTTTAATTATTTACTTGATTTTTCGATTTGAATTTTTGAGATATTTTATAAAAATACCTGAAGGATGGGGTAAAATATTTTTAAATCCTGAAATTGCCGGTCCAATGATATTCGACCAAAGACTTCCACAAAAAGAATTTACTCCTTTCGTTTCAATGATTATCGCAGCTTATAATGAAGAAAAATTTATAAAAAGAAAAATTGAGAATTGTCTTGAATTGAACTATCCAAAAAATAAAATTGAATTTTTATTTGTAACAGATGGATCAACTGATAAAACTCCTGAAATCATAAAAATAGAAGCTTCTAAAAATTCGAGTATAAAATTGTTTCATAAACCTGAACGAGAAGGTAAATTAAAAGCTATTCAAAGAGTAGTTGATTATGCAAAAGGTGAGATACTTGTTTTTTCTGACGCAAATGCAATTTATAACCGTGATGCTATTTATTATTTAGTAATGCCCTTCCAATTAGAAAAAATAGGTTGTGTTGCTGGAGAAAAAAAGGTTGTTTCAAAAGAAGGAAAAATTGAGGCAGAAGGTCTTTACTGGAAATATGAATCATTTCTGAAAAAAATTGATTCTGAGATATACTCAATTGTTGGTGCAGCAGGTGAGATTTTTGCAATTAGAAAAGAGCTTTTCGATAAAATTCCTGAATATACTATTAACGAGGATTTTATTTTGACAATGAATGTTGTGGCGAAAGGTTATAGAGTTTTGTATGAACCTAGAGCATTTGCTGTTGAGGAACCTACAAAATCAATTTTTGAAGAATTTAAAAGAAGAATTCGAATATCTACTGGTGGAATACAAGCAATATTTATTTTGAAAAAACTTTTTGATTTTAAAACTTATAAATTTCTTTCATTTCAATTTATTAGTCATAGAATTTTGAGGTGGACTCTCGCACCTATATCCATAATTTTACTTTTTGTTTCTAATTTAATTATTGTGATTACTTCAAATAATTCGTTTTACGAATTTACTTTTTACTTACAACTAATTTTTTACTCATTTTCTTTAATTGGTTTAATTGGAGAGCTGATAGGTGTAAGAATAAAAATATTTTATTTGATTTTTTCATTCCTCTTAATGAATTTTGCTTCAGTTATAGCATTAATAATTTATCCGTTCAAATCCAGATCAAACATCTGGCAAAAACCTGAAAGGTAATTAAAAACAAAATGAGGTATCTATGAACTTTGTAGAACAAAAAATTGGTAATGTACTTGTTGTAGGAGTTAATTTAGCGCGCGCAACTCTACAGGAGGCGGAATCTTTCAAACAACTTCTATTTAATGCAATGGAAAGAGGAGAAAGAAAAATTGTTGTTGATTTTTCTCAATGCGATTTTGTGGATTCAACTTTTTTGGGTTCTCTTGTGGTAAGTCTTAAAAGAATGACTCAGGCTGGTGGTGATATTAGGCTTGTTGGTTTCCGTCCAGCTGTTCGCTCGATGATGGAATTGACTCGTATGCATAAAGTTTTTGATTGCTATGAAACTGTTCAGGATGCTGTTAAGAGTTTTGAATAAAAATGAAAGGAATAATACTTGGTGCAGGTTTGGGAAAAAGGTTACAACCCCTTTCCAACGAAATTCCTGCACCAATGTTACCTATTCTAAACAAACCTCTAATTCTCTACATAATTGAGCATCTTAAAAAATTTGAAATAACTGACATCAAAATATCTCTTCACCATTTGCCTGAAATAATTGATGCTTTCATTGGTGAAGGTGAAGAATTAAATGTTAGAATCTCTTATTCCCTTGAAAAAGAATTATTTGGTACAGCTACTGCTCTCAAAAGAGTCACAAGTTTTTTTAATGATACAATTGTTATTCATTATGGAAATTGTTTAACCGAAATAGATCTAAATGAATTCTATTATTTTCATAAAAGTAAAAAAAGTATCTTTAGTTATGCTGTAATTGAAAATACAATAGCACAAAATACTTATGAAATTATTTTTGATCAAAACTCAAAAATTGTAAACTATAGATTCAGAAGAAAAAGAAGTATATCACCATATATTTCAGCAGGAGTCTTTTTAGCTGAAAAAGAAATTCTGAATTACATTCCATCAAATTCAAAATTTTCTCTTGATGAAGAGTTGCTTTTTACTATTTGCGAAAAGAAAATTGATTCTTTTGCATTTGTTGTTCACGGTGAATATTTCAAAATAGAATATCCCAAAGACTTACTAAAAACCAATATAAATTTATTGAAGCTTTTGTCGGAATCCGAAGGACAATTGATAATTGGAGATAAGAGAAAAGTTCATAAAGATTTTCAAAAATCATTAAATGTGCCTGTGATGATTGGAGAAAATTCAGAAATTAGAAAAAATGTTTTGATTAAAAGCCCGGTTGTGATTGGTAAAAATGTTGTGATAGACGAAGGTACAACAATTTCTAATTCATTAATTCTTGATGACACTTATATTGGTAAAAATCTGGAAGTTATTGATTCAATTATTTATAAAAACTTGTGTATAAATACCACTCAAGATTTTGGAATATATGTAACAGATTCTTTTATTATTTCTCCGATTAATAAGTCCAGATTAAAAGATAAAATTAAAGGAATGACCTATAGAATTTTCGATTTTGTGATTGCACTTATTGGTCTGATAATTTTTTTACCTCTGATGCTCTTAATTGCGATTGCAATTAAACTGGACTCTAAAGGACCTATATTTTATAGATCAAAAAGATTAATTAGACCGCTATTGATTGAAAAAACTCAAAAGTGGTATAAATATGAACCTGAAAAAGAGGTAATTTATTTGAAATTTAGAACTATGAAAGTTTCTCAATTTCCTGAAGAAAAAATCTCAGAATTAAATGTTTATAATGAAGGACCATATTTCAAGGCAAAAGATGATCCCAGGATAACTCGAGTAGGAAAATTTTTACGCCGAACAAGTTTAGATGAATTACCTCTTCTTTTTAATGTATTAAAAGGTGATATTGGTCTGGTTGGAATCTGGGCACTACCACCTGAAGAAGCTCAAACGCTTTATCAGGAAGGGATCTCAAAGGATTGGTTAAAATTAAAGGAACTTGCACAGGTTAGATTTAAAGGCAAACTTGGACTCGCAGGTTACTGGCAATCCAGAGGTAGATCAAATTTAACAGCGGAGGAAAGGGCTATCCACGATAGTATTCAAGCGATTTCTAACATTGAAGATGAAAAACTAAAAAAAAGATTAAAAGAATATAGGTCCGATTCAGTTAAAGGATATATTTCATTAATTTTGGACACCATTAAATCAGTTATAAAAAGAAAAGGTGCATATTGATGGAACAACCCAAACAGATACTTGTAATTGATGATGATGCTGCAATAAGGAAACTTATAACTTTTAATTTAAAAAAAGCTGGTTATGAAGTCATAGAAGCTGATGGCCCTGGTCAGGCATTTGAACATCTTGAAAAAATTACACCCGATCTTGTTTTATGTGATATAATGATGAGCGGAATGGATGGTTTTACCTTCTGTGAGAAAGTTCGTTCTCAAGATAAATATAAAGCCCTTCCTTTTATTTTTGTATCTGCTAAGAGTTCACTTGCCGATAAAGAGAAAGCCGTTGCCCTTGGAGCAGATGATTATATAACAAAACCATTTATACTCGATGAACTTCTCCTGAAAATTAGATCTTTATTAAAGAGATCAGAAATTTACAAGACATATGGCGCTAAAAAAGTCATTGAGGAACTTACTCAGGTTGAAAAACCAAAAATTTTAATTGTTGACGATGATAAAATCCTTACAAAAATTTTAGCCTCAGCACTGGAAAAACAAGATTTTGATGTGAAGATTGCTAACAATGCATTTGATGGTTTTAATATCGCAAAAGAATTTAAACCTGATCTTATTTTATCTGATATTTTAATGCCTGAAGCAGATGGATTTGAATTCCGAAATTTGTTAAATGCAGACAAAGAACTAAAATCAATTCCTTTCGTTTTTTTAACTTCTAAGACTGAAGAGCAAGATATCCTTAAAGGGTATGAATATGGCGTTCACGACTATGTTTTAAAAACTGCTGGAATAAATGTTATTACTGCAAAAGTAAAAGCAATAGTTGATTCACTTAAGAAAGAAAGAAAAAAAGTGGTCGAGGAACTTCAACACGCAGCAGAAACAATTAAACTTAAAGTTGTTCCCGATAACCCTCCAAAATTTGATGGTTATCTTGTTGAGCAATGGCATCAAACTTACCAGGGGATTCCAGGTGGCGATTTTCTCGATTATATTAAACTTTCCTCAGATACTTATGCAATTGCTTTTGGTGATGTGATGGGGAAAAAGTGGGGTGCATGGTATTTTGCTTTTGCCTATGCTGGTTATATAAGAAGTGCAATCAGATTTGTCGCTCAAACTGGTGAAGAACATTCTCCTGCAAAAATTATGGAGAAGCTTAACAGGGCAATATACCAGGATGCAAAAGTTTCAGAAATATTCGCAACGCTTTCATTAATTGTCATTAATACTATAAAAAATGAAATTAAATATACTGGTGCTGGTGATCTTCCACTTCTAATTAAGAAAGCTAAAACAGGTGAAATTCTGAAAGTTGAATCTGAGGGTTTGCTTCTCGGATTTCTCGAAGATAGCGAATACGAAGACATTAACATTAAACTAGATTTAAATGATGAGATCGCAATATTTACTGATGGAGTGGTTGAAGCAAAAAATGAAAATGGTGAACAGTTCGGTCATGTCAGAATTCAAGAAGTTTTTCAAAATTATAAAGGTGATTCATTCCTGAAAGCTCTGAAAGAGCGTTTGTTACAATTTACAAATATGAAACTTGATGATGATACAACTGCTTTATGGATTAAAAGAATAAATTAAATCCTCTGGCATCATGAATTGTTACTAACCTATGCAAATCGATTCTATACCGTAAAAGTTAGTTAAGTTAAATAAATCTTAAACATCGTCAAAAAAAAATTTAATTTTTAATGGAATCGCGAATTAAAAAATTAAATCACAAACAGTTTAATAATTCAGGCAAATATGTAGTTTATGTAATGGAAGCAAGTCAGAGAGCTTATTTTAATCATGCATTGGAATTTGCTATTGCACTATCTAATGAAAAGAAAAAACCCTTAGTTGTGGTTTTCAATCTGACTGATAAATTCCGATTTAGTAATCTTCGTTATTACACATTTATGCTGGAAGGACTTGTCAAATTAAAATATCTCTTAAATCAAAGGGGTATTAATTTTGTCATAAAAAAATCTGACTACATTAGTGGTTCAATTCAAATTGCAAAGGATTCTGTTGTAATCGTAACTGATAGAAATTATCTTAAAACTCAAAGACACTGGCGGCAAAAAGTTGCAGAGCAAATTGACATCCCTTTGTTCGAAATTGAATCAGATTGCATTATTCCAATTGAATTAGTTTCACAAAAAAAAGAACCCTATGCTTCAACTATCAGACCAAAAATATTAAACCTTCTCAATAATTTTTTACAACCTGTTGATCATCAAGAACCAAAAATAAAATCAACCGATCTGGAAATTGAATCTGTTAATTTTAAATCACATCAAGATCTACTAAATCTTATTAATATTGATACAACTGTAAAACCGGTTTCAGAATTTTATGAAGGTGGATACGATCAAGCGGAAAAATTTTTAAAGATTTTTATTGAACAAAAGCTTTCTCATTATAAAGAATATAGATCAGATCCTACAAAAGATTACCAATCAGAATTAAGTCCATATATTCATTTTGGTCAAATCTCAGTTCTTTATATTGTCCTTGAGATACTAAAGCATTATGATATTAGAGATGAAAATGTTCAATCTTTTATAAATGAAGCAGTTATATGGCGTGAACTTGCAAGAAATTTTTGTTACTATAATCCAATGTATAATCATTATGAAGGAATTCCCGATTGGGCTAAGCAAACTTTAGAAGATCATTTGGGAGATCAAAGAGATTATGTTTATTCTCTTGAAGATTTAGAGTATGCAAAAACACATGATGTTTACTGGAATGCTGCTCAAATTCAATTATTAAAAACTGGTAAGATGCATAACTATATGAGAATGTACTGGGCTAAAAAATTAATTGAATGGACTTCGCATCCTAAAATAGCTTTCGATTATGCATGCTATCTGAATGATAAATATGAGTTAGATGGAAGAGACCCTAATGGATACGCTGGAATTTCATGGTGTTTCGGAACCCATGATCGCCCATGGTTTGAAAGGCAGATCTTTGGAAAAATTAGATATATGAATGATAAAGGACTTGAACGAAAATTTGACATTAAGGAATACGTAAAAAAATATTCTTCGATATGATGAAATAGAACTTAATAAGTTAAGTGTAGTAAAAAGATTTGAATAAAATTAAAAGAATTAACCGAAATGTGTTTATCAAAAAATGAGGTAGACTATGAAAAATGTTTTATATTATTACTCTATTATTTTTTTCTTTTTTGCTCTTGAACTTTCATTCGCTCAAACTCTTTATTTTTGTGAGGGAGTAGATAAAGATGGGAATGCAATAACTTCCACGACTTCATTTAATATTTCTTCAAAGGGAGGTTACCTATATTTCCTTGTGGATCTTGGATTTGAGGTAGGTTCTGATGAAGTTTATTATGAAATTTATAAAGTTGATAGTAAAGGTAAAGAAATTTATGACAGGACGGTTTATAAAGAAGTAGATCCCAAAGCGAAAAAGTTTGCACACCAAATAATGTTTACTGTTCCAGGGAAATACAACATTTATGTTTATAAGGGTGATGGAATATATCTAACTTCTAATTCGCTTAGAATTAATCTCAAATAAAAATTGGAAATGCATATGATAAAATTATTACCACTTCTTTTAGTATTTTCATTTATTTCTTGTACATCTATTAAAGAATTAACTCAAGATACTAAAGGAAAAGATGAAGAAATTATTTCAGAAGATATTTTAGTGGAAGATGAAATTATCGAGGATGAAAAAGCATTGGAAATTCTTGAAAAAGAGAATATTGAAGTAGCAGAATTTAAAGAATTAATTGAGAAACCATTATATGAATTCACACCTGATGAAGTGGACGAATATCTTGCTTTCCTTTATAATTACGAACCAAATCTCAGAAAAAGAGTTGATCATCTTGCCAAAAAGTTTATTGGTCAGCAGTATGAAATTTATTTACTTGGTGAGTTCCCATTCGAAATTTATGATCCGCAACCATTATTTTCCCTTGATAAAAGTGATTGTGTTGTTTTTAGCGAACATGTATATGCTATGGCTCTTTCTGACAGCTGGAAGAAATTTTTTGCAATGCTTCAACGAATTCGTTATAAAGATGGAATTATTGGAATCCTTACCCGCAATCATTATACTGAAGCCGATTGGACAGTAAACAATTCATGGTTAGTTAAAAACATAACCGATAGTCTCCCTGGTGTTGAATCGAAAAAAGTTACTACAAAGATTAATCGGGCAAAGTTTTTCAGTAAATTTAAACTGGGACAGGACATTCCCGAAGAAGAACTGAATTGGTCATATATACCTGCTTCAGAAGTACCAAAAGCTCTTAAATACTTAAAAACAGGGGACTTTGTTAATGTTGTACGTGGATATTCTCCAGAAGATGTTTATGTTGGTCATGTTGGAATTATTTCCGTTGGTTCTGATGGAACTGTTTACCTGATTCATTCCGCTGAACCGGAAGTAAAAATTGAGAGACTAGTTGATTATATGAATAAATCTTTAGCGATAAATAAAGTTAGAGAAGAGGAGAATAGAAAAATCATTGTAAAGAATAAAAAAATCATCGCCTATAATGAAGGACTTAGAAAAAAGAACAATGGATTACCACATCCAGAAGAAAAAAAATTATCGAATCTTAAACCAATTTTTTATGGATTCAGGTTTTTTGAACTACAAGAAAATGCACTCGAAAATTTGATTCAAATGGATGGTCCTAAAGCACCAAGAGTTATTATTTATGGTGGTGATTAATTTTAATCTTATAGTTATGAATTTAGTGAATTTCTAAATATTCACATTTTAAGTTGATCGAGTTTTTGGGAAAACTTTATTCTTAACTTGTGAAATTCTGATTTTTCTGGTTTGTTAATAGCTACTTATGATTTATTCAAATCTCATTAAAAGAGGACTGAATATTTAATACTAGGAAGTTTAAACTTTATTTAATTCTAAGTGTAGTTAGTTTTTGATTGCTAATAATTTTTTGCAAAGTTCTACAGCTTCGATTGCATTTTTTGCATAACCATTGGCACCAATTTCATCTGCAAAGCTCTGGGATACAGGAGCACCACCAACTATTATTATTTTGTTTTGAAATTTTTCTTTTAATGCCTGCACAGTTTTTTGCATTGAAATCATGGTTGTTGTAAGCATGGCAGAGAGTCCAACAATATCAGGACATTCCTTATCCACTGCGTCAATAAATTTTTCAGTTGATGTGTCAACTCCAATATCAACAACATTAAAACCATTCCCTTTCAGCATTATACCGACTAAATTTTTGCCGATGTCATGAATGTCACCTTTTACCGTTCCCAAGAGTACTTTACCAATTCCAGACTTATTCGATTTCGTATCTTTTATTAATAAAGGTTCGATTATGTTCATTGCGGCTTTAAATGCTCTGGCGGACATTAAAACTTCTGGTAAAAATATTAGACCATCACGAAATTTTATACCTACGATTTCCATCCCTTTAAGTAATCCAGAATTTAAAATCTCATCTGATGATAGATCATTGTCTAAAGCTTTCTGGGTTATTTCAACAATTAATTTATAGTTACCAGTGATTATTAATTCAGAAATTTGATCTAATATTTCCGATTTGGATTTATCCATCATAATTAATTTTATTTGCAATTTTTTTTATTATTCTTATGTGTTCAGGATTTGTACCGCAACAACCTCCCATTATTTTCACACAATTATTGAAAAATTTTTCGATTAAAGGTTCAATAAGATCTGGTGTTTCAGGATAAATAATATTTCCATCTTTTAGTTCAGGAATTCCAGCATTGGGTTTGGCAATCAAAGGTAGTTTAGTGAGTTCTCTCATTTCACATACTATTTCTAACGATTGTTTAAATCCTTCGCCACAATTAGTTCCAACTGCGTGTATATCCCATGAGGTTGCTCGATTAATGAAATCAATAATGCTTTCACCCATTATTGTAAAATAACCTCTTGTTGTTTTTTGAAAGGTAACTGTAACAGAAATTGGTAATTTATTTACTGACCTTACGGCTTTAAAAATAATTTCGGCTTCGTCGAGCGATTGGACGGTTTCAATGTTGATGAAATCAACTTCCGAAAGTCCTTTTGCCTGTTCTACAAATGATTGGAAAGCTTCTTCTTTAGTTATTTCTCCATACGGTTCCATCAATTCACCAAGAGGACCAATTGAACCTGCAACTATTTTTCCTCCAGCTGCGTTTCTTGCAATTTCTACAGCTCTGGCATTAATTTCATATGTTTTGTTTTCCAAATTGAATCTTTTTAATCGTAAATAATTAGCGCCAAATGTATTTGTCTGAATAATATCCGAACCAGCTTTTATATATTCTTGATGAACTTTTAAGACAACATCAGGTTGGGATAGGTTCAATTCATCGGGGCAATTAAAATTACCACAGGCTAAGTTTTGTAGCATTGTCCCCATTGCTCCATCGAAAACCCATACTTTTTGTTTATTGAGAAAATGCATACTTACTGTCAAACTTTTATTAAATTGAGCGGTTTTTATTAATTAAAATCTTAAAGAGAAAAACTTAAAAATTTTATCTAAAACCTAATCTTTGTTCCAATTAATTGTCAATCAAAGATTTTTTTAGAGAAAAAATTAAAAGCTCCTTTATAAAGGAGCTTTTAAATTATGTTATTACTCAAAAATTCAAATACCAAAACTTAGAACGATGATGATATTTTTCAAACAATTCACTATTAATTACTCATCAAGCATGCAATTGCAGCAGTATTTACAATTTCATCGACACTACATCCACGACTTAAATCAAAAACTGGTTTACGTAAACCCTGAACGATAGGGCCAATTGCTTCAGCTCCACCAAGTCTTTGAGCTATTTTGTATCCAATATTTCCAGCATTTAAGTCTGGAAATATTAGAACATTTGCTCTTCCGGCAATTTCACTTCCAGGAGCTTTGGATTTACCAACTTTTTCAACTACAGCAGCATCAAACTGAAGTTCACCATCTACTTTCAAATCAGGACGTTTTTGCTTTACTATTGCAGTTGCATTTCTAACTTTATCAACCATTTCATGTTCTGCACTTCCTTTGGTAGAAAATGAAAGCATTGCAATTAATGGTTCTTCACCAATCAATTTGCTGAAGTTATCAGCTGTTGAAATTGCAATATCAGCAAGTTGTGCTTCATCAGGATTAGGAACAACTGCACAATCTGCAAATGCATATACTTTTTCTGGTAAAACCATTAAAAAGAAACTTGAAACGATTGAAATTCCTTCAGGCATTCCAACACAATGAATTCCTGCACGTAATACGTCAGCAGTAGGTGATGCTGAACCACCAACAAATCCATCTGCCATTCCTTCACGAACCATCATCGCTCCAAAAAATAAATTATTTTTCATTATCTCTCTGGCTTTATCAAAATCAACACCTTTATTTTTTCTGAGGTTAAAATAAATGTTTGTGAAATCGGTGAGTTTATCAGATTTTAATGGATCTATAATTCTAATTCCAGTTAAATCAACATTTAAATTTTTTGCATCTTCTCTTATTTTATTTTCATTTCCGAGAAGAATTACTGAACAAATGCCTTCTTTGATTAATTTCTCAGCTGCCTTAATCACACGCTCATCGTGTGCTTCTGGAAGAACAATAGTTTTTTTTCTTTGTTTAGCTTTAATTTTAATTTGTTCAATTAACCCGCTCATCTTTTTCCTCTATTTTTGTTCATTTCATTACAAAGTTAAAAAGAAATTAGATAAGAATTTTAAGACAATTATTAACTATAATTTCTCATAAATTTGTTGATTCTAATTATATCATTTTTTTCTTATGATTTTTTGCTGAAATTGTAAAATAAAATAGATTGTTATTAAAGACTATAGTAATGTGAATTAAAATGGAAATAGTTTTAGAAACAAAATCGCTGACTAAGAAATTCAAGAATATAACAGCTGTTGATAATCTTGATCTAGTTGTTTACAAGGGAGAGGTTTTTGGCTTTCTTGGTCCAAATGGTGCTGGTAAGAGTACAACAATTAGAATGTTAACTTCCCTTATTTATCCTGATCAAGGTGAAATTTATCTTTTTAATAAAAAATTAACTGCTAATTCAAAATCAATTCTCAGAAAGGTTGGGGCAATTGTTGAAAGTCCTGACTTCTATCTTTATCTCACAGCTTTTAAGAATCTCGAATTTTTATCTCAACTTTACGGGATTAACCCAACTCGAAAACAAATTATGGAAATTCTTGATTTTGTAGGATTATCGAATCGGTGGAATAGTAAAGTCAAAACTTTTTCTCACGGAATGAAACAGCGACTGGGAATTGCTCAAGCTCTTTTACATGATCCAGATTTAATTATTCTTGACGAACCGACCACTGGACTTGATCCACAGGGAATGAAGGAAATCAGAGAGCTTGTAATCTCTCTTTCAAAAGAAAAAGGTAAAACGGTTTTCATTTCATCACATTTACTTTATGAGGTTGAGTTAATTGCCAATAGAATGATAATTATCAATCGAGGTAAAAAAGTTGTAGAAGGTTATGTGAAAGAATTACTCAATGAAGAAAAAGCAACTTATAATTTTAGGCTGTCGAATATTGAAAGAGCTAAAAACATTTTGATTAGCTTAAATTTTGAACTGAACCATGATTTTGAAGTAAATGGTAATGAAATGCTTATTTCTACTAAAAGAATTTCAGCAAGTCAATTAAATAAGATTTTCGTTGAAAATGGAATTGAAGTTTTTGAATTTTATCGAAAAAGAACCCTTGAAGAATATTTTCTGGAAATTACCCGAGGACAAAAATGATTTTAAAAATGATTTCTTTTGAACTTTATAAGATTTTTAAGAAATGGCGAACTTATATTGGTTTTCTCGCTCTGAGTATTTTTATACCAATTTTAATCTATGGAGTAAGTGAGGGAGGTAATCATTATCAAAGAATACTTGACAGAAATATGGGGGATCAATTTTTAATAGTTGGAAATTTGGTAAATGGCTGGTATGTGGCTTTTATAACAATACAAGCTATGATAATTCACATACCATTTTTTATTACACTTGTCGCAGGTGATTTGTTTGCAGGTGAAGGTTCAGCTGGTACTTATCGAATGTTAATTACCAGACCAATTAGAAGAGAAACAATAGTTGTAGCTAAATATATCGCTGGATTTATTTACGCTCTGGTTTTCATTGTCTTTTTTGGTTTGATTTCAACTTTTCCAGCAATTTATTTTTTGGGAACAGGTGATTTAATAGTTCCACTCGAAAAAATAATTGTTATACCTTCAAATGAAATTTATTGGAGATTTTTATTGGCGTATTTTTCATCTTTTATATCGATGTGCCTTGTTGTTAGTCTTGCAGCATTATTTTCTTCTTTAGTCAATAACGCAATTGGTCCAATTGTGGGAACAATGGCTGTAATTGTAATCTTTTTAATTTTAGGTGAATTACCTTTTGAACTTTTCGAAAAAATTTCACCTTATTTATTTACAAAGTATATGACAGTCTGGATTGATTCATTTGATTATCCAGTTGATTTTTCAAGAATATTAAAATCTTATGCCGTTTTAATAGGTCATGGCATTCTATTTTTTGCAATTACACTTTTAAATTTTAGAAAAAAAGATATTCTTATCTAGGTGAAATATGAAAAAATTTGCTTTAGTTTTATTTGCCTTTATTTGCTTTGCTTTTGCACAAGATAAAAATGCTAACAGAATAATTGAGAAGATAAAAGCTAATTATGATATAATTAATGACTATTCTGTTGAAATTAAAGGTAAAGTTGATTTCCCTGATGCAGTGATTCCAGAACTAAAGGCAAAAATATTTTTCAAAAAACCAGATAAATTTAAGGTCGAGTCTGATAATTTTATGATAATACCAAGACAAAGTATAAAATTCTATCCCGATATCTTAAACGAAAAAGATTATTCAAGTTTAATTTTAGGTGAAGTAGAAATTGATAATTTAAAACATTTTATTATTAAATTAATTTCGAATAACCCTGAAGTTGAAGAAGTTGTTACAATCTGGGTGAATTCTGAAAACTTTACAATAAGAAAGATGAATTTGATCGGTTCGAGGATTGGTAAAGTGGAGATTGAATTTTTTTATAAGTTTTTTGATGGTAAGTACTGGTTACCTGAGAAAATGACTGCAACTTTTGAAGCAAGTAAGATTCTTTTTCCAAGAATGAGAAGATTTGACAAAAATCAGAAAGAAAATTCTGGTCAGGTTCAAGAAGGGAAAATTTTAATTCAGTATTACAACTATCAGGTGAATAGAGGATTGGAAGATAAAATTTTTGAAAAGAAAAAATAATTATTCCAGAGATGAAATTAATTCCTCGTGTGGGTGTCGATTATGAGCATTTATCGCATAAGCCATTAGAATATTTTCCTCAATTCTTAGAATTATTATATAATCATAAAAATTCAATTCAAGGTATTTTTTACTTTTTAAATCCGAGTAGATTTCGTTTACAAAATTTAAGTAACCAGAATATTTTGCTTTATTAATATCAAATTCCATTAAATAAACGGTATCTTCTTCACATTGAAACAAAAGATGGGCAGCATGAAATTTATCAAAGCTTTCAATTCCGGCTGCAATAATTGACCAGTCAGTATTTGGCATCTTTGGTGTCAGAATCCCGTTTGAAGAGATAAATTTTTTTACGACATCGTGATTTGTTGTGAAGATTGTTTTTTCAGGGAAATTGTGATTTTTGAGTTCCCTACAATTTTGATAAACAACGCTTGCAAATTCTTTATAATATTTTTCTTTGTCTTTCTTAAACGGATTTGAAATAATTATTGATAATAGCAAAATCAAACCAATTGCAAAAGATAATCTTAAATATTTACTGAAAAAAATAATTTTTAAATAACTAAGTAATCGTTCAAAGAATCCTTCTTGGGAAACGAGGCTAAAGACAATTTGTTTTTTTAGGACATCAGGACAAGCTGTTTTAACAAATTTAAAGCTAACTATTTTCTTGACTATTGATTCAACCTTGAAATCGAAAAAACATGACGGGCATTGTTGAAGATGTTTCTCTGCTTCTATTCTTTTATTTTCATCGATTTGATTATCAACAAGTGGTGAAATGTATTGTTGAAATTCTTTGCAGTCCATTATTCTTTATCCGCCTCATCTACATTATAACCACGAGATTTAGCATAATCGTATAGTTTAACGGCTAATAACTTTCTTGCACGATGAATCCTCGATCTAACAGTTCCTATTGGGATATCCATAAAATCAGCAATTTCTTCATAAGACATTCCTTCAATATCACACATTAACAAAACGGTTCTAAATTCTTCAGGAAGAGATTTTATTGCTTCCATAACCTCATCATCCAAAACGTTATCAAAAATTTCTCTGTCGAGGTTGTGCGGATTTTGTTCGTTAGATTTAATTGTTTCATAAATTTCTTCGATTTCATCATAGTCTAATTTTTCAGGAGATTTAATATTCTTTCTATAAAAATTGATAAAAGAGTTTTTCATTATTCTGAACAACCAAGCCTTGCAATTAGTTCCTTTCTCAAATTTATCCCAGAATCTATATGCTTTAATGTAGGTTTCTTGAAGAAGATCAGCGGCATCGTCAGAATCCTGAGTCAATTGAAGGGCAAAGTTGTAGAGTGAATCCATATGTGGAAGGGCTTCCTTTCGGAATTCTTCATCCAGATTTTCTATAGGGGGTCGAGTAATTCTTTCACTATCTTGAAGCATCTTATACAAATTTAATTCAAATAAAAATAATCATAAAGATAAAAATTTCTACATTTTTTATATTTTGAAGGTAGAGAAAAAATTTATTACTTTGGATAATTTATTAACAAAACTCTTTAAGTCTATAATCAACTAAAACAAAAATATATTGTTCACATGAAAAAATATTTTTTAACTGTTACTCTAACTTTGATTTTTTTAGTTGAAGTTTATTCTCAACACGAAATCCAAATTGCAAGGTTAAAATATAGTGGTGGTGGTGATTGGTATAACGATCCAACAGGGGAGGTTAATTTACTTAAGTATATTCAGAATGTCACGGGAATAAAGACAAAACCAGAATATGTCTTTGTCGATATCAATTCTGATAAAATTTTCAATTATCCAATTTTATTTATGACAGGTCATGGCAATATTTCTTTTACTGAAGCAGAGGCTAAAAGATTGCGTAAATATCTTGAGAGTGGTGGTTTCCTTTATGCTGATGATGATTATGGAATGGATCAAGCTTTTCGACGAGAGATGAAGAAAGTTTTTCCTGATCAACAGTTACAGGAAATTCCATTTAATCATCCCATTTATCACTCATTTTTTAATTTTGATAAAGGAGTTCCAAAGATTCATGAGCATGATAAAAAGCCACCTCAAGCTTTTGGTTATTTTATAAACGGGAGATTATGTGTTTTCTATACATATGAATCGAATTTAGGTGATGGTTGGGTTGAACCTGATGTCTATAACGACCCACCAGAAATTAGAGAACTGGCTTTTAAGATGGGAACAAATATTATAGTTTATGCATTGACTCACTAAACAAATTAAGTTAAAAATATGAGTGAACAAAGATTAAATAATTTCTTTTCTAGACTGAATGATCTAAAAAAACAGATCACAATCACATTTTTGCTGGAAGGAATTCTTAAAACAATATTTATTTTCATACTTTTTTTCTTTCTTGTATCTTTATTTGAATTTTTCTTCCTTCTTGATAGAAGCTTAAGAATGATTCTTTTTATTTCAATTATCGTTGTTCTTTCTGGTCTAATTCTTTACTTTATTGTTTATCCTGTTTTTACTTTTTATAAAAAAGATAAAAGAGATTTGTATTTATTACTTGGAGAATTAATCGGGCGTCATTTCGATCAAATTAAAGACAGAATTGTAAATGTAATTCAATTAATATTTAAAGTTGAGAAAGATAATTTTTATTCAAGGGAATTAACATACGCAGCAATCGAACAGAATCTGAATCTTTTCGATCGATTTAATTTTTCTGAGATTGTCGATAAGAAAAATATCAAGAAATACTTTAAATATTTTTTGTTCACTTTAATTGGATTCACCATTCTTGGTTTTTCTTTCCCTGAATTACCATTTGCATCTTACAGAATTCTTAATTTTAATAAGGATTTTATTCGACCACCAGAATTTTATTTCATTATTGAACCTGGAAATACAAAAATTTTAAAAGGTGAAAATTATTTATGCAAAATTAAAACAGCTGGTAAAGTACTTGATAAAGTTGATTTATATTACAGTTTTGAGGGAATGGATATTTTTGAAAAAGTAAATCTTAGTGCTGACTCATTAGGTGAGTTTAAATATAATTTTGTTGCACCACAAAGATCATTCAAGTTCTATGTTCAGTCTAAGGATGTAAAAAGTGAATTATATTTTGTTGAAGTAATTAATTATCCTGTTATCAAAGAGATGGTCTTGAAAATTTATCCTCCTTCTTATACAAAATTACAACCTCAAGTTTTGGAAGACGATGGTAATATCAATACAATCAAAGGTTCAACAATAGAACTTTCGATCAAAGCGAGTAAAGAACTCAAAAGCGCTAAAATTATTTTTAGCGATTCAACATCTATCAATATGAATGTGAAGGATTTCAAAGCTGAGTTTAAGTTTAGAGCTACAAAAAGTGGATATTATAAAATTGTAATTTATGATATCGATGGTTACCAGAATCTTAATCCAGTAGAATATCAAATAAATTTAAGTGAAGATCTACCACCATCAATTACTCTTTTGATGCCTTCGGGGACTGTTGATTTAACAGAGAATATGCGACTTCCTTTAATTTTTAGAATTCGAGATGATTATGGTTTCAGCCGTTTAAATTTAAATTATAAATTATCTTACTCTAAATATGAACAACCAAGAGAAAAGTACACAATTGTTGAAATTCCTCATGGAAATTCTCTTGATACTGTAATTACTTATATCTGGAATTTAACAAATATGAATCTTGTTACTGAAGATGTTGTAACTTATTATCTGGAAGTTTTTGATAATGATTATATAAGCGGACCAAAATCTGCCCAAACTCCTCTGATGCAGGTTAGAATTCCCTCACTTGAAGAAATTTTAGCTGAGGGTAATGAAAAATTCGAGAAGACAATTGATGAAGCTAAATCAATTCAAAAAGAAGTTGAAGAAATAAAACAGAAACTTCAAGAACTTGATAAAGAAATTAAAACACCAAAGGATTTAAAACAACAGGATAAACTGAGCTGGGAAGAACAAAAGAAAACGGAAGAGATAATTAAAAAACATGAAGATGTTTTACAAAAAATGGAGGACCTGCAACAGAAACTTAATGAACTTCAAAATAAATTGAATGAAAATAAAACCCTTTCAAAAGAAACTCTTCAGAAATTTATGGAATTGCAGGAACTTCTTAATCAACTCGATTCAAAAGAATTAAAAGAGGCAATTCAAAAGCTGAACGAAGCATTGAAATCATTAAGTCGACAAATGCTACAGGAGGCATTAAAAAATTTTCAATTTAATGAAGAAAATTTCAAAGCTAGTATCGAAAGGACAATTGAACTCTTAAAAAGAATTCAAATTGAACAAAAGATGGATGAAGCATTAAAAAGACTTGAACAAATGAATCAAAAACTTGATGATTTGATGAATAAGCTTGATAATACTAATCCACAGGATCAAAAAACTTTAAATGAATTGAGTAAACAACAAGACGAACTCACAAAAGACATTGATAATCTTGAAAAAAATCTTGAAGATTTATCTGAAAAAATGGAGCAATTCCCTAATGAAATGCCAACCGAAGAAATGAAAAAGTTATCTGAAGAATTTTTATCTCAAAATCCTCAGCAATGTTCAAAAAAATCATCAGAGCAATTGAAAAAAGGAGATATAAAAAGCTCAAAAGAAAATCAAAAAAATCTGAAATCAAGCTTTGGAAAATTACAGGAAGGATTGAATCAATTAAAACAAGAGATGATGCGAAATCAAATGATGCAAACTATTGTTCAACTACAGAGATTAACAAATGATTTAATAACTCTTTCAAAACAACAAGAATCATTGAAAAATAGAACTTCTGCATTAGAACCTTCATCACCACAGGTAAATGAGGTAACAAGAAAACAAGCTGAATTAATGGACAATCTTAAAAAGTTAATTGATAGAATGATTGAACTATCAAATAAATCTTTTGCTGTAACTCCTGAAATGGGTCGAGCAGCAGGAAAAGCAATGATGAATATGAACCAATCAATTGAAAATTTGCTTAATCGGAATCTTTCACTATCAAGTCAGTCACAAAAACAGGCAATGGGTAATTTAAATGAAGCAGCCGACTTGATTCAAGATATGTTACAAAATATGATGCAGGGGGGGCAAGGTAGTGGTATGATGTCTTTTATGCAAAGGCTTCAGCAGATGGCTCAGCAACAGATGAATTTGAATAATTTAACTCAAATGCTTGGTCAGGGAAATCTTACCATGGAACAATTAGCTCAATTACAGCGACTTGCAGCTGAGCAGGAGATGATTAGAAAATCTCTTGAAGAACTCAATCGAGATTTAAAAGAAAGTGGTCAATCAAGTCGTTTGCTCGGTGATCTTGAAGACCTTACTAAAAAGATGGAAGAAGTGGTTCGTGAATTAAAACAAAACAATGTAAATGATGATCTCATTCAAAAACAGGAAAGAATTTTAACTCGCTTGCTTGATGCAACAAGATCAATGAATGAAAGAGATTATGAAAAGAGAAGAGAATCAAGACCAGGTGAACAAATTACGGTTAAACCACCAGCTGATTTAAAATTTGATCAAAATGATTTGTTTTCAAAAATAAGGCAGGATTTTCTAAAAGCCCTTGAGGAAGGTTATGCCAGAGATTATGAAGTATTGATCCGTAAATATTTCGAAACCCTTCAAAAACAAAATTTAATATTCAGATAGTTAGTTGTATCACTCCCATATTTTAAGTATTTAATGGCTTTTAGAGTTCTTTAAAAAAGAACGGTCAAAGAAGAATTAACTTTTGTAAATTTGTCTTGTATAAAAAAATAAAAACATGGAAGAACAAAATAATTCTGAAGATTTAAAAAATACAATCGAAATTATTCCATCGCGAAAATTGGTGATGGGAGTCTGCTCTGCTTTCGGTAATTATTTAAGTTTAAGTCCAGTTATTATTAGATTGATTGTTCTACTTGCATTTATTTTTATCGGTCAACCAGTTGTTTTGATATATTCTGCGTTTGGTATCCTTTTACCAGTTAATGATTCAATTTTGAATGACGAAAATGATTATTCGAATAAATTGACATTAAATCTATTTTATATTGGTCTTTTGATTTTAATAATTTTACTTCGTTTTAATCTAATAACTTTTAATGAAATCTTAGAATTTTTATCTCTTAAAATTGATTCCTTTACTTTGTTAGTTTTTAGCATTGCTTTAATTATTAGTGGATTTCATAAAGAGGTTACTAAAATTAATGGAACAAATATCAAAAAATTAAGCAGAACTGATAAAAAAATATTTTTGGGTGTATGTGGCGGACTTGCAGAATATCTTAGTATAAATCCAAACTTGATGAGAATTCTGTGGATAGTTTTTGGAATATCTTCATTAGGGATAGCAATTATAATTTATTTGATTGTTGGTTTAATCATTCCCAAAAAATCAAATTTTTAGAACATGGCAAATAATTATTCGATATACTTTAAAGTTGGTATTGGAGGAGTAATAACCAGCCTGATCTGGTTTGGTGTAAAATTTGGATTATATTCAATCTCAAATTTTGAGTGGTTAAGTATTGGAGGGATTATTTTGAGTTTTATTCTTTTTTATCATTTTACTGGTACTGATAAAAATTTAATAACATTTGTATCAATATTTTGTTTTTTGTTATTCATCTTATTATACATTTTTTTCAATCGAACAGAAGTTTTAGGTAGTCGGTCGAGTTTTGATTTTTCAATGATTACTTATGTCTTTGGATTTTCACTGGGCACATTTTTTTTGATTAAGACATTTTCAGAAGAAAAGAAAAGTAGATTTATTCTTGTTTCGATTATCTTCTTTTTATTTACAATGTCTATTTTGGCTTTTGATGACTTAATTAAGAATTTTCGACTGATTCAAAATTTAATGAATTATTATAAGCAAATTGAAAACCTTATTGTTACTTTATCCGCATTTTTACTATTAATCTTTCCCGTAAAAAATATTTTTAAGTTAATGCGACAAAAGAAATACGATTGAATATGATTTCAAGGATTTTTGAAAAGCTTGGAAAAACGTTTCTAAATTTTCTTGATGAATTTGGTGAGATTAGCATTTTATTTTTCAAGATTCATTCTCATTTACATAGACTTTATCGTGATCGGAGATTAATCCTCAGGCAGATGGAACATATTGGAGTTAATTCAATTCCACTTGTGATTGTAATAGCTATTTTTACTGGAGCAGTTTCCGCTTGGCAAGCTGCTTATCAATTAAAAGGACTTGCTCCTCTTTCATTTATTGGGGGAGCAACGGTTAGAGCAGTGATTACAGAACTTGGGCCTGTTCTTACGGGAATTGTTATTGCTGGGCGTGTGGGTGCCTCCATTGCAGCAGAATTAGGAACGATGAAAGTTACTGAACAGATAGATGCATTAGAAGCTATGTCAATAAATCCCGTTAGATATCTTGCAATGCCAAGATATATTGCTTCGCTCATAATGATGCCTTTACTTGTAATTTTTGCAAATGTGATTGCAACCTTTGGTTCATTTCTTGTTGCTAATTTTTTCTTAGATATATCTCCATCTGTTTATATTGAATCAGTTAGAAATTTTTTTGCTATTGGTGACTTTATTTATGGAATAATTAAAGCAACTTTCTTTGGCTCTGTTACTGCACTGATAGGATGTCATATAGGTTTTAAAACTGAAGGTGGAGCTGAGGGAGTAGGACTTTCAACGATTCGATCGTTTGTAATATCAGCTGCAAGCATTTTGATTTTAGATTATATCTTATGGAATTTATTTTTCTAATAATCTCTCTTATATAAATTTTTTTTCAAAAACATTTTTTATAAACTTGTTCTTTATACTTTTTGCTCTATCTGGTTGGGTACAGTTCTTCGTTTGTATTTTAATCAATAAAAAGGATGTTCATTTAGACTAACTAATAATAAAACATTTAGATTTTCACAAATAAAATTAACTAAAATTAATTCGTGGGTCTAAATTTTTTATGAAAATTATTGGTTATTTTGATTTATAACACTTTACATTGTGATTAAATTATCTCACATTTACTTTAATTATTAAAAGGATATGAAATCTTTATTAACCCTTAAAAAATATTTTACGCGTTATAAAACTACAATCTTTCTTGGATTTGTATTTATATTTTTATCAAATATCACAAGTGTTTTTGTACCTCTTTTTATTCGTGATGGTATAGACGAATTACGTAGACAGATTTCTAAACCAGCATTATTAAAATATGCCTTTTTAATAGTTGGGGTTACACTAATTAGTGGTGTTTTTAGATTCCTTATCAGGCAGACAATCATAGTGACATCAAGAAAAATTGAATTTGATTTAAGGAATGATTTCTGGTCTCACTTGCAAAAACTGTCATTAAGATATTTTCAAAATACCAAAACTGGCGATATTATGGCTCATGCATCTAATGATATAAATGCAGTAAGGAATTTCATTGGTCCTGCTGTAATGTATTCGTTTGATACTCTTACATTATTTATTTTCACACTTGTCTTAATGTTCTCAATAGATGTTCAATTATCATTACTTTCGCTAATTCCATTTCCTATACTCTCGATTTTTGTTTATTATTTTGGGAAGAAGATTCATTTTCTTTTCACTAAAATTCAGGAGCATTTCTCAATTCTAACCGCAAGAGCTCAAGAAAATTTGAATGGTATAAGAATAATAAAAGCTTATGTAAGGGAAGAATCTGAAATAAATCATTTCAAGAAACTCAGTTATGACTATTTCAAAAAGAATTTAAGTAAGATAAAAATTGACTCTCTTTTCCATCCAACTTTATTTCTGACAATTGGTAGTTCAATGATTATAATTATGTGGTTTGGGGGATTGAAAGTGATTAATAACAAATTAACTCTTGGTGAATTAACTGCTTTCATCCTCTATATGGGTTATTTGATCTGGCCTGCAATTGCTTTCGGTTGGATAACTAACTTGACTCAACAAGCTGCAGCCTCTCAAAAAAGATTAAATGCAATCTTTGCAATTGAACCCGAAATTAAAGATACCAGTTTAACTAACTATGAGATTAAAAATATTATTGGAGAAATTGAATTCAAAAATGTTTCTTTCAGGTACAGAAAAAATCTTCCATTTGTGTTGAAAAATATAAATTTAAAAATTCCAGCTGGTTCAACTTATGCGATAATAGGTCACACTGGTTGTGGAAAAACAACTTTAGTTAATCTAATTGTAAGATTCTATGATGTAACTGAAGGTGAGCTATTAATTGATGGCAACGATATTAAAACAATCCCACTAAAATTATTGAGAGAAGAAATTTCAGTTGTACCACAAGAAACTTTTCTTTTTTCAGATACTCTTAAAAATAATATTGCTTACGGTTTAAATAATTTTGAGTCAGAAGAATTTATTGATGAAAAAGTTAACGAAGCTATTAAGATTGCTCATCTAACTCCAGATATTGAATCATTCCCTGATGGAATTAATACCATAATAGGAGAAAGAGGAATTACATTATCAGGTGGACAAAAGCAAAGAACATCAATTGCCAGAGCCGTTGCTAAAGATGGTAAAATTTTAATCCTTGACGATTGTCTTTCAGCAGTAGATACAAATACCGAAGAAATTATTCTAAGTAACTTAAAAAATTTCATGGCAGGAAAAACTTCTATAATTATAAGTCATAGGATTTCAACAATTAAAGATGCTGATCAAATTATTGTACTTGATAATGGAATGATTGCAGAACAAGGAACTCATGAGGAACTTATTGAACTTAATGGTATCTATACAAGAATTTATCAAAAACAATTGCTCGAAAAAGAATTAGAGGAAATTTGATGTCAGATTTTTTCCAGGATGATGAGGTAATCGGTAAAGCCTATGACGCAAGATTAATGAAAAGACTTTTGAAATATGTTAAACCATATCGTGGTTATATTGTTCTTGCCATAATCTTAAATATTTTAACTGCTGCACTTGAACCAGTAAGACCTTATCTAACAAAAATTGCAGTTGATGAATATATCTCAATTGGTGATTCAAGTGGGCTATTACAAATTATTGCATTAATTCTTATTTCGTTGGTGCTTCAAGCAATCATTGAATATGCAATGAGGTTTGCAACTCAATACATGGGTCAGCGAACCCTCCTCGATTTAAGAATTGAAATATTTACACATTTACAGAAATTATCTCTTAAATTTTTTGATAAAAGTCCAGTTGGAAGATTGGTTACCAGAGTAACTAATGATGTAGAATCTTTAAGTGAACTGTTCTCATCAGGAATAGTGATGATATTCAGTGATATTTTTATAATAATCTGGATTTTTGTTTTTATGATTTTAATGAGTTTTGATCTGGCTATTGTAACTATGAGTGTAATTCCTGTTTTAGTATACGCAACGTTTTTGTTTCGTAAGAAAGTAAGAGCAAATTATCGAGATGTTAGAAAGCATCTTGCTCGATTGAATTCATATATGCAAGAGCATATATCAGGAATGAGTGTTGTTCAATTATTTAACAAAGAAAAAGTTGAATTTGAAAAGTTTAAATCTATAAATGAAGATTATAGGGACGCTAATATTAAGTCGGTTTTTTACCATGCCATTTTCTATCCATTTGTTGAATTAATCAGTGCAATAGCTGTTGCCTTAATCATATGGTATGGAGGCGGCGAAGTTGTCCAAAAAAATTTATCCCTTGGAGTACTCTTTGCATTCATTCAGTATACTGAAATGTTTTTTAGACCAGTCAGAGATTTAGCAGAAAAATACAATATTCTTCAAACTGGTATGGCTTCATCAGAAAGAATTTTCAAATTACTTGATACAAAAATGTTCGTTAATAATCCAGAAAATCCTGAACCACTTAAAGAAATTAAAGGCAAAATAGAATTTAGAAATGTCTGGTTTGCTTATAACGATGAAGATTATGTATTGAAAGATATTTCATTTACAATAAATCCGGGCGAAACTGTCGCAATTGTTGGAGCTACAGGCGCTGGTAAATCAAGTATAATTAATGTATTGCTAAGATTTTATGATATTAATAAAGGTGAGATTTTAATTGATGACATTAATATTTCCAAAGTAGATAAAAGAGAATTGCGAAAACAAATTGCTCTTGTCTTGCAAGATGTCATTCTCTTCAGTGGCGATATAAAATCTAATATTAGCTTATGGAATGAAATTATTCCATTTGAAAAAATTCTTGAAGCAGCAAAAATAGTTGGGGCGGATAAATTCATTAATGAACTTCCAAAAAAATATGACGAAGAAGTTAAAGAGAGAGGAGCAACACTTTCACTTGGGCAAAAGCAATTAATTTCCTTTGCTCGCGCGTTAGCTTATAATCCTAAAATATTGATTTTAGATGAAGCCACCGCATCAATAGATACTGAATCCGAAAAGTTAATTCAGAAAGCCATTTCTAAGTTATTGAAAGGTCGAACCTCTATTGTGATTGCCCATAGATTATCAACTATTCAGAATTCAGATAAAATTATTGTCTTACATAAAGGCAGAATAAGAGAAATGGGTAAGCACTATGAATTATTGGAGAAAAAGGGGATTTATTACAGGCTTTATCAATTACAGTATAAAGATCAGGAAATTAATACATAAATATATTGCATGGTTCACGAATCAATTCGTAAACCATGCTTAAATTAAGTTTTCAAATTCTTCAATTTTTTATCGGTAGAAATAAATTGCCCCAGGATTAATCTTTGTCTCAAATTTTTTAATGAAATTTCCATCTCGATCGTAGATCTTCACTTCACCATTTTGAGTAAAATTCTTTGGATTTCCAATGTAAAGTTTTTGATTAATTTCATCGAATGCTATTGAATAAGCAATACCATATATATCATTAATAGCCATTCCATCAATAAAAACTGTATCTACATTTTTTGTATTCAAATTAATTTTACCTATACCTTTATCGTTTATGTAGTACAAAATATTATCTTTTGCTAAAGCTAAATCCTGTGGGTGATAACTTAAAATAATTGAATCAGTAATCGTTAGATTTACAGGATTTATAAAATAATAACCTCCTAATTTTGAAAGATTAAACCAATCTCCAGAACATCCAATAATTATTCTACCATCGTTTGATAAGTTAACAAACCTCGGGTTAGTTCCCACAGTAATTGTTTTAATTACTGAGTTGGAATTAAGATCTATGACAGAAACGGTATTCCCATTTCCTAAATCTGAGTTTGCAACAAATAATTTATTGTTGGCATAAGCTAATCCTTCAGGATAATTCCCAACTGGAATCTCCCGAATAACACTTAAAGTAGAAGGGTTAAATTCAATTACTTTATTTTTACTGAAGCTTGTAACAAATCCACGATTAGAATTGAGAATAAAAATTTCTCGGGGACTTCCATTCTGCCCAAGATCAATTATTCCAAGTGACTGACCATTTTCCAGATCAATAACCTCTATTTTATTGCTACCGTCAACAGCTACAAAACCTTTTTTATCGAAAATGTACATACTATTTGCATTATCACCGATTATCTTCCCATTTTTTGATGAATAGAAGTTAGTTATTGTCTGATCGGTTGAAGGATCATAAAATGTAATTTCACTATTATTTTGTTGATACAATCCCTCGTTTATAACAAATACACCTTTTGTTACTGGTTGAATGGGTTGAGTAGAATTATCTTTTGAGCACGAATAAAATAAAACAGATAGAACGAAAATGATTATCAGATTTTTTGCTTTCATTTATACCTCCATTTGAATAGTTAAACGATATTCCCTTCCCGGCATTGGAAAGGACTGAATTAATTGATACGATTGATTAAAAAGATTTTGTATTGTAATCTGTGAAATAAATTTTAGTTGATAGATTTCGAAATTAGATGTAATTGAAAGATTTGAAATTGTTACAGGATTCAAAGAGAATAAAATGTCATTATCTTCTGTGAAGTACCTTCTACTATAAAAATTAGAAAGAAAATCAACTTCAGCAAATTTTAAATCACAAAAGATTAAAATAGATGCTTTATGTTCTGGAACATATGGAATTTGTTTGTGATATGACTTATCGTCGGGACTTAAACGAGTATTCTTGATTGCTTTTGTATAAGTATAATTACCGCTTAGAGATATAAGTTTATTCAATTTAATATTTTCGATATTGAACTCGACACCAGTAGATTTTGTATTTCCAAAATTTACTGGACTAAAGAATGCAACTCTTTGAGGTTTCCATATAATTTTATTTTTTACATTAAATGTGAAATAGGTTATTTCAACAAGATAGCTCTCTTTTTCAAAACGAATACCAGCTTCATAATTAAAAATTTTTTCTGGTTCTAGTTTTCGGTTGCTAAGGGATGTTAATCGTGCTAAGGAATATTCATAAAAGTTTGGTATTCTGATTCCTGATCCAGCATTAAAGAAAGAAATTAGACATAAGGAATTTGATTTGAATGAAACGCCCATCCTCCAATTTGGAAATTGATAATATTCAATTCCCGATTGATATTTATTCGAGACATAATTATATGAGAATAAAAAGGCTGAATTAATTTTTAAATCCTGGTTAAGATTTAAAGTTTGACTTGATCTGAAATTTGAACTAATTGTGGTTCTGTTTAAGTCTTCAATATATGAATTAGAATTCTTTTTTGTCTCGGACTTTTGAAAATTTTCCATGCTCAAAGAGAATCCACCAGTTAATAAGAAAGCTCTGTTATCAATATTCATAAAAATTTTTGTATTGAATGAATTATTGTATAAATCAAAACGATTGGTTTGGAGGTTAATGGAAAGCATAGGGTCATTGATAGTTAATCGATTCTGTTGTAATCCAAATATCCCATTTACATAACTATTGTTTGAAATAAAAATTTTTGAATTAAGCGAATAAGAAAAATCTCTTTCTTTTTGCCGTGTTCCACTATCGTAATGACGATTTGCAGAAACAAAATTTGGTAGTCCCAGTTCTTTATCAAGAAAATTGAAAAATGAATAAAAACGCACCGGTTCATTGAAAATTTTGAATTGATTTATAAATGCTAACTGTAATGAATTTTGATTGACATCAGCATTTTTTCTTATGGCACTTTCGTCATTAAAAGTATATTCATAATTATTTTTCGCCGATTTATGAGAGAAGTAAATCTTATAGTAAGTATTAACAATAGAACCACTTTGTTTTAATTGAATTCCTTGATAGCCAAAGCTACCAATTTGAAATTTCATCAAACCCTTTGTTGTATCATTTTTTTCGAATGGATTAAGTATGATTACACCACCAAATGAGTTATTATTAAAAGGTTCGAAGTCATTTCCTTTTTTAACAATTATTTCGGAAACTTCATCCGCTGAAAATTTACTGAAATCAAATATTCCATTAAGTGAATTGTTATAATTTATACCGTTGATAAAAACAGATGTATATTCCGAACCAGAACCTCTAATTGAAATAGTTTGAAGACTCCCTTCACTCCCGTAAGATTTTGTAAAGATACCTGGCTTTGATACGAGTAAGTTTCCTATTGAAACGGATGATAGTTGTTCTTTAAGAGAAAATCTTTTTGTAAACCCACTTGAATATTTATCAAAAATATCTGTTCGATCTGAAACAATAATTTCGGATGTTACAAAAGTCTTAACTGAATCATTCGAAGCTAATATAGAATCCTTTTTAGAGTACGAAAATACATCAGCTGAAAAAAGATTAATTGCAATGATATTTAAGAGAAATATTATCAAATAAAACAATCTCATATCTTTCTTTTTAAGTTATTTTTTAAAACAAAAAACCTCTTCGAGTGAAGAGGTTTTAAAAACTCATTAGAGTTTCTGAAACCTTCCTTTCCCTCGAAGGAAAAAGTTTCGAGCTTTACTGGCAGGTCTCCTGACTTGTGCAACGCCACTGAAACCTTCCCATCCCGATTAAGATCGGAACAGTGGCATTTATCAATGGCTATACGCACTCACAGTTGCGGGGCAGTACCGGATTTTCACCGGTTTCCCTTTTAACCAAGTGGACCAGTAAAGTTTTCAATGAACTTAAACAAAGTTAATCAAATGATTATTCAAAAATCAAATTTTACTATTACTCAAATTAAATTAGTTTTAATTTCTTTTTAATTGATGGGCTGATAATATTGAAATAATAAGTGAGAGCTTCAGAAAACAAAATCATTAAAAACCACATTGCAATTACCCCAAGAACTGTTTCACCAACATTACATTTGTAACCTAAAAAGTCTTTTACTCCTCTGTTCCATGAACTCCCATATAAAAGCATCACGTGAACAACGTAAATCCACAGTGAATTTTTACTTGCATTGTATAAAAATTTTGGGATACGTTTTATATAAAGAGATAAAATAGAAAACAGGCTCCCAAAAATTAAAACTGTGCCAAATCTTGCATAGAACAAAGCTGGACTTGTAGACCACAGTGTGCTCATATTAAAAAATATGATCTCCATGAAGTTAATTAAGAATGCTGATAGAATGAAAATGATACCAATTTTTAATTGTACTTTTGTTAAGTGGATCATATTGCTGAGAAAATTTTTTCGCTGGAAATATATTCCAACGGCTCCGCCTAAAAACAAATAAGCTCCCCAGGGAAAAAGCGGAAAGAGAGAGCCGGTTCTCTGAGAAAACCATGAAGATATTTGAAGTGGGAAATGCTCTTCCCAATCCACAAGTGTTGATAACTGTCGACCAAGCACAAAAAGAATAGAAATTAATATTAAATATCTTGCTGCATCATATTTAAATTTTCTAGCAAGTATTTCCATAAAAAGAAAAATAATTAAACTTGCACCAATTAATTGTAAAATATCAATTGCATAAAATAGTTGAATCATTTGATATGTTACACTTTCCCAGTTGATAATAGTTGGAGTTGGTGATTTCATTAAGTAACCGATTACGATTAAAAGTAAAGCACGTTTAATAGTTTTGATCTTTATCTTTCTAAACTTTTCTTCTGAATCGGTTCTTCTGAATCTTACTCCGTAAATAAAACCTGATGCAAATAAAAATAGAGGAGCGGTTAAACCCCTGAAAAATAACCAGGTATTAAAACCTATCGAATCGGGTTTTCTAAATTCGTTACTTAATAATACATCAACCGTATGTCCATGAACCATTAGAAAGATTGCGCAGAATCGCAGCAAATCAATATAAATTACTCTTTGTGACCTTAAATCAGCTACCATCTATATATTAATCTCTAAGTAATTGTAAAAAGTTATCGAAAAAATTTGGTACATTATAATTAATATAATCTGAAGAATCTCCATTAATTATTGTATTAAAACAAGTGAGTTTCTAATTGTATGTTGAATTTTTCAATAGATTATTTTTCTACATCATCAGTTTTCTATTCTATTATTTTTTGAGTGTTCTGAATTAATTAAATATTTTCAACGGAAGTAAAAAATAATATAAATGAATTTTCTTGTTAAATAATTAAAAGTCAGTTCACTCATTTTTTAACTTTTTCCTCGATTTTCTCTCTCATTTTATTTATAGATTTTACTACAAGGAAAAGAGCGAATGCAATAATTAAAAAATTAATTAATGTATTAATGAAATTGCCATAAGCCCAAACAACAGCACCTGTTTGCCTTGCTTCCTCGAGAGAAGAAACAGGACCACCTTTAAGTGTTAAAAATAAATCTTTAAAGTCAACACCACCAATTAAGAAACCTAGTGGTGGCATAAGAATGTCATTAACAAGTGAGTTTACAACTGTTCCAAAGGCAGCTCCTAAAATTATTCCGACTGCCATATCAATCATGTTACCTTTTAATGCGAATTTTTTGAATTCTTCTAACATGTTTAATATCCAATATTAGTTTAAAATATTTTTTTAATTTGCTCTAAAATAAGGAATGTAAAAAAATGAAGAAAATAATTTTAATTATTTCCTTTGTTGTTCTAACTTTTTTAATAACCGGATGTTTTCCAACTTATTCATCAGAAGGTGAATCTGTTTCTGGTTTCTTTAAAGGTGTATGGCATGGATGGATCGCTCCAATTTCACTTATTGCTGAGATTTTTGATTCAAACATTAGAATTTATGAACCAAATAATACAGGTTGGTGGTATGATTTTGGATTTTATATTGCCATAATTGCTGGATTTGGTGGGCTTGCTTTGAGAAGAAAAAAAGACTAACATGCTTGAATTAATTAATATTAACTTAATCAAAAAGTTTTTATAATGTCTTCAGTTATGTAAAAATAAACCAGTTATGTTGAAATAAATAAGTCTGTATTTTCACAAACACACATCTTAACATTAGATTTAGAATTAAGTTAATTTTGTAAAAAAATGGAGTATAAATGAAAGTAAAAAGAATTGGAATTCTAACTGGTGGAGGAGATTGTCCTGGTCTTAATGCTGTAATAAGGGGAGTTACTAAGCCTGCAATTGAAATGGGAATGACTGTATTAGGAATTGAAGATGGTTTTGAAGGACTTGTTGAAGGGAAAATGCATGAATTGACAAATCGAGATGTATCCGGAATCATCAATATTGGTGGGACAATTCTTGGTTCATCAAACAAGGGTGATCCGTTTCATTGGCCTGTGGATGATGGTGAGAAAATTGTTATAGAAAATAAATCTAAATTAGCCGTCAAAAATTACAAAGGTTGGGGTTTGGATTGTTTGATTGTTATCGGTGGAGATGGTTCGATGCATATCTCATCACAATTAATGAAACTTGGTTTGAATATTGTCGGTGTTCCAAAAACCATTGATAATGATTTATATGGAACTGATTTAACTTTTGGTTATGATTCTGCTGTTTTCGTTGCGACTGAGGCAATTGATCGATTACATACTACTGCATCTTCTCATCACCGTGTTATGGTGATCGAGGTTATGGGAAGATATGGTGGTTGGATTGCATTGGGTGCTGGGATAGCCGGTGGTGCCGATGTTATTCTTATCCCTGAAATTCCCTTTAAATGGGAAGATGTGGCAGAAAAAGTGATTGAAAGAAGTACAAAAGGGAAAAGATTTAGCATTGTCTGTGTAGCCGAAGGTGCAAAACCAATTGGTGGTCAGATTGTAATTCAAGAAAAAGATAAAAAGAGAACCGATCCAATTCGACTTGGTGGTATTGGACATCTTGTTGGTAAAAAAATTGAAGAGATGACAGGTCTAGAAACAAGAGTTACAATTTTAGGTCATTTACAAAGAGGTGGTAGCCCTACTCCATTTGATAGAATTCTAGCAACAAGATTTGGCACGCATGCTATTGAAGTTGCTGCAAAAAAGAAGTTTGGTCAAATGGTTGCTTTGAAGGGTGACAAAATCACTTCGATTCCAATTAAAGATGCTATCAGAAAAAAGAAACTTGTGCCGGTTGACTGTCAGATGATCCGAACTGCCGTACGTGTTGGAACTTCATTCGGGAATAATGAAATTACTGGATGGTAAAATTTTTAATTTGAGCTTGTATTAAAAATCTCTTTTTCAATCTTTGAATATTGCTCGGAGAGGTTTGTCCATTCTTCTATATAACTGTCAATTTTCTGGGAGACCTCTTTGTATTCTTGATAAATATTTCTATCAGGAGATACTTTTTCTGGTTGTGTAAATAATATTTCAAGTTGTTTCTTTATGTTTTCTAAATTTGAGATTTCCTTCTCTATGTGATTAATTTTTTCTTTTAGATTTTTTGTTAGTAAATAAAATTTTTGCCTCTTTTCGGCTTCAATTCTCCTCTGTAATTTTCTTTCATTAAGATTTCTTTCAGATTCATTTTTAGAATTAATATTCGAATTATTTACTTTTTCTAATTCTTTTTTCTGAATAAAATCATTTAGATTACCCCAATAAACTTTTATAGTTTTATTTTTGACCTCGATAACTTTATTAACTATTGGATTAATAAAATCAACATCGTGTGATACAATTACTATGGTTCCATTATAATCAATCAATGCATCCTGCAAAATTTTTTTTGACTGAATATCAAGATGATTGGTCGGTTCATCTAAAATTAAAAAGTTAGACTTCTTAAGAAGTATTTTCAATAAAACTAGTCTACTTTTTTCTCCCCCTGATAACACCTTAACTTTTTTAAAAACCTCATCACCATGAAATAGAAAGCAACCTAAAAATTTGCGAAGCTGTCCCTGAGTTTTTTCAGGATCAATGTGTTCAACAGTTTCAAGAACGGTTTTATCTAAATCAAGTTCCTCCGTTAAGTTTTGTGAATAATATCCGGTAATTACATTATGCCCAAATTTAATTTCTCCAGAAGTAATTGGTTCAGTTTGTGCTAAAATTTTCGCGAGGGTACTTTTACCAGAACCGTTTAAGCCAATTACTGCAATCTTGTCGCCTCGATCTACCTGTAAATTTATATTTTTTAGAACTTCAAAGTTTTCATATGATTTTGAAACATTCTCAAGTTTTACAACAATTTTTCCAGAGGGTGGAACATTATTAAAATTAAAATTAATGACTTCAATATCATCTGGAATTTCCACAACTTCAATTTTTTCAAGCATTTTTATCCTACTCTGCACTTGCTTCGCCTTTGTAGCTTTATATCTAAACCTTTCAATAAATTTTTCTATATGTCGAATTTTTTTTTGTTGATTTTTAAATTCATTTAAAAGTTGACTTCGTTTCTTTTCCTGATAGTTATAAAAATCGCTGGCATTACCATCATAGAGAATTACTTTACCAAATGAGAAACCAAGTGTCTTTGTAGTTACGGAATTTAAAAAATGTGTGTCATGAGAAATAATTAGTAGAGCACCTTTAAATTTTTTTAGGTAGGATATCAAAAATTCCTGAGAATCAAAGTCAAGATGATTTGTTGGCTCATCAAGCAGAAGTAAATCAGAATTTGCTAAAAGCAGTTTTGCAATTGCAATTCTTACTCGCCAACCTCCACTGAATTCAGATAATTTTCTTTTAAAATCTTCTTCTGAAAAACCTAATCCAATAAGGACCTTACTAATCTCTGCTTTATATAATTCTGGATTTAATTGATGAAGTCTAGATTGAATTTGGCCAAGTTTTTCAAGAAGTGACTTATTTTGATTTGAATTTAACTCATTTAGAATTTCTTTTTCTTTTTTCTCTAAATTAAAAATTTCATGATTGGATTTATAAACTTCATCAAAAAGTATTTCATCACTCACTTCACTAATATAGTCTTGAGGCAAGTATCCAATTTTTAATCTTTTTTGAAAGTTAATCGAACCATCTTCAGGTTCAATTTCACCAGCTAAAATTTTTATAAGTGTAGTTTTACCACAACCATTTGGTCCAACAATTCCAATTTTATCAGATTGATTTATTTTGAAGGAAACGGAATGAAATAAATATTCACCGGATAATTGAATCGAAATATTTTCAACAGAAACCATTAATCAGATTGAGAATTCTTTTTTTCGTTGTTTTTTGCAAATTGGATAGATTCTTGAAGCGCACTTAAGAATTTTTCAAAATCCTCCTTATATAGAAAGATTTTAAATTTTTCAATATCTACTTCATTCCGTTTCTTTTCTGTAATTGTGATGTATAGTTCTGAAGTGTTTTTAGTTGGACGAACATCAAAAAAATATGTTCTTCTTCCGGCTTTTACCACTTTAGTAAAGATTTCTGGATTAAATTTATCCACCTTATTACCCTCATTTTTTATTTTCTGATAATAGCAACTTTACCAGTTGTTATTTGTTCACCATCTTCACTAAATGCAACTATAAAATAAATTCCCGATGGTACTGGAATAGAATTTTTATCTTTTCCATCCCATACTGCAACTTTACCACCTGGGGTTGAGAACTCGGTTACAAAATCTCCTGAAGTCGTTAAAATTTTAATTACTGAGTTTTTTACCAGTCCATCAATCACTAAATTAATATTTTGTGAATTTTTTACAATTGCTGGATTTGGATAAATCTTAAGCTTATCAAAACTTTCCTTGGGTTTAACTGAAAATGAATTGAAACTTGCCATACCATAATCTGTCCCGATATAAACCGTTCCTGTGTTATTGTCAATCGCAATACTTTTTATATTGTCATCGGGTAAAGGTGAATTTTTAGTATTATATTGTGCAATTAAACTACTTCCATCTGGATTTAAAACCCATACGCCTTTAGTTGTACCTACCCATTTATTATTTAATTGATCAACAGTTATACAATTAATGTATTGTGTTCTAAGAATATAAACACTGGAAATCCTTTCCGTCGGTTTTAATGGATTTGGAATTATATACATCCCCTGTATTGTACCAACCCAAATTTCATTTCTTAAATCAACGGCAATACTTGTAGGAGTGTAACCTCCGAAATTATCTCGTGTTATTAAACCCCAATTTGAGGGCATTCTCTCAAATTCATTAAAATAAACTATACCTTCTACAGTTTGATATTGCCCAGCTTTCTCAAGAAGAATCCATTTAGTATCATTTTGATCAATTACTAGATCTTCTGTTACAACAAGCGAAGGGTTATACTCGTTTACAAAAAATTCCCAAGTAGAATCCTTGCTTAATTTAATTAGACTTCTGTTGTCACTTGCTCTATAGTTTAAAAACCATATATTTCCCTTTGAATCTTCCGCCAGAGAACGAATAACAACAAAATTTGGATTTTCAATTACACCATTTAATCCATTTACATTAAAATGGCTAAATCTCACTAGCTGGGTGTCATTTGTAACTCTAATTAAACCATTTCCCCAACCGAGAGCCCAGACAGTATTGCCTGATGTTACTTTTACTCTGTGAATTGCATTTGTGCCCATTTCAGGAAATTCACTTGTAGTATAATTTTTCCAGCCATCTTTTGAAAGACGATAAAATCCTTTTAAGACAACATCTTTTCCAGAGGCAGCCCATACCTGTCCTTTTTCATCTACTGCTATTGAAGGAAAGAAATTTGAATTTGGACCTGGCGGAGCAATTGTTTTTATGTTTGAATTGTCAATCACAATAATTCCATCATTCGATGCAATGAAAATTTTATTCCCATCAAAATCAATTTCTCTAAGTGAGTTTAAATAATTTTCATATATGATAGATATCTCAAAATTTCTATAGAGTGCAACAAAGTTATCGGTTAGAATAAATAACGAGTCGCCTTTAATTTTCAAATCGTTAATTCGTTTATTAAAAAACAAATCATTAAAGAATGGTTGAAATAAATTATTTTTAAAGACAGCTAAACCCTGTGAAGTACCTATATATATGGAATCATTAAATTTTGCAATTACATTTACAATATTTGAAGGTAATCCATGTTCAGTAGTGAAATTCCACCAGCTTTGAGGATCTAAATAATTTGTGAAAGAGGATTTTTGAACAGCAATTCCCTTCTCTGTTGCAACCCATAAAGTATCAAGTGGCAAAACATTATTTACTTTTGAATCTATTCCAAATGAACCAAGTTTTGTGTATGTATCTCCGAATGAAAGTGTATTTGCATCTATTATAGTTACACCAAAATCTGTGCATGCATAAATTTTACCTTTAGAATAAATCAATTTATTGATCTGTTTTTGGGTTTTCTCTGAAAGTGCGATTGTAAAAATTGTCTGGAATTCTTCTAATGATGGATTATAGACCGAGATATAACCACTTTTACCACCAATCCATATTTTGCCAGTATTGTCTTTTTGGATCGATAAAATTGAAAGTTCTTTTAGACCATTTAATAGATTAAACTGTTTATAATAATTTTGTTTTGATTTAAAGAATACACCTCCAGAAGTTCCAGCCCAAATTCCATCGCTTGTAATTGTGACCGTCTTTACATCAGACTGGTTTGTATAATTTTCCCACTTCCCAATTTGGGCATAGTTTAAAGAAAAAAATGCACTTATTATTAGAATACAAATAAGATTTTTCATGTTCTTATTTCCTTAAAAATGGAGTAAGGCTGGCTCGCTATGATCCTCTTTTATGATTTGTATAATCAAAAATCTTTTGCATTTGATTTAAATATAATCCAAATTTCCCAAAATTTGAATAATCATTTCTCGGTCCACCATGAAAGTCAGAACCTCCTGATTCAAGTAAGTTGTATTCAACACATAATTTATGTAAAAATTCTTGTCTGGATTTCTTAATTGTAGGATGATAGATTTCAATACCGTCAATTCCAGATTTAATAATTTCTTTTAATTTTCCATCAGAAAGATTATAAGGGTGAGCAAGAAAAGTTATTCCGTTACAAGATTTAATTAATTCAATCACCTTGGCGGGTGATGTATGATGTTTTTTTTCGTATGCTTTTGAATTGTCACCTAAATATTTCTCAAATGCTTCATAATAAGTTGATACTATCTTCTTCTTGATCAAAGCAAAAGCTATATGTGGACGTGTAATTGGTTTACTTTCTGAAAATTGTATTACTTCTTCAATTGAAAGGTTTATACCAAGTGTTTTTAATTTCTTTAAAATTCTTTCAGCTCTTTCCAATCGCTCAATTCGGAATTGTTGTAAATAATATATTAGGTCGGAATTAGAAGTATCAATGAAATAACCAAGTAAGTGAATTTCCTGACCCTCAATCTCACTGCTTATTTCAACACCTGGTATATTTTGAATACCTCTGTCGAAGGCTATCTGATTAGCCAATTCAATTCCATCGATTGTATCGTGGTCAGTAAATGAAATGATTTTTAAATTTTTTGAGATGGCTTTATCAATTACAGCTTCAACAGAATATCTGCCGTCAGAAAAAGTACTATGCAAATGTAAGTCAACTTCTATTTTCAAATTTTGTCCATTACTTTAATAAACAATTTATTGATTGTATTGTTAACTAACAATTTTTTGAAAAAAAGGTTTTAATTCAAGAAAAATTATTTTACTTTATCTTGTTTAAATAAAGAATTGCGTAATATTTCCGTGATAAATTTTTGCATTTTATTTTTAGATTAATCTCTTAATTTTGCATTCGAGAAAAATGTGAGTAGAGAAATTGGAACAAAATCCAGAACAACATTTTATGCCTTGTATGAATGAAAATTGTAATACCTTCCACCTTGTTAGTACGGAAGAGCTTGCGAAATTGAAAAATGATAATAATTCAATGGAAATACTATTATGTAATGCTTGCCGTTCAAGAAAAGATCATTACCATGTTTTACAGTGTCTGAGTTGTCGAACAATTATTGAATTTTTGCCAATTCTACCAGGTGAAACTCCAGATATTATTTATGTTGAAAAGTGTTTGAGATGTGGTGGAACAATTGAGGACGAAATTTCATTTGTTAATTCCATGTATAAACATATTCACTTTAAATTGAGTATTCTGAATTAATCAATCTTTGATTTTGAATATTTAAAGTACTCACTTCTTTTCAATTCGTAAAATATAATTGATGCTGAAATCGCTAAATTGAGTGATTCAGCAGAACCAGATGAGGGTATACTAACAAAATCATCACACATTTTTTTAATTTCATTAGAGATACCTTTTGATTCATTTCCAAATATTAAAATTGTTCTTTCTTTTAATTCAAATTTTGCAATGTTTTTACCTTTAGTGGTAGTTCCCAAAAGTTTATAACCAGTTTGTTTAGCTTTATTTAAAAAATCATTTAAATCGACTTCATCAAATATGTTAATATGAAAAATTGATCCCATTGAAGCTCTAACAACTTTAGGATTTGTAATTTCTACACTGGTTCTACTTATAACAATACAATCCAAACCAAACCAATCGGCAGATCTTATTATTGTACCAAGATTTCCAGGATCACTAATATTTTCAAACACAGGGATTATAATTGGTAGTTTTGTGAATATATTTTCTAATTCATATTTTTTCTTCTCAACAAGAGCTGCGATACCACTGGGGGATGTTTCGTTTGTAATTTTACTAAATTCTTTTTCACTTAATTCAAAACAAATAATTTTCTTTGAGGCAAAATTATTTTTTAATTTATCAATGAGTTGAAGACCCTTGTTTGTAGCATAAATTTCTTTTGTTTCCCAATCGGAATTTAAAGCTTCAATTAAAAGTTTTTCCGATTCTATTAAAAAATGATTACTTTCCTGTCGGTATTTTTTTTGTTTAAGTTTTGATATTTCTTTGAGGTGATTCGAGCTTATTTTTCTAATTATCATATCTTTAAGAATTGGGGATTAGAATCTTATTATTTTCAGTCTTGCTTAATAAATTTGAAGATTTGTGTCTGGTATGGTTTCAAATCCAGATACAATCCATTATTTAACATTTCGTCTCCATCTCTTAAATATTCTTCGGAGCTTAATCTATCTTTGATTAAGAATCTTTTGCCAGCTAAATCGTAACTTAAAATTTTTACTTTACATTGAGATTGATAGGGAGAAAGATTTATTACTACAAGATCTTTATTCATTTTATCGTCTTCATAAAGATAAATTATGAAATTGTAGAATGCTGGATTCCCTTCCCAGGCTGGAATTGGTTTTAAGATTTTAAAGTAGCCGTTCTTAATGGTAGAATTTTTAATGGATGAAAAAAGTAATTTATAGAAATTAATCAACTCAGCGCTTTCTTGTTCTTTCTGAATTCTTCCTAATTGAAGTGCGTGATAAAATTTTCTACCTTCAATTTGTCCATCATAAATTAATTTCATTGACGGTAAGGTATAAATTAAAGTGGCAACGGCTTTTAACTTTTCAATTTGAAATAGGTGTGCAGATCTTTGTTCATCATGATTTTCGATAAATAAAAATCGCTTCTTCCGATATGAGAAAATTCTACTAATGTATTCATTTATAAAACCTATTGAATTTTCAAGAATCATATTATAAAGTTTTTTTTCATAAACATAATCAAATCCTAAATCGAGCAAATCATTTTCTCTATCCCAGTAAACTTCAGCAATTAAAGTAAAATCAGGATTTTTATGTTTCAATTTTTTGATTGCTTCAAACCAGAATTCTTTTGCTAATGGAACATAATCATCGGGTAATGGATAATCTTTCCAATTTTCATAAAATATATCTGACAATAAAAGCATTGACATATCACATCGAAGCCCATCACATTTTTCCGATAACTTGAGTAGTTCTTTTATCATAAAATCACGAACTTTTTTTGAGCGATAGTCGAGTTGTAAAGTATCTTTCCAGACTGGGGAGTAAGGTTCTTTCCCATGAGCTAATAAATATTCCTTGCCTTTTATTTTTAATGAGATAAATTCGTTTGTTTTAGACTTGCTTAAGTTTTCTGATGCTTTAATAAAGAATTCAGGATGTTTTTTAACTACTGGACTATCAATTGCAAAATGATTTGGCACAAAATCCAGAATAATTTTTAGATCAAATTTTTCAAGTAATAATTTTCTAAGTTTCTTATAAGATTCTTCTCCACCGAATTCTTTTGAAATTTTGTAGTTGGTAATTGCATAAGGTGAACCAATAACATCTTCCACTTGCCAATCTGGTAATGATTCGAAATATCTTGTATGTAATTCTTTCATTGAGATAGAAATTTCTCTACTTACTTTGCTCGGTTCATAAATTCCTAAGATCCAGAGAAATTCAATTCCTAAATTTCTGAGATTTTCGAAAAAGTTGTTTGGGATATCGAAAAATGTTGGTTTATTTTTATTCGTTATGTTTATTCTTCGAATGAATTCCCGAATATCAATTTGATATACTAATCTATGGTTCATATTTAAATGGTGAAATATTTTGCTTCTGGATGATGAATAATAATTGCTGAAGTACTCTGTTCAGGTACCATTTGAAAACCATCTGTCAGTGTAACTCCAATTCTCTCAGGTCTTAAAAGTTTAAATAGTTTTGTCTGATCTTCAAGGTTAGGGCAAGCAGGATAACCAAAAGAGTATCTTGATCCACGATAACCCTGTTGAAAAAGTTTTTTAATATCCTTTGCATCTGCATAATCAATTTTTAGTTCTTCACGGATTTTTTTGTGCCAGTATTCTGCAAGTGCTTCGGCGGTTTCTACTGAAAGTCCATGAAAGAATAAATATTCAGAATACTGATTATTTGAGTAAAGATATTTAGAATATTCAGTTGCTTCATTTCCAACTGTTACAACATGAAAAGCAACAACATCAAATTTTCCACTTTCCACGGGCAAAACAAAATCTGAAATACATAAATTCTTTTTATCAACTTGTCTTGGAAAAGAAAAACGCACAAATTCTTCTAATTGAACTTTGGATAAATCTAAATCCCAGATGTCATATATTTTTTCATTATCCAAATTTTCAGGTTTATAAATTATTAAATCATTTTTGTCAGATTGTGCTGGGAAATATCCATAAACGACTTTTGGTTTGAGTAAATTATTTTCTTTTACTGTTCTCTTTAGTTTTTCATAAATAGGTAAGATTTTTTCTTCCACAAGTTTATTGTATTCTTCATCAGATATTTTTCTTTTTCTGAATTGCCATTGACCTCTGAAGAGAGCTACTTCATTAATATATTTAAAGACTTCATCAAGTGGAATATCTTCAACAATTTTTACACCCCAGAATGGAGGTTGAGGGACTTCATCAAGTATGGATACACTTGATTTTTGAAAAGCTTTTTCTTCATCAAAGAATGCAAGTTTTGCATCACTACCAACGAGTGTATCAAGTATATCATCATCAGTAATATCACTCTCAAGTTTTTTATCCTGTTTTATAAGTTCTTCTAAGTTATGTGACTTAATTTTTTCCATGAATTTTAATCCATCGAAAGCATCTTCGGCATATTCAACATATCCCTTATAAATTTTTTTCAGATCTTGTTCAACATATCTTCTTGTAAGAGCTGCGCCACCTAAAACTACAGGAATATGGAGTCCTTGTTCATTTAAGACTTCGAGGTTTTCTTTCATTATTAATGTTGATTTTACAAGTAAACCACTCATGCCAATTGCATCGGCATTTTGTTTTTCAAATTCTTCGATCATTTTTTCAACCGGACATTTTATTCCAAGATTATAAACAGTATAACCATTATTTGTTAGAATTATATCAACTAAATTCTTCCCTATGTCATGCACGTCTCCTTTAACAGTTGCAAGAACAATTTTACCTTTAGATTCTCCCTGTTTCTTTTCCATAAATTTTTCAAGATAACCAACAGCTGATTTCATGACTTCGGCACTTTGCAAAACAAATGGAAGTTGCATCTGTCCGCTTCCGAAAAGTTCACCTACAATTTTCATCCCTTCCAGAAGTATTTTATTAATAATGTCTAAAGCTGAATATTTTTTAAGAGCTTCATCGAGATCTTCCTTTAATCCAATTTTTTCTCCATCTATAATTCTATTTTTTAATCTCTCCTCAACTGAAAGATCCTTTTTATTTGATTTCTCTTTGTCCTCTTCAGGTTTAGATGAATAATAGGCAATTAATTCCTGTAATGGATCGTAGACAACCTTTCTTTCTTTTTCTGCCATAATTCTTGTGATTTTTGTTAATAATTTAAACAAGGTTTGTGTGAAAATAAATTCATTTGAGAATTTATTTTTTTAATTTTCAGGATAAAAAAAGTTTTAAATTGTTTCATCCATGAATAATAGTTTTTAACATTAAAACTGAAATCCTTTATTTCTTGATTTCATATTTTTTAATTCATTTCACTTTGAATTATATCGTTTATAATTAAAAAATTTCAAAATTAAATACCCGAGAAATGTTTCTTATTGTTGTTAAGGATTAAAACCCAGGAGTCTTAAAATTTTGTTGTGTATTTTGAAATAAGTTATAAAAAAAATTTTGATTACATGGTTTATTTAATTCTGAAAAATATTTAACTTATCTATTATGAAACGAATTTTATTTTGGATTACAATATTTATGCTTAAACTTTATTCTCAGAATAAAGATACTTCTATAATTTTTTCTGAAGTAATGTTTTATAATTCATCTTCTATTCCGAATGGAGAATTTATTGAATTATTTAATACGAGCTACACTGATACAATTGATATTTTGGGTTGGAAAATTAAATATTATACTTCGGTGGCTGATCAAATAGTAGATGCTGGGCAGGGAACAAAAATTCTTCCTCGTCAATTTGCTGTAATTTTTGAGAATGATTATTCTGGTGGTTATTCAGTTCCATCCTCAGCGTTGATATTAAAAATAAGTGATAATGCTTTTGGTACATCGGGAATGGCAAATGGAACAGATAGAGATATTCATCTCATCAATGCAACTAATGATACAATATGGTCATATACATATTCAGCGAACAATTCATCGGGATATTCTGATGAAAAAATAATTTTAATAGGAGACAATTCGCCTTCAAATTGGGCAAATTCTTTAATATTAAATGGAACTCCTGGCGGGCGTAATAGTGTCTCCCCGAAAGAATATGATATTGGGTTGGTTAGATTTAAAACAACTCCCTTATTTCCTGTATTGAATGACACAGTTCAAGTTGGTGTTTGGGTAAAAAATTTCGGGATTCGAGATGCTTCGAATTTCATTGTTACATTTAAATATGATTTTAATAATGATGGGATTTATGATTTATTTGTCACTTCAAATACAATTAATTATCTAAAATCTGGAGATTCATTATTTATAATATCTGATTCATTGATTAAGGGTTTGAGCTCTGAGGTAAAGATTTTATCTGAATTAAACTTTACTCTTGATGAAAATCATGTTAATGATACAATTTCATTGTTGATTAAACCTGGAGTTTCACCGGGTACGGTTTTAATTAGTGAAGTAATGTATGATCCAAGAACAGGTGAACCTGAATGGGTAGAAATCTACAATAAATCTGACTCAAAAGTAAATCTTAAAGGATGGAAAATTTCTGATGTTCTTGCAACTCCTACAATTACAACGATCACAAATAATGATTTTTACATTGAACCAAAATCACTCCTTGTTTTAGCTTCGAATTTATCAATTAGAAATTTTTATGATACCATTTCATCTCCTTTATTGGTAGTTCCAATACCCACATTAAACAATGATAAAGATGGTGTTGTAATTTATGATGAAAGAGGGTTAATGATTGATTCACTTTTTTATTTTTCTCATTGGGGAATTAGTAAGCGTTCAATTGAAAGAATAAGTTATGATAGAGAAACAAACTTAAAAAGTAATTGGGCAGCTTCTGTCTCAGATAGTGGAGGAACACCCGGAAATTTTAATTCTGTGATGAATATTCAACCAGCAAATCCATCATCTATTGTAATTAATGAAATTATGTATGAACCGTTAACAGGATTTGCTGAATACATTGAAATTTATAATAACTCTCTAGATTCAATTAATCTGGCAGGATGGAAAATAGTCGAAGGTGGTGGTAAATCATTTTTGTTAAGCTCAAGAACAAAATATCTTAAAGCAGGTGAATATTTTGTTATTTCTTCAGATTCATCAATTTTGTCTCTCTTTCCTTATCTTCATGAATCTTATTTTTCAAATAATTTAAAAATTTTTAATGCCCCAGATTTATCTTTATCTAATACTGGCGACATATTAGTTCTGCAAGATATTTTTGAAAATAATATTGATAGTGTAGCTTATCAAACAAAATGGCATAATCCAGAAATCGATAATTCGAAAGGCAGATCACTCGAAAGGATAAATCCATCTCTTAATTCAAATGACAGCAGAAACTGGACAACTTCGGTAAATCCAGCAGGCGGAACCCCATTAATTCAAAATTCTGTTTATACTAAAAAAGTTTCTACCTCATCAAAAATTGAGATTTCTCCCAATCCGTTCTCACCTGATAATGATGGCTTTGAAGATTTTACCATCATCTCGTATCAATTACCTATTGAGACATCCCAGATAAGGATCAGAATATTCGATAGTGTGGGAAGACTCGTTAGAACATTAGCGGACAATGAGCCCTCTGCTTCTTCTGGTTCAATTATCTTTGATGGGCTTGATGATAATAAGCAACCTCTTAGAATTGGAATTTACATTGTACTGCTTGAAGCTATAAATCAGCAAAATGGTGTAGTTGAGAAAATCAAACAACCTTTAGTAATTGCAAGAAAATTTAAATGAATGTAAAATCATAACGATTGAGAAAGTTATAAAAAAATACGATTTTACAAAAAAAGGAGGCTTTAAATAGTAATGGAAGAAAAAATTAGATTAAATCCTAACAGGGAATTTAAAGTTAAGTTGGTGCGTTATATTATTTTAACAATCTTGTTTGTAATTGCTGTAATTTTTTTGTTCAAGCTAATTTTTTCTTATACATTATAACATTTATCATTTTATCACAGAAGTCGATTACTGTTTTTACTTCTATATCATTAATATTATTTGTTGGAGAACACAAGTAAAATTTATTTTTCCATAGAGGAGCCCACTCATATTTAAGTTCCCTATTCCCAAGTGCAATTAAAATTGTATCAGTTAGTCCAGCAATATGCATAACTCCGGTATCATTTGAGATAAATAAATCACAATAGTTAATTAGAGCTAATAATTTTTTAAAAGGCAAATTCTTTGCGTGATAGAAAGGAATTTTTAAGTCATTTAGCGATAAAACTAAATGTTTAGTAACATTTTCATCGTTCGGTCCAGAAGTTATGATAAAACTCGAATTATATTTTTTATACAAATACTTAATAACACTTAAAAAATTTTCCGTTTTCCAGATGTTTTGAAGCTTACCCGCCCCTGGATGAACTCCAATTAAAATATTTTGAGATTTATGATTTTCGTTGAAAATATTTTGAGTTTCATTTTTTTCATTTTCATTTAATCTTGGAAAAGATTCGAAAATTTCTTTGATGGTAATTTCACACCCAATTTGTTTTATCACCTCAAGATTTCTAAAGGTTTGATGAACCTTATTAGTTTTCCAATAAAAATTTCTTTTAATATTTAACAAAAAGCTGAATTTATTTTTAAGATTATCGATACTTTCAACACCAACTCGATATTTAATATTTGAAAGATAGCTAATTAATATTGAGGTAGTAGAAAATCGAATTGTTGATGGAATGATTGCAAGATCAAATTTAATTTTTCTTAATGTTTTGATAAGTTTAATTTGTTTTTTTAGTGAAGATCTGTCAAATGAAATTACATTATCAATGTAAGGATTTATTTCTTTGAATGGAATTTCATAGTTTGTTTTTGACGCAAGAAGAGTAATTTGAGAACCCGGAAAATGTTTCTTTAAAGCATAAAACATAGGGATTGAAACAATTAAATCACCAATTTGATTATGTTTACGTATAATAAGTATTTTGTTAATATTTTTAAACTGAAGACTATTCATAAATTCTTAATTGAATGCTTTTAAATATTTAAGTAATTTTGAAATAGTTTTTCGCAAAATAATGAACTTTTCATATAATGGGTTTAATATTTTAATGTCCAGATTTAATACAATAATTCATTTAATTTTAATTTTTAGCCTTACTTTTTGTTTTACTTCCTGTATAAAAGAAGTTTCTGAACCAATTGAACCTACAGTTCTTAAGAAACTTAAGTTAATTCCGGAAAATCCTGTTAATATCATTTATCTTAATTTTAAAAACTTAAAGAAAACAAAATCATGGCAAAATTTTTTTACTGAAGATTTAAATGTTCAAACTTCAGAAAGCAAAAATATCTTTGATTCTCTTGGGATCGATTTTAATAATGATATCGATGAAATCATAATAGCGAGTCAATGGAACGACATTAATACTTATATAATTACTCTTAACAATACAAAGAATCTAAAACATAATAAATTAAAAGAGAGCGACTTTAAATTCTACTTTATAGATGAAAAAATTCTTTTTATTACAAATGATGAGAAAAAACTTGAAAAAGTAATTCACAATGACTTTGAATCCAGTTTTATAAAAAACCCTCTATTTAGAAGAATAATTAATTCAATTCAATATAAAGAACAATTCTGGTTTGTTACGAAAAATAATTCATTTTTTATTCACCTTTTAGAAAATGGGAATTATGATGCTCAGAAACTTGAAAATTTATTTCGAACAATTCAATTCATCAATTTCTCATTGAGAATCGATAAAGATTTAAGCTTAAATTCTCACTGGGAATGCATTGATACTTATAGAGCTAATCTTTTGAGGGGTGTTTTGGATGGACTGATTTCTGTTCTCGCATTGACAGAACCCAATGACCCATTTGCTCGAGAATTAGCAAAAGCAAATATTTTTATTGAAAATAAAGCTGTAAATATTAGTTTAAAATTATCAAAAAATGAATTTGAAAAACTTCGTCAATCAACAATCGCAAACAAATTGAAGAGAATAACCGGATATGAGCAATGAAGAAAAAAAATTAAAGCTTCAGGATTTGATAGATGAAATGCCACTTCCTCAGGTCGAATCTGAAAGAATCGAGACAGTTGGCATTATTGGTGGTGGCATTATGGGCTCAGGTATAGCACAAGCTGCCTCACAAGCAGGATTGGATGTAATAATTGTTGAAAAAGATGAAATCAGCGCAGAAAAGAGTAAAAAAAGATTGAGCGAAAGTATGGATCAAGAGATTAGGCGCTGGGGTATGACCATCAGTGAGAAAAAGGCAATTATTCAGAGAATACGATGGACAACAGATATCAATGAAGTTAGCGAATGTGATATAATAATTGAAGCTGTAGATGAAGATCTAAAACTTAAACAAGAAATATTTAGAAAATTAGATGAAATTTGTCCTCCTGAAACAATTTTTGTTTCGAACACCTCCACACTCAGTCTTTCAAAAATTGCTGACGGAACATCACGAGGACATAAAACAATTGGAATGCATTTCCTGAATCCTGTCCCCAAAGTACCTGTTGTTGAAATTGTTCGTGGAATTGAAACTTCGGATGAAACTGCTAATATTGCTAAGTCATTTGCGAAGAAATTGGGTAAAACCCCTGTTGAAGTCTTTGAATATCCTGGTTTTATTACAACTCGTGTAATCGTGCCTTTTCTTAATGAAGCCATGCATATTTTAATGGAAGGATTAGCAACAGCAGAAGGTATAGATACAGCAACCAAGCTTGGTTATAATCTTCCCATTGGTCCCCTTGAACTTGCAGATACGATGGGACTCGATGAAATTCTGGCTTGGATGGAATCTCTCTGGCATGAATTGGGCGAACCTCGCTATCGTCCATGTCCATTACTTAGAAAATATGTGCGTGAAGGAAAGCTTGGTAAAAAATCAGGAGAAGGTTTCTTTAAATATGATGAACATGGTAGAAAAATAACTTAAAATCAGAGGAAAAATTCATGAAAGTTTTAGTTTTAAATTGTGGCAGTTCTTCAGTTAAATATCAATTTATTTCAACTGATGATAAAAAAGTTCTGGCTAAAGGATTAATTGAGAGAATTGGTTCCTCTGGGGCTATTCTTACTCATCAAAGATATGATGGGGATACAATTAAAATTACCGGTGAAATTTTAGATCACGATATTGCAATTGAATATGTCATAGCTGTTCTATTGAGTAAAAATCATGGTGTTATAAAAGATAGAAGTGAAATTGAAGCTGTAGGTCATAGAGTAGTACATGGTGGGGAGGATTTTTCTGGCAGCGTTTTAATCACAGATGCAGTTATTCAAACTTTACGTAATAACATTGAATTAGCGCCACTTCATAATCCACCAAATATTAAAGGTATTATAGCATGCCAGAAACATTTACCCGGTATTCCTCAAGTTGGAGTTTTTGATACGGCTTTCCATCAAAAGATGCCACCAAAAGCTTATCTTTATGGAATACCATACATATTATACAAAAAATACAAAATCAGAAGATATGGTTTTCACGGGACCTCACATCTTTTTGTATCAAAAAGAGCTGCTCAATTAATGAATCAACCATATGAAAAATTAAAAATCATAACATGTCATCTTGGGAATGGATGCAGTGTTGCAGCAATTGATGGTGGAATTTCTATCGATACATCTATGGGATTTACACCACTTGAAGGATTATTAATGGGAACAAGATGTGGTGATTTAGATCCTTCTATTCCGTTACATGTTATGGGCAAAGAAGAGTTAACTCTTGCAGAAGTAAATACTATGTTAAATAAACATAGTGGTTTAATGGGGATTTCTGGTGTGTCAAATGATATGAGAGAAATTATCAAAGCAATGAATGAGGGAAATGAAAGGGCAAAATTTGCATTTGAAGTTTTTTGCTATAAAATTAAAAAATATATAGGAGCTTATACAGCAGCTCTTGGTGGACTTGATGCTATAGTGTTTACAGGTGGTATTGGTGAAAATAGTTCAGAGGTGAGAAAGGAAGTTATTTCAAATCTTGAGTTCTTAGGAATTGAGCTTGATGAAGGGAAAAATAATCTAACAAATGGGGAGAGAATTATTTCAAAAGATAACTCAAAAGTGAAAGTATTTGTAATTCCCACCAATGAAGAATTAGTGATAGCTCTTGATACAGCTCAGATTGTTAGTGAGAACCAGGTTTTAGTTAATAAGAATTGACATTGAAAAAAAAGTCATGAGTAGTTTTATATGAATCTTAATGATTTTTTATTGAGCTTTATACCTCTATTTGTTGCAATTGATATTATTGGAACAGCTCCAATCTACCTGGCATTAACTGAACAATTTGAGAAGAAAGAAAGAAGAAAATTGGTTGTACAGGCAGTGATAACCGCTTTCATTCTTGCAATTGTTTTTATTGCTACTGGAAAAGTAATTCTTGATTTTATGGGAATAACGTTAAACGATTTTCGAATTGGTGGTGGATTGGTTCTTTTGATTCTTTCAATTAATGATCTTGTTTTTGCCAGTGATGAGACACGAAAACCTAAAGGTACGATTGGAATTGTTCCGTTAGGAATACCATTAATTATGGGTCCCGCAGCATTAACGACAATTCTCGTAATTCTTAACAATAATGGTATTATTCCTACTATGCTATCAGTATTTATAAATTTAGTTATTGTTTTTGTTGTTCTTTATTATGCAGAGAAGTTAGTTGATTTAATTGGAGAGTCAGGTTCAAAAGCGTTTGCTAAAGTTGCATCCTTATTCCTTGCAGCAATTGCTGTTATGATGATTAGGGTTGGTATTACGGAAGTTATTAAAGAAATGCGTTGAATTATGGTCTCGTTTGGATATAACCTCTATATGGAGTTGAAGGTTGTATAGTAATAAAAGCCTTTGGATCAATTTTCTCAACAATTTCTAAAAACTCTTTTTGCCTTTTTCGAGCAATTATTGAGACAATTATTGCTTGACCACCTGTTCCACCTTCTCCTGGAAGTATTGTAACTCCGAATTTCTTTTTTCTCAACTCGTCAGCAATCTCATCAGCAAAATGTAACGATACAATATAAATCTGGATAAATCCCAATCCGAATTTTTGTTCAAGTGTTATTCCGATGATATTACCCAAACCAAATCCTGTTGAGTAACCAAGTATATTCCATAAATTATCTATGTGAAGCATTATATGTCTTATTGCGAAAATCCAAACTGTAACTTCAATAAAACCTAAAATCCCTGCGTAATATTTTCTGCCCTGTACTACCATAAGTGTTCGAATTGTGCTTATGGTAACATCTACAATCCTCATGCACATAATCATTATTGCGCTAAGAAAAATTTCCATTTTAAAACCATTTTTTTTCAAAAATAACCATTCGAGGATAAATGATTCTTATAAAACAGTCCATCTAATCTTGTAAGCAAAATACTACAAAAATTTTAATTAAAATCAATTGACATTAATAAAATTCATTTTTATGTTTATTATCATTTATTTTGTAAAAATATGGGTGAAAAGACTAGAGTATTTTCAGTAAAATTCTTTTTTAAGACAATGAATCTTATTTATTTTAGTTTTGTCGGTAGCGGCATTATCTTATGCCTCATCTCATTTTATTTATGGGGATTTGATATTAATATTAGAACAGAACTGTCTTTTGAAAAGCAACTTATTCTTGGGATCTTCGTAATTGTTTCGACATTTTTATCTCAATTTATATACAGAAGAGCTATCAGAAGAATTAACGATAATGATCAAATAATTATAAAATTACAAAGTTATCAGGCTGCAGTGATTTACCGAATGAGTATTTTAGAATTCACTCTTGTTATTACTGTGTTATTTTTCATTTTTACAAAAATATGGTCATTTTTATTTATAAGTTTTGCTTTACTATTTTTATTGTTTTTATGTAAACCAACCAAATATAGTTTATTTAAATTATTACCGTTATCAGAAGAAGAGAAAATATTGATAATTAATAATTCGTAATTAAAAAATTTTCACGCTGACTTTTGGTATAGATTTAATTAAACTTTAGAATCTTATAATTAGATTAATTAATTTACTTATTGGGCTTTAATGACTTAACATATTAAATCTTAAATTTCACATTGAAGTGAATTGATGAATAATATAAAATTAAAATTGTTTCGATAATTTGATATAAAATTTTAATTCTTTTTTTCTTGATTAAGACTAAAACTCTATTTATGAAATATAATTTTGGAAATTTTACAGATGGATCAAGATTTTAAACTTGCAAAACTCTAAGCATATTTCAATGAATTGATGATTATTTTTTTAATTTTTTGGGGTTACATGTTTTATTCATTATACTGGAATAGAGGTACTTAAATAAATATTTTTTTAAGGTAGAAAATTCACAGGACACTTCTTAAATTATAGAAATTCAAAACAAAATTTCAGAAACTATATAGATTATCTTTATAATTTATTAAAACAGATTTCATTATAGAACTTGGAGTAGATTATTCATCTTTCTATTTTATTATTATGAAACAAACTATTTATTTCATTAATAACGATTTTGTAGAAAAAGATAAAGCAGTAATTCCAGTTAATGATATTGGTTTGCTTAGAGCTTATGCAGTATTCGATTACTTAAAAACTTACTTCGGCAAGCCTTTTCATCTAATTGACCATATTGAACGATTATTCAAATCCGCTGAGTTTATTGGTCTAAAAATACCAAAGAATAAATTGGAAATTAAAGATATTGTGATTGAATTGATTCGCATTAATAAATTTCCTGAATCGAGTGTGAGGATCATAGTTACAGGGGGGGACAGTCCTGATGGCAAGAAAAAAGGAGAGCCGAGATTAATCATTACGTGCGAACCAAGAAATGAATTAGATATCAAATTTTACGAAAAAGGAATAAAAATAAAATCTGTTCACGATTATCGAGAAACACCACTTGCTAAAACCATAAATTACACACTGGCAATTAAATATCTAAATGATTTTATTCCAAAAGGATTTTTCGAGGTTCTTTACATACATAATTCCAAAATAACTGAATGTACATCAAGTAATATCTTTTTCATCAAAGGGAAAAAATTAATAACCCCTAAAGATGAAGTGTTGCCAGGAATAACAAGAAAAATAGTTTTAAACCTGGCTTCGAAATATTTTGATGTTGATGAAAGAGATATTTATTACCATGAAATTTATGACTTTGATGAATCATTTATTACTTCTACAGATAAAGAAGTGATGCCTGTAATTTCAATTGATGAGCATCTTTTTAATAAAGGTATAATTGGAGATAAAACAAAGCTCGTAATTAAATTATTTCGAGATTACATTGAATCTAAAGTATGGATGGATTTCTAATGTTATGAATGAACTTTTACTTTATGAGTTTATATTATTTCATAGTTTTATACTTCAATTCCTAAACCTTCTCTAACTAAAATTCCTATTCCAAAAGTAATTGCAGTTACAACAAGATTTAATACTACCATTTCAAGAAATCTATGTTTAAATGATAAATCCTTGGCAACAGATATATAGTAATTGAAAATGAAGATTATGAAAATTGCAATACCTATAGTGATTGGTAAAGCAATAAAAGGATTGGATAATAAAAGGTAAGGAAGAACAAGCAAAATAACAGTAATGATATAAGCCCCACCTGTATAAAAAGCAGATTTAAGATAGTTTTTGTTTTCCCCCTCGGCTTTTTCTGAAAGGTAATTTGATGCTGCCATTGAAAAAGACGCCGCAATTCCTGTTATTAATCCTGCTAATGCGATTATTTGCGTTTTTTGTATTGCAAAAGTCAAGCCCGCAAGTGCTCCAGTTAATTCAATTAATGCATCATTTAAACCAAGTACAATTGAACCTGCATATTTTAGTTTTTCCTCATCTAACATATCAATCAATGCATTTTCATGTGAATTCTCTTCTGCAAGAATTTTTTCTGCTTCTGGTAGTTTATCAACAATAGAAGAATAAAATCTTTCTGCTTTCTGCTCACCTTTTTCCATTAGTTTTATACTGAATGTTATACCAAATAAGCGAGCCATAAAGTTGTAGAAATAAACTTTGAATCTATTTGGCTTGACCTCTGTATTTGTTAATTTTTTCCAGTAATTATAATGTGCTAATTCATCGTGTGCTATTTTACTTAAGACTTCAGAATTATTTTTATCTTTTACTATTCTCGAAAGATAGCTATAGACATAAAACTCAGTTATTTCATTTTTCTGAACGAATAATAATTGCTCTTTTAATTCTGAATCAATTGTCATTGTTATTCTCCTATATATTAATGAATTTTAAGAGTTCTGAAAGCTTTGTTTTAATTTTTCACTTCTATCAGCAAGTTTTAATTGTTCAATTAATTCATCAAGATTACCATCAAGAATTTCTTGAAGGTTATATAGGGTTAATCCAATTCTATGATCTGTTACTCTATTTTGAGGGAAGTTGTAAGTTCTGATTTTATCGCTTCTATCGCCTTTCCTTACCATCGATCTTCTTTGCTCAATTAATTCTTTGTTTTGTTCTTCCATTTGTAAATCATAAAGTCGAGCTCTCAAAACTTTCATTGCTTTTATTCTATTTTGAATTTGTGACCTTTCATCTTGACATTGCACGACAATACCAGTTGGAATATGTGTGATTCGTACAGCAGTTTCTACTTTGTTCACATTTTGACCACCTGCACCGCCACTTCTATAAATATCGATTCTTAAATCGTTGGGATTTATTTCTACCTCAATTTCTTCAGCTTCAGGAAGAACAACAACAGATGCTGCTGAAGTATGTATTCTTCCACTCGATTCAGTTTTTGGTACACGTTGGACACGATGAACTCCACTTTCATATTTCATATTTCCATATGCACCGTTTCCTTGAATCATAAAAATTACTTCTTTCAATCCACCTATGCCTGTGTCGTTTAAATCAATCAGATCAATTTTCCAACCTTTGTTTTCAGCATATCTTGAATACATTCTAAACAAATCAGCTGCAAAAAGGGCAGCTTCTTCACCACCAGTACCAGCACGAATTTCTACAATACAATTTTTTTGATCATTTGGATCTTTTGGAAGAAGCAACATCTTTAATTCTTCTTCCAGCTTTTCTAGTTTAGGTTCAAGTTCTTCAAGCTCAATTTTAGCAAGTTCAGCTAATTCAGGGTCAAGTTTGGAGTAAATAATTTCTTTGTTGCCTTCAATATTTTTTTTCACTTCTTTGTATTTTTTATATGTATTAACTATTTCTTCCAGTTCGCTTCTTTCTTTTGTAAGCTTGATTAACTTTTGTTGATCTGAGACCACTTCAGGATTCATTAATTGCTGATTTATTTCTTCAAATCTTTTAACGATGTTTTCTAAGTTTTCGAACATAATTTTCTCTCTCCAGTTTCAAAAATAGAAAATATTGCTGGATTAAATAAATTCAAAAATAAGGAGTGTTTTAATTTTTTAGGTGTTTTATAATTCTTGCCAATGAAGGTGTTTTTGAAAAACTGATTAAAGTAAAATAAAATCTTATTTTAAGCTTATCATAAATGAAATAAAGAATTATCAGAATGATTAGTACTGGTATCAAGAAAAGAATAAAAAACATAATGGTATTTTGAATTTTAATACTACTTCCCCTTATAGGAAAAATGAATGATTGGACAAGATAAATTTTATAATTATCGTCAAACCATCTAAGAGGAGGTAACTCACTAAGTCTGAATGTTTCAATGTTTTTGATGAAATAAATATTATTGAAAAGAGAGTAGTAGGATATATAATACTCCTCAATAGGTGTTTCATATTTTGTCTTATTTTCATGAATGACAGTAATCAAATTAGTCTTACCTGAGTGAATTAAATCATATAATTCATCTGATGATAGATAAATTGTATCGATTTTAAATGAGATATTAAATGTGGCATCTGAAATTATCCATTTCCCTCTTTTTTCATCCCATATTTCTATTGTAGAGTGTCTATCAAATGAATCAAAAATAGATCTTGCAATAGTTATATATCTTACTTTGAAATCATATAAATGTAAAATATATCCATATAATCTTGCAATTTCCCCACAAAGTAATGGTTTGTTTGATTTTAAGTGATAGTATAATTTGTCTGGATATCTTGAGAACAAGTACTCTCCATTTTTTTTCAGTCCTTGATTCAAAAGTTTTTCCCTTATGAAAGCAGCAGTCTCAATTGTATGTTCTGGAACCTGAGAAATCCCAAAATCTTTATTTATCATCGATTTAAAATATTCATTATACTTCTTGGGAAAATTAAATTCAGTATTAGAATCTATTAAAGTAAATTCATCTTGTTTGATTATGCTATAACGACTTAAGGTTATTATATTGTATTCTTTTGAAACAATTGAGAATAAAATTTCAAAAAGAATCAGGAAGAAAAGTATGTTTATTAGCAAAAGTTTTCTTTTTATTTCAATCATTTTTTAGCTTAGATACTTTTCTAGCATATAAGTTTAATTGTTTAATAATATTTGCTAGATTCATACCAAAACAATATATGATTTAAAGCGATTAATTAAGTGATTTAATGAAATAATTTTAATGAATATGAAAAATATTCATGAACTATGAATTTTTTTTGTAAGAGCTTTCAAAAGATCTTTTATGTTTAAATAAAATTTTATTATGTTATTTTTAGATGTTTAAAAATATTCGTATGAATTAATTCAGGTTTAAATAAAATAATCAGTAGAAAAAAATGAAAACATTTAATCAACTGCTGAAGGAAAAGGTATTAATATTTGACGGAGCTATGGGTACAAATCTTCAAGCTCAAAATCTTAGCTTTAATGATTTTGGTGGAAAGGAATATGAAGGTTGCAATGAATATTTAATCATTTCAAAACCTGACGCAGTAAAGAAAGTACATCTGGATTTTCTTGAGGCTGGAGCTGATATAATTGAAACGAACACATTTGGTTCAAATGAAGTTGTGTTATCAGAATATAATTTACAAAATTTAGCATATGAGATCAGCTACAAGGCAGCAAAACTCGCAAAAGAACTGGCTTTAGATTTTTCATCGAATGAAAAACCAAGATTTGTTGCTGGTTCGATTGGTCCAGGGACAAAATTACCTTCATTAGGACACATATCATTTAAAGAACTCGAAAAATCATATTATCCTCAAATATCTGGGCTAGTTGATGGTGGCGCTGATATATTATGTATCGAAACATGTCAGGATATGCTTCAAATTAAAGCTGCTCTCTCTGCTGCTATGAAAGTTTTTGATGAGAAAAAAACTAAACTACCAATTATTGTTTCAATTACAATTGAAACAACAGGAACAATGTTAATGGGAACTGATATTTCTGCAGCTTTAACAACTTTAGAACCTTATGAAATAATTGATGTTATAGGTATGAACTGTGCCACTGGTCCAAAAGAGATGAGCGAAAATGTTCGTTACCTTTGTCAAAATTCGCCTAAACCTATTTTTGTGATGCCCAATGCAGGAATTCCAGAAAATGTTAATGGTAAAGCTTGCTATCATTTGAATCCTGATGAACTTGTTCACTGGTTGAGTCATTTTGTGAAAGATTTAGGTGTAAATATTGTTGGTGGCTGTTGTGGGACCACAAAAGAACATATAAAAAAATTAGTCGAAAATTTGTCAAATCTTAAACCAGCAGAAAGAAATTGGAGTTACCAACCTTCTGTATCCAGTAATTTTATCAGTCAATCTCTAAGAGTTGATCCAGCGCCTGTTTTAGTTGGTGAAAGATGTAATGCAAACGGTTCTAAACAATTTCGTGATTATTTATTGAAAGATGATTATGAGGGAATGCTTCAAGTTGCAAAAGATCAAATTAAAGAGGGCGCACATATGATTGATGTTTGTGTTGCTTATGTTGGACGAGATGAAAAAAAAGATATGATTGAATTTGTTAAAAGATTAAATACTCAAGTTGTACTTCCTATTATGATCGATTCCACAGAATATGAAGTAATCGAAGCTGCTCTGGAAAATTATGCTGGTAGATGTGTAATTAATTCAATTAATTTGGAAGATGGAGAAGAAAGAACTTCAAAGGTTTTACCACTTGCGAAAAAGTTTGGTGCAGCGGTTATATGCTTAACAATTGATGAAGAAGGAATGGCAAAAACTGCTGAAAAAAAACTGGCTATTGCCAAAAGAATAAGAGATATAGCAGTAAAAAGATTCGGTCTAAGGGAATCTGATTTAATTTTTGATCCATTAACATTCACTCTTGGCAGTGGAGATGAGGAATTTCGTAAAAGTGCAATTGAAACCCTTGAAGCAATAAAATTGATTAAAAAAGAAATTCCAAATTCCTTTACGATTCTTGGAATTAGTAATGTATCATTTGGTTTGAATCCTAAAGCAAGGCATGCTCTTAATTCAGTCTTTCTATATTATGCAGTGCAGGCTGGACTTGATCTGGCAATAGTTCATGCGAGTAAAATCATGCCTCTTAACAAAATTGATGATCGTGGTAAAAAACTTTGCGAGGAATTAATTTTTGATAAGAGAATTTTTGAATATTCTTAGTTTTGATTTCTAAATATTTTGAATGTATATCCGAAAATATTCTGGGATCGGGAGAGTATAATAATTATGGATTAATATATGTGAACTAAATTAAATGAAAATTAATTTTAAAAAATCTATTGCTAAATTTTCGCAACTAAAAAAACTCCACATCTTAGTCTTAATTATACCCATCCTTTCTTTTCAAATTAATTCGGTAAGATCTTTTACCACAAATGATGGATTAATTGATAATAGAATAATTGATATAAATCAAGATGTATACGGGCAACTTTGGGTTATAACCAGTAGTTCGATTTCGGTTTTCAATGGGAGTCACTGGAAAAATTTTAGCACTAAATTTCAACATAAAGATAACCCGTTTAATTCGTACCTTTTAAGTTATACTAAAATTCTAATAGATGAGAATAATAACAAATATTTTTTAAGCGATGATGGCAGAATATTTTTGATGGATAACAATGGGTTAAGAGAATTAGTCTCTCCTTTGCAATCGAAGGGGATTTTTTTCAACGATATTCAGCTTGTGAGTGAAGAAAGCAAACAAATCATCTGGGCTACAACTGCGAATAAGGGACTTGCTTATTTTGATAATTTATGGTTTTCATTTGGTGTTGATGAAGGCTTAAATTCAAACAGAATTTTGGTAGCAAAGAGTAAAGGTGAATACTTATTTATAATTACTGACAGGGGACTTCAATTTTTAAAAAACAGAAAAGTAATATATTCATTTCCAACTCAAGATTTTTCAAAGTATAAAAATTTTTCTGTTGCGTTCGATATCCGCTCAAGAGTAAATGAAAAAATTCCTGCAATATGGATTCTGGCAGACAATCGCTTATTAAAATTTGAAAATGAGAAAATTTATGATCATACCATTAAATATTATAATCCTTATCGTGAAAATTATACTTTTATATACTCAAATGGAGGGAATAAATTATACCTGGGGAATAGTTATTTCATAAAGGTGATTAATATTGTTAACGGAGATATTCAAATTTTAAATAAAGAGATAGGAATACCAGGTTCACTGAAAATCTTATTTTCAGACAATGAAAAAAATTTATGGATTGGTACTGATCGTGGTTTAACTCGATTGAGCTTTACGGCTGTTTCAAGCTTTACAGATAAAGAAGGGTTAACTGAATCTAAAATAATTTCATCAGCTAAGATTGGAACTGATTTTTATTTTGGTCATTCTAATGGTAAGTTAACAATTTTATCAAACTCAAAATTTTATAAACTAAATTTTCAATCCCAAATAAATTATTATATCGAAAAACTTAAAGAAAGATCTTTTGATATAACTAAGATTATAGCTCAAAAGAATAAGATTATACTTAAAGTTGGTAACTGGGGTGTTTTTGAAGTCCTTTCAATGAATAGACTAAAACCAATTTTTATTGTGCGGGATGAAAGAGAGTTTATAAACGATTTATTATTTACTTCAGATCATAGCTTAATCTTGGTAGGAAATTTTATAAGGAATGGAGATAAAATTAATTTTTATTCAGTAAATACCAATTTGAATTTAATTGAAGAGGACGTTATAAAATCTTTTAGTTATAAAAAAATTTTTCAAACAAGAGATGAATCAATATGGTTTGTTACAGAGGATGCTAAAATTTTAAAGTTAGTTCGAGGTAGAATAGAAAAAATTGATCTAAACGGTATTATTTATTCTAAAATTAATTTGATACGTGAAGATAGGGGAAGCAATATTTTTATTGGGACCGATAATGGGTTCGTTATATTGATGAAAAATGGTGAAATGAAAAGTTATCTAAATAATGGTTCTGAAAATTTAAATTCTAGAATCGAAATATATTCTTTTTACTTTGATGATTTTAATAATGTCTGGTTAATGACAAATAAAGGTTTAAAGTTCTGGAATTGGAAAGAGTTCAAATTCTCCTCTGAATGGAGAAATATTCTACCTTATAGATATAATGAAAATGCAATTGAAGAAAATGAGAGAAAAATTTTTATTTCTGCTGAGAATGGACTTTTTGTTTTACATTTTGATGAAGAGGAAATAAAAGATATTCAACCAAGACTTTACATCTCTGAAATAATTGCTGATGGAATTTCATATGATCCTCTCAATGAGATAAAATTAAATGAGTTAGAAAATTTAACATTTCGTTACGATGCCGTTTTACTATCATCTAATAATAATATAGAATTTTCATTTAAATTAGATGGCTATGATTCCGATTGGTCGGCTCCAACTGTTGCGCGTGAGGTTAAATACATTAATCTTCCTGAAGGCAATTTTAAATTCCTTGTACGTGCCAGAACGAATTATTCTGATTGGACAATACCTATTTCAACAAACCTTATTAAAATTAAAAAGCCGCTCTATAAGAAATATGAATACATATTAATATGTGTTTTATTTGCATTAGTTATTTTCTTGTTTTTACATTCAACAAGAAAAAGAAATAGAATTGCTGATAACAAGTTCAAAAATTTGCAGCAACAAATTCAAAATGTTGAGAAACAAAATAAACAACTCCGACAGGAGATCAGTAAGTCACTGGAAATCTCAAAATCAAGAATGACTTTTCTGGCAGGTCTTTCACACGAATTAAGAACACCAATAAATTCAATCATTGGTTTTATTGATATTCTCCTTGATTCTACATTAAATCTAACCGAAGAAGAACAAAAAAAATATTTGAGTTACATTAGTGTAAATAGTAGAAGGCTTTTAATTCTCATCAATGATATCATAGATCTTGCAAAAATTGATTCTGGGACTATATCTCTTGAATATTCAGAGGTTAATCTAAATGCAGAAGTAAGAGAAACCATTAATCTTTTTAGAGAGAAAATTAAACAGAAACAACTTGATTTAATTTTAGAGCTTGATTCGGAATTAGAAAGTAAATTACTATATGTTGATAGAAATAGATTGCAGCAAATTATTTCGAACCTATTAACAAATGCAATTAAATTCACTGAAGAAGGATTTATTAAGGTTTCAACGAAATTTGAAAATGATAAATTTTTATTGGTTGTAGAAGACACTGGTATTGGAATTCCTGAAGGTGAGGTAGATTTTATTTTTGAAGAGTTCAGGAGATCTTCAAATGCGATAAGGAAATCAATTGAAGGGACTGGACTTGGACTCTCAATTACTAAAAGACTCGTTGAAATGATGAGAGGCGAGATTAAAGTAGAAAGTCAGGAAGAACTAGGCACAAAGTTTACAGTTATTTTCCCGCAGAATAAAGAATATACCAATAAAATTGGCAAAGAATTAAGAACGAACTTAAATTAAATTGAATTAATTTTTTAATGTATTTATAAAAGCTAAATTGATTTTTTAGGGGCGGGGACTTTAATTAAAACAATTTTTCAGTATCCCATAAAGCACCACTCAATAAATCAGCTTTATTTATTTTTAAAACTTTCAATGCCAGTTCAGTAGTTTCTCTTCCTCGAGGTGTCCTCTTTAAAAATCCTTGTTGAATAAGAAATGGTTCATAAACTTCTTCAATGGTACCTGGATCTTCATTAACAGAAACAGCAATGGTATTTAGACCCACTGGTCCACCTTTGTATTTTAAAACAATAGTTCGAAGAATTTCTTTATCCATGTCATCCAGGCCAAATTCATCTACGTCGAGATTTCTCAATGCTTTCTGAGCAATTTCAAGGTTAATTTTATTTAGATTTTCTACATCTGCGAAATCTCTCGTTCTCTTTAAGAGTCTATTTGCAATTCTTGGTGTTCCTCGGGACCTTCGAGCAATTTCAAACGCAGCATCATCATCTATTTCGATTTGTAAAATTTTTGCTGATCTTTTAACAATTTGATGCAAATCTTCTGCAGTGTAGTAATCTAATCGAGAATTAATTCCAAATCGATCTCTAAGAGGTGAAGTTAAAAGTCCTGCTCTTGTTGTAGCACCAATTAATGTATATTTGGGAAGTTTAATTTGAACAGTTCGAGCATTTGGTCCTGAGTCAATCATAATATCAATCTTAAAGTCTTCCATTGCAGAATAAAGGTATTCCTCAACAACTGGACTTAGTCGATGGATTTCATCTATAAAAAGCACTGAATTTTCCTCAAGATTAGTAAGAATTCCCGCCAGATCTCCTGGTTTTTCCAGAACAGGTCCTGAGGTAATTTTAATTTTCACTCCAAGCTCATTTGCAATTATATGTGCAAGGGTTGTTTTACCAAGTCCTGGTGGCCCAGTTAAGAGAACGTGATCGAGTGATTCTTTTCTAATTAACGCTGCGCTAATGAAGACCTTTAAATTATCCACGATTTTTTTTTGACCAACAAACTCTTCAAAAGATAGGGGCCTTAAATTTTTTTCAAGTTCAATATCTTCATTAAATCTGACAGGAGTTGTTGTTTTTGTTTTTCTCATAGAGTCTTTTAAAGTAATTTTGTTTCGATTATTTGTAAACTTAATGAAGGCTAAATTGCATTCAAAACTTTAATTTACTTGATTAAAAGAGTAATTTTTTTTGAAATGTAAAAAAATTTAATCTTCTTTAATAAGATAAATATTATTGTCTTCAATTTTGTAAAGAAGTGGAGCAACCATAACTTTGGGATATCTTAATCTTAATCTTTTTGCTTCACTCAAAAGAAAATCAATTTCATTTCCTATTTCAAACAATGGTGCAAAATGCATAAAATGTTCTTCAGCCCATTCTTTGCTCCATCCAGCATTTTCAATAAGACCATTGATGAATGCATCTTTTTTAGAGAATAAATTAACCATACCACAATTATTGTGCCCAATTAAAGCAATATATTTTACCTTTCCGATTGCAATTGCATAGGAAACTTTGAACTCGCTATAACGAAGGTTGGCTCCACCTGTTCGAATAATATAAGCAAAGTTTTCAGGAATTCTTAATTGCTTTCGATTATCCATACACATTCCAATTAATAATTGAGCTTTATCGAATTTATCAAATTCGAGTCTAAGGTTGTGATATTCAAGAAGTTTACCAATTGGTGTATCTAAATATTCTGAAAAAATTTTTTCTCTTGAATCGACTTTAATAAGTCTGTGCATTTTTTTTACCTCTTTATTTTTGTAAATCTATAAAAAATGTTCTAAACTTATTTGTTTTTTTTAGTTTCAATGTTTATGTTTCTTAGGTTATATAATATTAACTAATTAAAAAACTTTAATACGGGGAGGTGACATGTTTTTCAATTGTTTAAAAAATTTTTTACAAATTTTAGTTCTCTTTTTACTTTTTTCTTTGAAATTATATTCTCAAGTGGGTTCAGAATTCCCAATTGAAGTAGGACCAGATTCTTGTTTTGCAACAGGGTATGCTCAAGATGATGTGAAGTATGCAATCGTAATGAGAAGAGAAAAAGGATTAAGTGGTGCTGATATTGTAGTTCAATTCCATTCGAAGGCAGATCATTCATTAATTGGCACCCCAATAAAAGTTGGTTCAACGGTTGTTCCAGTAAATTTGTTTGATGAAGCTATACCCCAGATTGCTTTCGATGGGATGCGTTATCTTATAGTGTGGAGTGATATTATGAATGGTGGGATTAAATACCGATTTATTAATTCTCAGACATTTGAGTTAAGTCAACTTTATTCTGATTCAACTCTTTCTGTAGTGCTTAGTGGAAATTGTTTACACTTTAATTCAAATACCAATAGATATCTTCTTGTATCGGGGATTAATAGTCAATCAGGTATTTATCTTATTTATAATTTCATAACCACGACAGGAAATATTTCAAGTTCAAGTCAATTAGTCAATTTTCCAACCAGAAAAGATATAAGTCTTTCTTATGCATTGGGAAAATATTTAATATGTTTTGTTAAAAAAGATCCACTATATTCTGACCATGATGTTTATGGACAGTTACTTGATGAAAATGGTACTCTTGTAGGTTCACCTTTTGCTATTGATATTAATCAGTATCCAAGTGATAATCCAATTTTTGTTACTTTTGATGGTAAATATTTTGTTTGTTTTTTCCCTGATGAGGAACCAACAGGATGGAAACTTTATGCTAAAAGAATTGCACCAAATGGTTCCGTCTGGCATAACCGATATTTAATCTCCGATGATTTTTCACTATTACCCTTTGCTTCTATAGGAAATGGAAAAATGCTCGTAACATGGATTAAATTACCAATTACTGGTATTGGATATATGAAAGGTAGATTTTTTAATACCAACCTTGATGGAATTGGAAGCGAATTTGTAATTTTTTATCCATTTAACATCAAATTTCCTTTAAGTAATACATCTGTATTTTCAGGTGAAAAATATTTTTGTTACACTACTCTTGCTAAAATTGTAATTGGTCCAGATTCATCAATTTATCCTATAGATGGTGATATTTATGGAACAACAGTTCTGGATCCTACACTTATAGAAAAAGATGAAAGTAATCCTAATTTATGCATATTATATCAAAATTATCCCAATCCATTTAATCCATTGACAAAAATTAAATTTTATATAAAAGAAGATGGTTTTACTACCTTAAAACTGCTCAATTTAATCTCAGAAGAAATATGTACTATCGTTTCTGATTATTTATCAGCTGGTGATTATGAATTCACTCTGAATCCATCTGAGTTTGGTTTAAATAGCGGAATTTATTTTGCACAATTAACTTCAGGACGATATAAGGCAACAATAAAGTTAGTATATCTAAAGTAATACTTAAATGTATTATAAGATTTATGCCTGCTGAAAGTAATAATAAGTCTTTCAGTAGGCTTTTTTATTTTTTAATGCAAATACATTCATGTTTTGTCCGCTAAAAATTAAAGTTGCAGGAATCCTGATTAATTCTTTCATTTTTGAGTATCGAATATCACTTGCAATGGTTGTATTAAAATTATTATGATTCTTATAAAAAAATTTCATCGGATTTAGAAAAGATTTTTGAATTTTAACTTTTCTGAACCCACAGCCATAAATTAAATTTTTGATTGATTTAGGTGAATAATGAAATAAATGATAAGGTAAACTCCAACCATTCCATTTATCTTTTTTTAAGTATCTATCAAGGCTCATCACATTCGGAAGAGAAAGCCATAAAATCCCATTTTCACTTAATAATTCCGAAGCCTTTAAAAGATTTCTATGTGGATCGGGTAAATGCTCAAATGAATGATAAAAGCAAATTAAATCAAACTTTTTATTAGAATCATAATCTTTTAAATCACCATTAAATAATTCAATACCAAATTTTTCTTTAGCGATTTTTGTACTATAATCAGAAATTTCTATTCCTTCGGCGTCTAATCCAAGTTCTCGAAAAGCTTTAACAAATAAACCAAAACCTGCTCCAACATCAAGAATAGATTGGACTGTACCAAAATTATTTTTAATTATAGTGAGATAATATATGGCGGTATTTTTTATCTGTTCAAAGTTTAATTCCGATTCATAAAGATAATTTTCAAAATATTCTTGATCATAAAAATTTTGAGATTTAATTAACTCATCAAAATTTTCCATAAAAATTACTTTACAACTCTTGCATTTAAACAGATTGTAACCATTAATTGTTTTGTAAAAAACTATTTTTTCAGACTTACAAATGTTGCATATCATTTTAATTAGTTTAAGTTTCTAAATCTCGTTTCCCTTGAACAAATTCTTCAGCAATTCTTACATCGTGAGGACTTCCGATAAATAGAGGAACTCGTTGATGTAATTCTTTCGGCTCAATATCTAAAATTCTCTGGTAGCCATCCGAAGCTTTACCACCTGCTTGTTCTACAATGAATGCAAGTGGATTGCATTCGTACATTAATCGAAGTTTACCATTTGGATTTTTCTTGTCTCGTGGATACATAAAAATGCCACCATAAATTAAATTTCGGTGAAAATCTGCTACAAGAGAACCAACGTATCTTGCTGAATAAGGGCGGCCTGTTTCTTTGTCATGCTGTTGCAAATACTTAATATATTTTTTTAAACCTTCATCCCAGTAAAGATAGTTTCCCTCATTGATGGAATAAATTTTACCTTTAGTTGGTATTCTAATATTGTCATGACTTAGAAGAAATTCGCCAACTGCGGGATCAAGTGTAAAGCCATAGACCCCATTACCAGTAGTATAAACAAGAATAGTGCTTGAACCATAAACAATGTAACCTGCCGCAACTTGTTCACTTCCTTTTTGGAGACAATCTTCTATTGTTCCTGGTCCGTTTCCTTTCGATTTTCGTCGATAGATTGAAAAGATAGTTCCAATGCTAACATTGACATCAATATTAGATGAGCCATCAAGAGGATCGAATAATAAAACATATTTTCCAATTTTATTGCCCTGAGGAATGTGAATTAAATTTTCTTCCTCTTCGGAAGCCATCACACACAAATGTCCCCCATGATTCATTGCATTGATTAAAACATCATGAGCAAAAACATCTAATTTTTTAACTTCCTCACCATGAATATTTTTAGTTCCAGTAAAACCAAGAATATCAACAAGTCCAGCTTTGTTTACTTCAAGAGAAATTATCTTTGCTGCAAGAGCAAGATCTGAAAGTAGATCGGATAGTTCTCCCGTTGCTTCGGGGTGTTTTCTTTCATTTTCGATAATGTGTCTTTCTAATGTCAAAAAACGTTTAGGAATATTTTCCATATTTACGATTCTCCATTATTGTTTTGATTATAAATGAAATATATTAAAACTTTCTGTTGCTGGAGATGTAAAAATTTTGGAATGATAGCAGGAAAGAATGATATAATGATATGCAGAAAAAAGATACAAATTAAAAATTTTTTTAATTCGATGAAGATAAAGACCCTCCATAATAAATTAAGTACCCCCGAGAGGATTCGAACCTCCGACACGCGGTTTAGGAAACCGCTGCTCTATCCTACTGAGCTACGGGGGCAATTTTTATTATTGCATAAGCAATTTAAAAATTTCAGTTTTTATATAAAATAAAACTAACTTTGGAACCATTATTCTTAAAACGTTTGTTATTTGCGAAAAAAAGGATTCTGATTTATGAGTAGAATATATACATTATTTTTAATTGTAATTGTTTTGACTATTAATAGTTATTCCCAAATTAACACAGGTGAAATAAGAGGAAAGGTAATTGAAGCAAATAATAAACTTCCTATTCCTTTTGCAAATGTAATAGTTCTCGGAACAAACATTGGTGCTTCAACTGATTTGCAAGGTAATTTTATTATTAAAAATGTTCCTGTAGGAATCTATCAAGTAAAAGCTTCGGTCATTGGTTATAATTCAGTTGTTAAAAGTGATGTTATGGTTAAATCTAATAAGATAACAGAAGTTGATTTTGAATTAGTTCAAAAGGTAATTGAAATTGATAATGTTGTTGTAAGAGCAGATTATTTTGAAAAAAATTATTTAGAACCTGTAAGCGTTAGAAAATTTTCTCAAGAAGAAGTTAGAAGAAGTCCTGGTGGTTTCGAAGATGTTATTCGTGCCTTGAGTGTTTTGCCAGGAATAGCACAAGCAGATGCAGGTAGAAATGATCTAATTGTTCGTGGCGGTGCTCCTTCTGAAAATCTTTATGTAGTTGATGGTTTTGAAATACCAAATATAAATCATTTTGGTACTCAAGGTTCAACTGGTGGACCGATCAGTTTTATTAATCTCGATTTTGTTAAAGATGTTAGTTTTTCAACTGGAGGATTTCCTGTTATTTATGGTGATAAAGTCTCTTCAACCTTAAATATAAATCTTCGAGAAGGTAATAATAGAAAATTTAATGGGAGAGGAACTCTTTCAGCTACTTTGTTTGGTTTTGATTTTGAAGGACCTGTTGTAAATGATAAACTATCAATGATTTTCTCAGCAAGAAGAAGTTATCTCGATTTTATCTTTAAAGCTGCAGGTTTTTCTTTTGTCCCTGAGTATTATGATATTTTAACAAAAGCTGATTATAAAATTGACAATAAAAATTCTGTGGGTTTTTTATTCATTAATGCTATTGATAATGTAAAGTTTTTTAATGATAGTCCTGAAAAGAGAGTAAATAATTCAAGAATTCTTGGAAGTGATCAATTGCAATACGTATCCGGATTGAAATATCGTCGGTTATTTAGAGATGGATATATGGATTTGAAATTATACCGTAATTTCACTAAATATAATACGAGGCAAAGTGATTCATTACAGAATCCAATATTTAAAAATATATCACTGGAAGAAGAAAATAATCTTCAGCTTGATGTAGTACATAAATTCTTCAAAAATCTTGAAATGAATTTTGGTATATCTTCTAAATTTATAGAATTCGATGCAGATATTTTATTCCCGAGTTTTGTTACATCACTAAAAGATACTTTACCCGATTTGAATTTAAACAAAAGTGAAAATTACTTTAAAGGGGCAACATATATTAATTTAAATTATCGAACATCAAATAAAATAATAACTAATTTTGGTTTGCGATTGGATTATTTTGATGCCATAAATAAAAAATTTTATCTAAGTCCAAGATTTTCTGCTTCATATATTTTAAACGAATTTTTCTTTTTAAATTTTAGTGCGGGAATTTACAGACAATTTCCATCATACATATGGCTTGTAGCCTATGATCAAAATAAAGATCTTAAAGCAATTAATGTAAACCAATTTGTACTAGGATTAGATTATTTATGGAGAGAAGATGCACAAATAAAAATCGAAGGATTTGTAAAAAATTATACTGATTATCCTGCAAGCTTAATAAGGCCATATTTAGTCCTAGCTAATACTGGTGCCGGTTTTTCAGGAAGTGATGATAATTTCACTTCATTTGGCCTGGATCCATTGGTAAGTAAAGGTAAAGGCTTATCTCGAGGAGTTGAATTATCTGTCCAGAAGAAAATTTCGGAAATTCCCTGTTATGGAATTTTTAGTTTAACTTATTCCAAGTCAGACTTTTATGCACTTGATGGAATTAAGAGAAATAGTAATTACGATCAAAACTGGATAATTAATTTAAGTGGTGGTTATAGATTTAATATGTACTGGGAAATTAGCACAAGATTTAGATTTTCTTCTGGTAGACCTTACACACCTTTTGATGATAATGGTATCCAGTACATATCAGAGGTAAATTCAAGAAGATTGAAATCAACACATTCTCTTGACATTCGCGTTGATAGAAGATGGTTATTGAAAAACTGGACTCTTATTACATATATTGATATTCAAAATATATATAACAGGAGAAATTTAACCGGCATAAGATATGATAGAATTAAAGGTACAGTAGATGAGACTGCTTCAATAGGAATTTTACCTTCAATAGGTATATTAGCTGAATTTTAAGAATTTTATTGGGAGGTGATTTAGCAAAATGAAAAATGTTGCAATAATTGGCGCTGGACTTGGAGGATTAGCTACTGCCTTAAGGTTATCTCAGAATGGTTTTTCTGTGAAAGTAATTGAAAAAAATAACAAAGCTGGTGGAAGACTTAATCAATTAAAATTAGATGGATTTACTTTTGATGTTGGTCCATCTTTTATGAGTATGACTTATGAATTGGACGAATTATTTTTTTACATCAATGAAAAGAATCCATTAGTTCTTGAACCACTTGATCCCTTATACAATGTTTTTTTTGAAGGTAGAAAAAAACCATTCAAATTATGGAAAGATCTTGATAAACTTCAAAATGAATTTGCTGATGTCGAAAAGAATCTTGTTGAAAAGTTAGAAAATTTTCTAAATAATGCAAAAGAATTCTTTCATGATACAGAGTACAGAGTAGTTAAGCAAAATTTTGAAAATAAATTGGATTATATACTAAAATTAAGTAAAGTACCTAAAAAACATATTCCTTATCTTTTCAAAACTGTTTGGAGCGAAGTTTCAAAGCATTTTGAAAGTAATGAGCTAAGAGTAATTTTTTCTCTGGTTGCATTTTTTTTAGGATCAACGCCATTCAAAACCCCAGCTATTTATACATTATTAAATTATACAGAGATGAGACACAATGGTTATTGGAGAATTTCTGGAGGAATGTATCGACTTGTTGAAGTTATTCTGAATATTCTAAGACAACGTAAAATTGAATTTATTTTTAATACAGAAATAGTAGGATACAAAGCGAATAAAAATAGAGTTGATTATCTAATAGATCAGAATGGAAATCATCATTATGCAGATTTGTTTGTTATAAATTCCGATGCAGCATTTTTTAGAGGCAAAGTCTTAGGACGAAAGAAATATTCTGAAAAAAATCTTAACAGAATGGATTGGACAATGGCGCCATTCACAGTTTATTTAGGTGTAAAAGGTAAAATAGAACAGTTAGAATTACATAATTATTTTCTTGGAAATGATTTCCAATCATATGCAAATAAAATTTTTACTTCCACACACAGCCCCAATAAACCTTACTACTATGTTAATGTTTTAAGTAAATCTGAACCTGATTCGGCGCCGCCAGATTGTGAAAATATTTTTATACTCTGTCCAGTTCCTGATTTGAGATTTAAAAGTGATTGGTCTGATACTCAAGAATTTGCAGATAACATCATTGAAGATTTATCACGAAGAATTGATTTTGACATCAAATCAAATCTTAAAGTTATGAGAATCTATAATCCGATTGATTGGCAAAATATGTTTAATTTATACAAAGGTTCCGGTTTGGGATTGGCTCATGGAATTAATCAAGTGGGTGCTTTTCGTCCAAGTAATAAAGATGAAGAGTTTAGTAATTTGTATTATGTTGGTGCTTCTACAATTCCAGGAACAGGTTTGCCAATGGTTATAATTAGCTCAAAACTCGTAACCGAAAGGATTCTGAATGATTCAACTTTATGAAAAAGTAAGTTTCGATACCAGTAAATTAGTTACAACAAAGTACTCAACTTCTTTTAGTCTTGGTATATTAACTCTGGATAAAAAATTAAGGAAACATATTTACGCAATTTATGGTCTAGTTAGAATTGCTGATGAAATTGTTGATACTTTCCATCATCTTGATAAAAAGAAATTGCTAGACGAACTGAAAAATGAAACTTATAAATCCATTAGTAATAGATTCTCGTCTAACTTAGTTCTTAATTCATTCCAGATAACAGTCAATGAATATAAGATACCCAAAGAATTAATTGATGCATTTTTCCATTCAATGGAGATGGATACATATAAAAATAATTTTAGTCGAGAAGATTATGATAAATATGTTTATGGATCAGCGGAAGTAGTTGGCTTAATGTGTCTTAAAATTTTTGTTGATGGCGATGAAGATAAGTATAAAGAACTAAGAGAGTATGCTCGAGCACTTGGTTCAGCTTTTCAGAAAGTAAATTTTCTTAGAGATATTGGTAGTGATTTAAATGATCGTCATAGGATTTACATTCCTGAAGTGCCAGAAGTTAGTGAAATAACAAATGAAGAAAAACAAAAACTAGTTCAGGAAACCGAAAGAGAATTTAGTTTAGCTCTTGAAGGAATTAAAAGGTTACCCAATTCTGCAAAGTTGGGTGTCTATTCTACTTACTTGTATTACTTGGCTTTGCTAAGAAAAATCAAGAAAAAGCAATTAGACTACTTATTAAGTAGAAGAGTAAGAGTTAATAATTTTCACAAAATTTTACTTTTACTAAAAGCTTTTTTACAGGTTAAGGTTTTAAAATTAATATGATTTCAATTATTCTAATTTTTATTTTTCTTTTTAAGTCTTTTCCCGATTACAATTCCAGTGAAAAAGAATTGATCAGGCGTTTATTTTATTTTTCTATAGAGTCCAAAGATACTCTTAAAATTTTTGAAGATAAATTAAAAAAAATAGATAAAGAATTAGACTCCAACTTTAAAGATGCGTATTACGGAGCTTATCTAACTTTAGTAGCTAAACATTCAATAAATCCTTACACTAAGTACTTTAAATTAAAGGAAGGTTTAGAATTCTTAAATAAATCAATTAAAAATGATCCTGAAAAACTTGAGTTTAGATTCTTAAGATTATCTATACTAAATTATGTGCCTTCTTTTTTAGGTTTTGACAATTTTTTTTATGAAGATTACAGACAAATAAAAAATCTAATAATAAAGAAAGATTATACCGAACTTGATAGAAAAATTCATAAAGGTATTCTTGAATTTTTGTTGCGAAGTCAAAAAATAAGTGAAGATGAAAAACATTTCTTAGGGAATATTTATAAAGACTTTAAATGACTGATTATTCAATTATTCTTATCTCAACAATTATAATCCCGTTTATTTTTTCATTTGAGAAAAAAGTTAATTTTATTAGTAAAATAAAAACTGTTCTAAAGGTTATTTTTATTGTTTTTATTCCTTACATCATCTGGGATATTGTTTTTACAAATTACAGTGTTTGGGGATTTTCTGAGGAAAAAGTTTCCAGATTAAAGATTTTATCATTACCAATTGAAGAGCATTTATTTTTCTTTTGCATACCTTACACTTTAATTTTTATATATGAAGTTATTAATTTTTATTTAATTGATTCCAAGCTGAAATTTAATCACAATTTTGCTTTATTATTTGGTATTATCCTTCTAACAATTGCGATAATAACTTATCCAAAAGCATATACATCATTACAATTTTTAATTACATCAATTTTGTCTTTTTATATTTGGCTAAAAAAGTTGGAGATATTTTTATCAAAAAATTTCTGGATTTTTATTATTGTCTCTTTCATTGGCTTTATTGTAATTAATTATTTCTTGACATCAATACCTATTGTTGTTTACAATAGTTCACAAATTCTTGGCATAAGAATTCTTACAATTCCAGTTGAGGATTTCTTTTATCATTTCACTCTTACAACCGTTCTGATAATTTTGTATAAATCTTTTCATAGATTAAATGAAAAATAAAATTATCATAATTGGTTCCGGATTTGGTGGATTATCTGCTGCAATACATCTTGCTGCAAAAGGATATGAAGTTACTATCTTTGAAAAAAATAGTAAACTGGGTGGTAAAGCAGGTGAAATTGTTGAACAAGGTTTTCGTTTTGATACTGGACCGACTTTGTTGACTATGCCATTTGTTCTAGAAAATTTATTCAATGTAGGCAATTTTAATATTAATGATTTTATTTCGATCAAATCAAAAGATATTGTGACAAAATATTTTTTTAATGATGGTACAAATTTTTATCAATATTTTAATAGAGATAGACTTCTCTTAGAATTTGAAAAAGTTTGCCCAAATTCATCTGCTGAATTTATCAAGTTTATTAATTACTCAAAAAAAATTTATGATTTAACCGCCGAATTATTTTTATTTCAACCTTTTCTTGAAATTAAAAATATTCTTCAACTGAAGAGCTTAAAGACATTATTTAAAATTAACCGAATTGATCCGTTTAGAACTGTTCATAATGCTAATAATGGTTTTTTTAAGGACAAAAAGTTTGTACAACTCTTTGATAGGTTTGCTACCTATAATGGTTCCAATCCATTCAAAGCACCAGCAACATTAAATATTATCCCATTTGTTGAATTTGAATTTGGGGGTTACTTTGTTGAAGGAGGAATTTATAGAATTATTAATGCTCTTGAGAAGATAGCTCAAAAATTGGAAGTAAAAATTTATAAATCTTCAAATGTTGAGAAGATCTTGGTTAAAAATCAAAAGGTTGAAGGGATACTTATAGATGGAGAAAAATTTGACGCTCAAATTATAATTTCAAACTCCGATTTGTTCAATACCTACAAGTTATTGATTGGAGATGTGAAAAATTCTGAAGCTAATAAATATATAAAACAAGAGTTATCTACTTCGGCAATAATATTTTACTGGGGTGTAAGTACAAACTCTGAAAATTTAGAAATGGATAACATTCTTTTCTCAGAAGACTACCAGAAAGAATTTCATCAATTATTTGATCAGAAAGTTGTTCCAAACGATCCAACAATTCACATACATATATCGTCGAAAAAAAATTTTTTAGATGCTCCCAAAGGTTTTGAAAATTGGTATGTAATGATTAATGCACCTTCAATTAATAAACAAAACTTTGATATTGAAGAAATAAGAGAAAGAGTTTTACAAAAGATCAAAAAAATGACTAAGATTGATTTAAGTAATAAAATTGTTTTTGAAAAATTTAAAACTCCATTAATGCTTGAAGAGGAAACATCAGGTTTATATGGCAGTCTTTATGGTCCCTCACACAACAGATTTTACTCAGCTTTTTTAAGACAGAGAAATAAATCTTCTGTTATTGATGGTTTATATTTTTGTGGGGGGACTGTTCATCCTGGTGGGGGAATACCATTAGCAATTCTTTCGGGTAAAATTGTATCAGAAATTGTAGATAAGAACTTGAGATGATCGAAGCTAAACATAATGAGTTTTTTAGAAAAATTTTTAATGTTTATATCGATTGGCAACTGAAAAAATATTTTAACAATTTCTATTTGATTGATGAATTGAATATTGAAGCTAAGGACGATTCATTATTAGTATTGCCTAATCATTTTTCATGGTGGGATGGTTTCTTCGTTGACTTGATTTACCGAAAATTATTTAGTGATTACAAATTATACATGATGGTGCTTGAAGAGACAATTAAAAAATTTTGGTTTTTCAATCATATTGGCGCTTTTACTATAAATCCAAAAAATCCAAAAGATATAAATAAATCTTTTAACTACGCTGCTAAGTTATTAAAAGGAACGAAAAATTTTGTTGTTATTTTTCCACAAGGGGAATTACACGCTTATTCGACTAAAGTAAACTTGAAAAAAGGAGTAATTGATTTGATTATTAACGGAAATTGTGAATCTAATCTACTTATGCTGGCAATGAAAATACTCTATTTAAATGAAAAAAAGCCTGATGTATTTTTTCATTGTAAATTTTCAAAAGCTTTTGATTACAGATTTGAAGGACAAAAATTTGTTGATGATTTTAATGAAAATATCTTAAATCTCGAGACAAAAATTTCTGATCCAAATTATAAAAAAATTAAGTTATTATGATTGATTTTTTATTTTGTGCTCTTTTATCGTTAAACATTTTTTTTATATTAATTGTATTATTTAATTTTTTCTCGCCTTTAAATCTACAGGTTCCTAAGTCAACCAAGTTAAGCCTAGAAAAAAATATTTCTGTTTTAATTCCAGCAAGAAATGAAGAAGATAATATTAAAAATTGTCTTGAGGATGTTTTTAAGCAAGATCTTGAACATAAAGAAGTTATTTGTTTAGATGATGATTCTACAGATGACACCCTTAATGTTTTGTTGGATCTCAAAAAGAGATATGGAGAGTTAAGAATTATACAAGGTAAGGAGTTGCCTGATGGTTGGACAGGTAAAAATTGGGCTTGTTATCAACTGGCAGTAAATTCAACAGGAGATTTTTTGGTTTTTATTGATGCTGATGTTAGATTGAAAAAATTTGCAATAAAGTCAGCTATTTCATTGATGGAAAAATATGATATTAAAATGTTGTCAATATTTCCCACTCAAGTTATGAGAACAATTGGAGAATATCTGATAGTCCCATTGATGAATTGGTTTTTACTTACTTTTCTTCCTTTAATATTCGTTCGAAAAATTTCTCATTCTTCGTTTGTTGCTGCTAATGGCCAGTTTATGATTTTTCGAAGAGATGCTTATTTCAAAATAGGAGGTCATCAGGCGGTTAAAAATAAAATCGTTGAAGATATGGAATTAGCCAGGTTAATGAAAAAAAATAATTGTAGGATTATGACATTATTAGGAGGAGATTTAGTAACTGCAAGAATGTATAATAGCTTTTTAGATGGATTAAATGGTTTTTCAAAAAATTTTTTCTCAGGGTTCAATACCAGTTATTTTAAATTTTCATTCTTTCTGTTTTTCATTTTAATTGTTTTTTTAACACCGTTTTTGTTAGTGTTTATTGATGTAAAGTTTTTCATTGTAGTGGGATTGATTTTAATACAGAGAGTTTTGATTTCTAAAAAATCAAATCAGAACATTTTTATAAATCTGCTTTTATTACCTTTGCAATTATTAATGGTCTTAGTTATTGGAATTAGATCAATGATTTTAACTAACAGAGGTGAATTAAATTGGAAAGGGAGAAATTTAAGTCACATAAAATAATTTTCTTAATATTGTTAATTTTATACTGTATTGGGATTGTACTTCATTTTATATCATCTTTTAATCATTATCTAAAATTCCTTAATCCAATTTTTTTAGTAACGGTTTTTTTAATTGTTACAGTTGATAAAAGTGTTGAAAAAAAATTTATAACTTGGGTAATTATGTCGTACTTAATTACATTGTCTATAGAAATACTTGGAGTTCATACTGGATTGATTTTTGGCAGTTACCAATATGGAAATAACCTTGGAGTAAAATTATCAGGGGTTCCGATAGTGATTGGATTAAATTGGATTACATTACTCCTTGGGAGTATTGGATACGCTTCAATGGTAAAAACTTCTGTTTATTTAAAGAGTTTTATAAGTTCGATCTTAATGGTTGGATTTGATGGAATACTGGAATTAGTTGCATCAAAATTAAATTACTGGTTCTGGAGAGATGATATTATACCTTACCAGAATTTTATTGCCTGGTTTTTGATTTCATATATTCTGAGTTATTTTTATTACGTATTGGTTCCTGGAAAAAACTTAATACTGGCAAAATATAATTATATCATTCAATTTCTCTTCTTTGTTATACTTTATATTTTTTTACATTAATATTGTTTTTTGAAAAAACTCATAAAAACAACTTAATATTTTAAGAAATAAACACTTGTTTATTTCTAACCTTCGTTATTCTCGCCTTTATAGCCTTAACTTAATATTGAACATTCTTTTAAGTAAACTGATTTACAAATGCTAAATAAAGATATTTTTTAAATGTACAAAAGTTACAGCTAAGTAAAATAACTTATGAATACCTTAAGTGTAATTTGACATTTATTTTTTATCCTTGAGTTTCTGTTACTTTCTCATAATGTATTTTATATTTATTGTAAGATTAAATTAACCACTGCTTAGATTCTTTCTTAATCAATTATCCGCGAAAAGAGAAACTCTAGATAATAGCATTTGGGTTATAATTTCCTTCAGCTGTCTAATATTAGCCAGTGCTTTTTAATAAAAACCTTCTTTTTTAGAGAAAAAAGAAGGCTTTACTTCTGGCACTTGGTTTGACTAATAAATTCTCAAATAGTTCATTTACAAAGATGAATAAAAAAGTAATACTAAAATCACAAACATTTAATCACAAAACATAATGGAGGTTCATATGAAACGCTTAATTCTTTCACTAATTGTTCTTTCTTTTATTTCTTCTTTATCATATGCACAATCAAGTGCAAGTGCAACGGCAACCGTATTAGCTCAACTTAAGAAAGGACTTTCGGTTTCTCTCATTGGTGGAAATTTAAATTTTGGTGAAATAATTCTGAATGGAAGTCCACAATCACCAACTATCGCTCCTTCTTCAGGTGCAAATTTCAGAGTAATCGGTCATCCAAATAAAAATATTATGATTACTTTTAACAATGTGACTCTTGATAACAATGCTTGGGTAAGCAGCAATGGTGGAACAAATGGAACAATGGTATTTACTCCTGTTGTAAAGCATACAGGATCGAACAGTTCTTATGATACCCCAACAGATGTTTTAAGCGGTAATTCTTATAATCTTGTAAATGTTTCAGGTGATGGTTATTTGTATTTATGGGTAGGTGGTTCACTCTCAATTGCTGCAAATCAACCTCATGGAGACTATACAGGAACATTTAGCATTACGGTTGCCTACTAAAAGTTTACTTTATTTCATATGCCCCAGAATTTTCCTGGGGCTTTTTTATTTTTAATCTTTCAATCAATTTTTCATTCATTTTAAATTAAAATATTTTTTCGCTTTGTTAATTCTTTTATATTTGCTTTATGAAAAAATTAAACCTCGGTTGTGGAAATAAAATACTTGATGGATACGTTAATCTTGATGTAGTTGATTATGGCGGTAATTTAATTCATGATTTAAATTCCTTCCCGTATCCTTTTGATGACAATACTTTCGATGAAATTCTTGCCAGCCATATTTTAGAACACCTTCAAAACTTTAACAAAGTAATCAATGAATTATATAGAATTTCGAAACCAAACGCAATAATAAAAGTTTATGCACCTTTTTTCTTGAATACAAAATTCTTTGGAGATCCTGATCATAAAATTCCATTCTCAATTAGAACTTTTGATAATTACGAATTCATTGAAAATAAAAAATTGAAATTCTACGAGCGATGGAAATTGAATCATAGAACTAATTACCAAACAACAGCTAAATTCGAAATACTTGAAAAGAAATTTAATGTCTCCAATTTTGTTCCATTAAGATGGCTTAATTTTATTGTAAATTTAGAACCTGTCGTTTATGAGAGATTTTTTGCTGGCATTCTATCACCCGAAGAAGTCATTTTTATACTAAGAGTCGTAAAATAAATTTGCATCATATACTTGACTTTATTATACTCTTTTTGATGTGAATGTTCTTTTCAATCGATGTGGATAAGTTGTGGAAATCGTTCCGCTGTGAAAAGTTTTCACATCAGGAATTTTAATCATAAAAGTTTTCCACATCAAATAATGTTAATTTCAAAACATTCTAAACCATAATTAATTGAATTACAATAACTTACGAAGATTATTTGATGTGGATAACTTGTGGATAATTTTTACTTAAACTTAAACTTTAAGTCATTCAACCAAGTTAAAATAAATGGGTTTAAATATGAGTGTGGATAACTTACAAAATAAAAATAGTCAAAAAGTACTGATTAAAAACGATACAAAACAAAGAATTTTTAAAAATCCAGAGAAAGCAAAAGAAATTTGGAATTCTTTTATTGAGGTAATTAAGAAAAATATAAATGGTCTTTCTTTTAAAACTTGGTTCGAACCAATTGAACCAGTCGGTTTTGACAAAGATGAGTTAGTTATCAAAGTGCCAAATGATTTATCCTGGGATTATATTGAAGTGAATTTTAATTCATTAATTAAAAAAGCTCTTTTAGCAGCATTGGGTGAAAATGGAAAGTTAACATATATATACGATACACAAAAAGATGAAACCTTAGAAATAATTAAAGAAAATAAAGAATACTCCAAAGAAAAAATTAATAATGGTAATAACTCATGGTATCAGGGTGTAACTAAAAATATTAATTGGAACATTAATAGCTCAAAAGAGCAGGAGAATTTTGAAACAAATTTAAATGAGAAATTTACTTTTGATAATTTTATAAAAGGTGAAAGTAATCAATTTGCTCGTGCAGCAGCTTTTGCGGTAGCAAATTCACCTGGAGGGACTTCATTCAATCCTTTATTTATTTATGGAGGTGTTGGACTTGGAAAAACGCATCTTATTCAGGCAATTGGAAATTATGTTGTGGAAAATAAAAAAGTTAAAAAAGTCTTGTATACTACTGCAGAGAAATTTACAACAGAATTTGTTGATTCAATAAAAAAAGGTAATACAAATGAATTTACAGCGTTCTATCGAAAAGTTGATCTTTTAATTATAGATGATATTCAATTTTTATCAGGAAAGGAATCCACAACAGATACTTTCTTTCATATCTTTAATAGCCTTTATCAATTAGGTAAGCAAATTGTTCTTTCGTGTGATAAACCACCCAAGAGTTTATCGGGGATTGATGAAAGATTAATCTCAAGATTTCAATGGGGCTTATCGGTTGATATTCAACCACCAGATTTTGAAACAAGGATAGCAATTCTTATCAAGAAGAGTGAGTCATTTAATCTTGATATTGATTTAAGTATTCTCGAATACATTGCAGCAAACATAACAAATAATATTCGTGAACTTGAAGGCGCTTTGATAAAACTACTTGCAAAAGCATCTCTAGAGAACAGAGAAATTACACTTGATCTTGCCAGAGAAATAGTAAAGTCTATTGCAACCGAAAAAAAGTCGACCCTTACAATTGATCAAATACAAAATATTGTGGCAGAATATTTTGGTTATTCCCCTGATGTTTTGATCTCTAAAACAAAGAAGAAAGAGTATGTTCTTGCGAGACAAATAGCTATGTATTTTGCAAAGAAATTTACAAATGCCTCTCTTAAAACTATCGGTTTGAACTTTGGTGGTCGTGATCATACAACTGTAATTCATGCGCTACAATGCATTGAAGAACAAATGAAAGATGATTCCTTTGTGGCTATGTTGAGTACAATTCAGGGAAAAATTGAATACAGAACTTGATAGAATTTGAATATATATCTTAAAATTGTAATAATTAGTAATCTCTGTACAATAAAAACCTATTAATTAAATCTTTTATAAAATCGCATTGCAGTTGAATTCATAAAATTGATTAATTTGTTTAATAGAACATTAAATCTATTTTTTTAATTGATTTTACTAATAAGTCAGGAGATTCAATTTAGTTGTAATCAAGGATGTGACGATTTATTTTGTTTTACAATTAAGGTAAGATTCACAGATTTTTCTAATTGCAATTTTAGAGGAATTCAAGAATGGCAAATCACATTTAGAAGTCTGTGGTTTAGTGTTAAAAAGTAAAGATTTGCTTAAAAATGCTCTGACTTTTTATTAAATTTATTCAGTGTTTTAGATACAATTTCTCGGGTCTACTTTAATTTTTTTGTTGGCTATCCTTAAAGTATTATTTAGTTAACCTGTCCCAATTTTTCGGGGTCATATTCTAATTTTTGATCTTAATCTAAATTTAACTTGCAAAATGTCCTGGCATCCATCAGCACCAGAATCCCGAATAAGATTTATTGTTATGCCTCCAGAATTTGCAATGAAAATTAATAGTAAATTTAAATTTTGAGCCTTGTGCTGAATATTTTTTGTCATTTTTTTGACTGTCAAGCTGAACTTGTTCCAGCATTCTTCTTAGAACCCCGAAACATCCTGATATTCATAAGGACATGGTTTGTAATGAAACTTATTGGGCAGTCAATAAAAGTTTTATGCATTAAGTAATGATATCGGTCTATTTATTTAAAATGTTCGACAAGAATTAGAAAATTCTAATTGTATCTCTCCATTAAAATTTACAAACTATTAAAACTCGATTCTTGAAAAATTAATAAAATTTTTACAGAGAGTTTATTATTTCTTAACAATGCTACTTTAGATTGGCCTCAAAAATTGGAAGGTAAAATATGAATTTAAATGTAAAACCTATCGTAAAAAGCTTTAATAAAACATATTTAATTTTGTTATTCTTTTTCTCATTAATGAATGTTTACTCTCAATCAAAAGGTTCAATTATTGGAACAGTTAGAGATGAGGTGACTGGTGAGCCGATTATAGGAGCAAATGTTCTCTTAGAAAATACAAGTTTTGGGGCAGCTTCCGATTTAAATGGTAAATTTCAGATTCGTGATGTTGAAGAGGGGCTTTATAACATTAAAATAAGTCATGTTGCCTATCAAACAAAAATTATAACAAATGTTGAAGTTAAATCAAAAGAGGTTACACAACTTAATATAACACTTTCCAGTAATGTACTTGAAACACAAGAAATATTAGTTGAAACTAAATCGGATAAATCATATGAGAATGCTTTGTTGAATTTGCGAAAAAATTCTCAAAACATTTTAGATGGGATTAGTGCAGAACAAATTAGAAGAACCACAGATGGTCTAACCAGCGATATATTAAAAAGAATTACTGGATTAACGATTAACGAAAATAAGTTTGTCAATATAAGGGGTACAAGTGAAAGGTATAATGTAACACAGTTAAACAATTCCAATATTACCAGCACCGAATCGGAGAAAAAAGCGTTTTCATTTGATTTACTTTCCGCTAATCTTCTGGAATATGCTAATGTTATTAAATCTTATACTCCTGATTTACCAGCAAATTTTGCAGGGGGTGTAGTTCAACTAAATACAATAAGTTTTCCTGAATATCTTAGAGCTTCGGCTGGTTATTCTACATCATATTCAGAGGGCACATCATTAAAAAGTTTTTCAACATACGAAAATGGAACAAACTTTTTTGGATTTGATAATGGTAGTAGAAAATTACCGGAAAACTTTCCTGATAATTTAAATAAATCAGGTTTAAATCGAGATCAAATAAATGAATTAGCTAAAAGTTTAAAAAACATTTGGCAAACTAAGTCAGTTAAAGCACCATTAAATCAAAGCTTTTATTTTACAATTGGTGATGGTACCAGATTGATTGGCAGTCAATTTGGATTTGTTACGGCCTTTAGCTATAAAAATGATCATAGAAATTCTTTCATTAATTTGAATGAATATGAATCTTCTGGTGAGAAAAGATTTGAATATGAAGGTATCAAGTCTTCAAAATCCGTAAACCTTGGAGGTTTATTAAATTTAAGCTATAAATTTAGCGATAATCATTTAATCTCATGGAGAAACCTTTATTCTCATAGCTCCGATGATGAAGTATCTTTATTACATGGATATCAATACACAGATGCGGGCAAGGAACAAAAGCAAACTGCTATTAGATATACAGAACGAGATCTTTTATCGGCGCAAATATTTGGTGAACACTTCTTTCAAAATTTAAATGGATTAAGAGTTGATTGGCGATTTAGTTTAAGTAACTCCAGAAAGTTAGAACCAGATTATAGAAGAATATATTATGGTAGAGATATAGGTGACGACGGACCGTTCTATGCAGTTCTTGGTTTTCAACCAAATCTTAAAAATGGTGGAAGGTTTTTCTCAAACCTTCATGATAAATCAAGGGGTTTAGCCGTAGATTTTAGAACCAATTTGTATTTATTGAGATTTAAGTTTGGTTTTTCTTATGATGTTACTAAAAGAGATTTTGCTTCTAGATTAATAAGCGTTATAATTAATGCTCCAGGAAATGGTTATACTGATTTTTCATTATTAACACTTCCCCTCGACAAAATTTTTGGTCCAGAGAATTTCAGAAAAAATGGATTTTCAATTGATGAATATCAGAATGGAACAAACAATTATTCTGCCTCTGAGGAGGTCATTTCATCATACTTAATGACGGAAATCCCTTTTCATTTTGTGAATAAAGAGATAAAAATTTTTGGTGGTTTCAGAATGGAGAACTCTTTACAGAAAATTAATTCAATGGATGTTAGTGGAGAAATTCCAATTTCGAATTACCTGAAAAAAATTGATTATTTACCTTCCATAAATTTTTTAATTAAACTTAATGATTTTACCAATGTCAGATTTTCATACAGCCAGACTTTGAATCGCCCGGAACTTCGGGAGTTAGCACCTTTTGCTTATTTTGATTTTGCAACACAAACTTCTATTCGTGGTAATCCAGATTTACAAAGATCATTTATCAAAAATTATGATTTAAGAATAGAAAGCCTTCCTGGTTTGGGTAAATTGATTTCTGCAAATGTTTTCTATAAAAGCATCTCTAATGCTATAGAAAAGGTTGTTGTTACTGGTAGTGCGCTTGGTTCTGAAAGAACTTTTATGAATGCTGATAAAGCCGAGGTTTACGGTTTTGAACTTGAAGGTAGAATATCATTCGGTTTTATTTCAGATTATCTTGAAAATTTATCAATAAATGGAAACTATACAAGAATAAATTCTTTTGTTAATGTCAGAGGTACTGAGACAACTATCTCAAGGGAAAAAAGACCACTTCAAGGACAATCTCCATATGTTATCAATTTCGGGATTTATTTTGTAGAACCAAGTTTGGGTAGTTCCTTCACAGTCAATTATAATAAAATAGGAAAAAGAATTGTCGAAGTTGCGACAGCTTATCAGGACGATATAATTGAAAAACCAAGAGATGTTATCGACATTAAAATATCTCAGACAGTATTGAAAGGATTTAGTCTAAGCTTAGGGATTAAAGATTTGTTAGCTCAGGATTACGCATTTGTACAAGGTGATTTGCCGGCAAGAATAATAAAAGCAAATACAACTTACTCATTAGGAATTAATTATAAACTAAACTAACACAATAAAGGAGTTAAATTTTATGAAAAATTTTAAAACATCACTTTTATCATTATTAATTTTATTCATTAGTCTACCTGTTCTAAATGTTTTTGCTCAATTAGCACCTGTAGATAGTATAATTCAAGGCAACATAAATTCAAACGCTTATCTCTCAAGAACAAAAAAATATTTACTCCGTGGTTTTGTTAATGTAAATGAACCAGCAGTATTAACAATTGAACCGGGAACTATTATTTACGGAGAAAAAGATTCTAAAGGTACTTTAATAATTAATCGTGGTGCAAAAATTATTGCAAATGGTACTAAGGAAAGTCCAATTGTTTTTACAAGTCAACAGCCTGTAGGGCAAAGAGGTCCTGGTGATTGGGGTGGAATAATTATAGCAGGAAAAGCAAGGATTAATGTTCCTGGAGGTACAGCTATAATCGAAGGAGGAACTGGAACAATTTATGGTGGTGGTGCTAATCCAGATGATAATGATAATAGTGGTATTCTTCGCTACGTTAGAATAGAATTCCCTGGAATTGCATTTTTACCAGATAACGAAATTAATGGTTTAACACTTGGCGGAGTTGGGAAAGGAACAACTATTGAATATGTACAGGTAAGTTATTCAGGAGATGATTCTTTCGAATGGTTCGGTGGAAATGTTAATTGTCGTTATCTTGTGTCATTAAATGCTATAGATGACGATTTTGATATTGATTTTGGTTTTAGAGGAAATTTACAATTTGGATTTGCTCTGAGAGATCCTAATTTGGCTGATATTAGTGGTTCAAACGGTTTTGAAACTGATAATGATGGAACTGGAACATATAACTCACCGAGAACTTTGCCAGTTATCTCAAATTTTACAGTAATAGGACCAATGAGTGATACATCTTTTACTGCATACAATCCAAACTTTAGACGAGGTGCTCACATTAGAAGAGCTGCTCAAACTTCAATCTATAATTCAATTGTAATGGGTTTCCCCGTTGGTTTGTTGCTTGATGGTTCTGCTGTTCGTTATGCGGCAGTGGGTGATACTTTACAAATCAGAAATTCAATTTGGGCTGGGCTAAGAAAAAATAATGGAATAACAACAAATCAATCCGGTTTTAATGCTGAAGAGTGGTTTGATAATCCAACCTTTGGTAATCGTCGGTTTGTACAGTGCTCGCAAGTTGGTTTAATAGATCCTTTTAACTTGACTAACCCCAATCCTTTACCTTCAAGCAGTTCACCAGCAGTTAGTGGTGCAAGTTTTTCAAATCCTAGACTTTCTACATTTTTTACACAAACAACTTATGTTGGTGCTTTTAGTCCAACCGAACCAAGATGGGATGAAGGATGGACTAACTATAATCCACAATATACAAATTATGCAACCGGTGTAGATGAATATAATGTTTCAGTCAACTCATTTGAATTATTTCAAAATTATCCGAATCCATTTAACCCATCGACAAAAATTTCGTTTTCACTTCCTGAAAATGGTTTAACAACTTTAAAAATTTTCAATTCACTCGGTGAAGAAATTAAGACTCTGGTTAATGCTGAACTTGAAGCAGGAAAAATTTATACCGTTGAATTTAATGCTTCAGATTTATCCAGTGGAATTTACTTTGCAAAATTAAGTCAATCGAAGAACTTTAAAGTCATAAAGATGCTTTTGTCAAAATAATCTTAACTTGGTTGATATTACCTGTATCTCCAGATATGGAGGTACAGGTAAACTTAATATTCAACATTTTTTATTTAGTAATTAATTACTTTGTTGCTGTAATTTAGATTAGCCATTTAATAATCCCAGACTTATTATTTATTATCATTCCTTTTTATTAATTAATTTTTTAACTTTAATCATGATTAGATTGATTAAACATACATTAATGTTTTTCCTAATGTATAACTTATGCATTGGACAACAGTATAACATTTCTGCAACTGGACAGGTTAATATGATAAAACCACTTTCAATTACTTCGATTAACAGCACAATAAATTTTGGGGAAATTATCTTAAGTGGTTCTAATTTCATAAAAAGTCTGAGTCCATCGGAAGGAGCAATTTTTAAGATTGAGGGTCATCCAAATCGAAATGTAATAATTTCTTTTAACCCGGTGACTCTTTCCAATTCAGAATGGGTCGCTCAAAATGGTGGAACACTTGGTACGTTAAATTTTGAAGCAAATGTTGTTCATACTGGAGCGAATTCGTCTTATCAATCTCCTGTTTCTGTACAAAATGGAAATTCATATCAGCTTGTAAATTCGTCTGGTATAGGCATTTTGTATTTATGGGTTGGTGGTTCAATAAATATTCAAGCTAATCAGCCAGTAGGGGATTACCAGGGAATATTCAGTATAATGGTATCTTATCAATGAAAAAATATATTTTAATGATTTTATTTTTTCTTTTTTCAGTTGATTGTTGGAGTCAGACTAATGAAACAGCGAGCCTTAATATAAGAGCTTCGCTAAAGAGAGGGATCAGTGTTCTTAATCAAAATAACATTTTAAGTTTTGGGGAAATTATTTTGTCAGGTTCATCTTTTGAATTAAATAAATCACCTCAAGAAGGATTAAGATTTAAGATTTTTTCAGATCCAGCAAAACCTGTTATGATAAGTTATAGTAATGTTGAGTTAAATTTATCAACTAATTCTGGGAATTTGACAAATGATAATTTACTTTTTGTTCCGAAGGTTTATCATACTGGTGGTAATTCTGATTTTATAGATCCAGTTGAAGTATTTTCTGGAATTTATTATCAACCACAAAATCAATCTGGTGAAGGTATTTTAAATTTATGGATTGGAGGAACACTTAAAATAAGTCAGTCAAATATTCAAGGTGATTATTCAGGCACACTTATAATAACAATTGCATATTAAAATGATGAAAATTCGATTTTATATTTATGTTATAGTTTTTATAATTCTTTCATATAGTTGTGGCTTCGGTCAATTAATTATTCAAAAAATTAATGATTTAGATTTTGGTGATGTATTTATTGGTTATTCTGCCACGGTGAGTGATCTTTCACCAAATGCTGCAAAATTTTTAGTTTATCAAAATTCACAACCACGAGTGGATTTACTTGTTAAATTTACTTTACCTTCTCAACTCACTAATGGGCAAAATTCAGTCTCAATAGATTTTAATAATTTTGCTTCATGGGCAAGAGATGATGTTCAGACTGGCAGAATTTACTTTAATCCATATTCTCCTGTATTAATTAAAAATGTACGTAGAAATAGGTATCATTATATCTGGTTGGGAGGGACAATTATGAGTTCTTCTGATATCTTACCTGGTTTATATACAGGAACAATCATTCTAACTGTAGAGGTATTGTAGTATGAAAAGAAAAATAATTGTTTTAATTACTTTTTATTTTGTTAGTAATTTGTATTCTCAAATTTTAATTTCACCTTATATTGTTTACACAGATAATAAGAATAAAATAGGCAATTTTATCGTTCAAAATGAATCAGAAAATATCTATGAAATAAATGTAGGATTTCTTTTTGGTTATCCTGTATCAGACTCAATAGGACAAATTTCAATGAAATATATTGAGAATGATTCATCTTATTCTTACTCAATAAATAATTTTATTAGAGCATTCCCTAAAAAATTTATTCTTGAACCCAAGAAACGACAGATTGTTCGTTTAACAGTAAAAGCTCCAGATACACTTGCAAATGGAACTTACTGGACAAGAATAATTACCTCAGCGGTGCCTTATTCAGAACAGATAGATTCAATTTCGAGTGGCTTGACAGCAAAAATTAAATTTGTCTTGAATCAGGTAACGACTTGTATGTACCGAGTTAATCCAGCGGAAAGTGGACTAAAGGTTGAAAACCATGAAGTGAAATATGATTCGAACACAACTACTTTAGTATTAAATTTAAAAAGAGTTGGCAACTCACCTTTTATTGGAAATCTTTTAATGAAAATCCTTGACGAAGAGGGTAATGTCATCAAAGAATTAATTGAGTATGTTCCAGTATATTTTGATCTTCAAAAAAGGTTTGTTTTTAATAATTCAGATTTCGAACCAAACAAAAGTTATATTATCCAAATAACCGCAAGTAATATCGAAAAAGAAGAAATTCCTGAAAGTACTTTAAAGGTAGTGGTAGTTCCTGAATTAAAGATCCCAATAGAAATTCCATTTAATTAAAAGTTATGTTCTGCTTGCTCTTAATATTTTTGAGTTTTTTGGACGTTTATATTACCTCTGATTATCCTACTACAAATGTTTATACTTCAAACATTGAATTTTTCTATGCACGTAATTTCCAAGATGAAACTGAAATTGAAGTGATTAATAATCTAAATCCGACGCTAAGATGGTTCAAAGTAAATGATGCTATTAAGTATTTAATAGTAATCAATGAATTTGAAGGAAATAATTTGAAATCAAAACCAGTAATTATTCGTTACTTTGAGGTACAGGATACATTTTTTGTTATTCCATCTCTAATCCTTGAAGATGGGAAAATATATAGTTGGAATGTAAGGTCATTTAACGGAAAGCTATGGAGTAATTTTGGAAAAGAATTTTATTTTAAAGTATTCTTAAAAGATTCGAAAGCTCAATCTGATGATAAAACAATAAGTACAATTTCTCCTGGCAAACTGTCTCCAGAAATTGAATTAATAAACACCATTAACCCAGTATTTAAGTGGTTCAAAATTAAATCGGCAGATTATTATAATTTTATTCTTGAAAAAGAAGAAAAGCCGGGGAGTTACAAAAAAATTTTATCCTCAGAAAATTTTGGTACAATAAGTGATACTTTTCTTATTCTGCAGGGTAGTCTACTTAAACAGGGAAATTTATATCGATGGAGAGTTTGGTGTAAAAACAAATTCGGTTTGTTATTGAAATCAGATTATAGATACTTTAAAGTTTCTTTACCAAAAATTTTAGTTGTACCTGAACCGATTTACCCAGGATATTCTTCTGAAGGGAAAGAAATACTGGCTACCACAACTCCAACATTTATATGGGGGAAAAATCCTTCAGCAAGTTCTTATTCAGTTGCAATAAGTAAGAAAGATTCTGATGGGAAATACAGACTTATTTTTGACAGTGAAAAAAATTTTAAGATAATAGATACATTCTTCATTTTACCTCCCAATATTATTGAGAATAATTCGGAATACAGGTGGAATCTAAAAGTGAATTTGAAAGATGGAAGAACTCTCTACTCAAAAAGATTATATTTCAAAGTGATTTTTGAAGAACAAAAAACATTGGAAAAGTTTATCCAGAATGAAAGCACTAAAAATGAATTGGAAGAATTTTCATTGAATATGGAATATGCTGGTATATTTAAAAATCTTGTTTCATCAATCTACCTTGATGAAAAAATATTTATTTCGCTTTCAGAATTTTTATCGAATCTGCAAATTCCATTTGAAAAAAAGGGAAAAAATATATTCACAGGTTACATTAATGATGATAAAAATAATTTTACAATTGATTTTACTCAAAACAGAATAAAAAAGCAGGGGATTGAATTAAAAATCAATCCAGAAGATTTCATCGAATATAATGAAGATTATTTTGTATCAACTTCCTTTTGTGAAAAATTTTTACCTCTTAAATTAGAATTTGATTTTTCTAATCTTACCTTAAGCGTTTTAAGTGAAGTAGTATTACCCGTTTATTCTAAATATATTATTGAACAAAGATTGACATCATTAAGAAAAAATGAAAAAGTAAAAACACTACCTCTTCTTTTCAATAGAGAAAGATATTTACTTAATGGTTTTATTTTAGATTACTCTTTATCTCAAACTTATGTAAAGCATCAAAGAAGCGGATACTTTTACAGACTTGCCTTTGGTGGTGAGCTACTTTATGGGGATTTTTATTATTCTCGTCAGCAATTTTTCTCTCAGAATTTTAAAAGTAACGTTGAAGATATTAATTGGAAATTTATTTTTAATCCGAACAAATATATTACTCAAATTTCACTCGGTGATAATTTTATTGATGCAATTAACATTTACACATATCGTGGATTTATGTTGACAAATGAAGTCGTTGAACCACGAAAAAAAATTGGCAATTATATTTTTCAAGATAAAACAGATCCGAGCAGCTTAGTGGAGTTGTATATAAATAATGAGTTATATGATATAAAAAGATCAAATGAAAATGGTGATTTTTCATTTGAGATTCCATTGAATTACGGAATGTCCAACCTCGAATTAAGAATTCATACATTAATGGGAGAAACAAAAAGTCTTCGAAGAGTTTTCCAGATTCCTTATGAATTTTTACCAGCAGGTATTTTCAATTATAAAACCACTGCTGGTGTAATAAAGTTTACAAATAAAAAATTTGCATACTCTGAATTTAGTTACGGTATTGCTGATTATTTTACTCTTGCTACAGGTGGAGAATTTATTTATGATTCTACAAATAAATATCTAAACTACTTTGGAAAATCTTCTTTCAGAATTTTGCCTAATTTCTATTTAAACCTATTCTACTCACCAAAGATTTTTACAAAAATTCAAGGTTCATATATAGGATCTAATTTTACTTCTTATAGTTTCGAATATATTGACAATAAAAATCATAAATTTTATAACCCATCAAGAATTAATAAATCATATAAAGGTAGCTTCTTTTTACCATTGAAACTCGAAAATAATGAGCTGGGATTTTATTTTAATCAAGAATATTTTAAGTCAGATTTCATCAAAAGATATAATATAAATGTCAATGCTTTTTATCTATACAAATGGTTGGCTTTCAATCTTGGAATTATAAATGAGAATCTTTACTCTAACATAAAAATAATTAGAAGAGAAATAACAGGTGGAACTAACATTAATTTTAATACATTTACAAATAGTAACTCAATTTTGAATCGAAGTTATTTATCAATTCGTGCTAATTACAACCTTTTAGTAAAAGATTTTCAAAGTCTCTCTGTTTTCGCAGCCACAACATTTCTAAATAGTATTAGATTTCAAATAAGTTTTGAAAGATTATTTAAGATTAATGTTACTAATGTAAGTGTAAATTTATTTTTAGATCTTCCGCAAGCAAGATATTTCGTTAATTCAAATTTAAAAGATGTAATCAATCAACAAATAAGTGGATCGATTGGTTATAGTTCACAAATAAATCAACTATATCTTTACAGCGAACCACAAATTGGTCGCTCAGCAATTTATATTGAAGGCTTTGAAGATAGAAATATGAATGAAAAAAAAGATGGAAATGAGAACATTGTCAAAGATTTAAATTTCTCTATTAATTCTGCATCATATTCTAAAAATTTAAAAGATGGGAAGCTAATTTTAGGTTTGAATCAATATCAAGAATATAGTTTAAGAGTTATAGATTTTAGAATGAGTGAATTAAATTTATCTACTGAGTTTTCAGAATTTAAGCTCTTAACCGATGGAAATAGAATAAAAGTAATTAGATTACCTTTTTATGAAACTGGGGAAATTGGCGGATTGGTTCTTCGTAATATTAAGAATGAAGAGATCCCAGTTCGTAATGTGAAAATTATAATTACGAATTTATCGACTCAAAAAGAATACATTATTAATACGTTCAGTGACGGTTCGTTTTATTTATACGGGTTAAGGAAAGGAAAATATGTAATAAGAGTTGATGAGAATTATTTAAATCGTCATTCTTTGAAATCAAATCCTGAACAAATTGAACTTGAAATTGACCCAACAAAGAATCAACTAATCTTTGAAGAATTAAAATTTACTCTGTATTAAAATGAATTCATTTTGTTCGACATTCTATAAAAAATTTTTTGAATTGAAAAAGCACTATATCATTACTAACTTGCAATGATATGAATAAAAATTCGAATAATAGTGTAATATTTTTTATCCCTGAAAATAAATTCCATGATCTTGAGTTTTTAATTACTAAATCAATTCTTGAAAAAAATAATATTAAAGTCTTTATTTCATCTGAGAGTAGAAATCTTTCCACTGGTCATTTTGGTTTACGAGTTAAACCAGATGTTTATCTTTATAATATTCACCCTGAGAATTTTAAAGCAATTGTTTTAATTGGTGGAGCAGGCACGAGAAATTACTGGAAAAACGATTTACTAATTAAAGTCGTTAAAAACTTTCATTTTAAGAAAAAAATTGTTGCAGCTATTTGTAGTGCTGTTGGAATTTTAGCATCGGCAGAATTGTTAAAAGGGAAAAAAGTGACTTGTTATTCAAACGATGTAGAAACAATTAAATCATCAGGCGCTTTAATAACTCAAAATCTAATTGAAGTAGATAATAATATTATCACCGCATCAGGACCAGAAGCAGCCGAACTTTTCGGTAAAGTTTTAAGTGAAATTATAAACAAGGAATTGAGGTAAAATTATGATTGTTAGAAGAAAATCAAGGAAAGTTTTTGTTGGTGGTGTTCCAATTGGTGGCGATTCACCAATTTCAGTTCAAACAATGACCAAAACTAAAACCAGTAATATTGAAGCAACAGTTCAGCAAATCAAAGAAGCTGAAGAAGCAGGATGTGATATTATACGAGTAACTGTAAATGATAAAGAGGCGGCAGAAGCAATTAAAGAAATAGTTAAAAGGTCCAATATTCCAATTGTTGCGGATATCCATTTTAATCACATATTTGCTTTAAAAGCTATTGAAGCTGGTGTTGCTAAAGTAAGGATTAACCCAGGAAATATAGGTTCTGAAGAAAGAATTAAAGAAGTTCTGAGCAAAGCTAAAGAAAGAAAGATCCCAATTCGAATAGGTGTTAATTCTGGATCACTCGAAGAAGATATTTTAGAAAAACATGGTTACCCTACTGCAGAAGCCTTGTACGAAAGCGCAATGAAACATGTTCGTATTTGTGAAAAATATGGATTTGAAGATATTGTTATTTCAGTTAAGTCGACGAATGTAAGACTAATGATTGAAGCATACAGAATGATTGCCGAAAGGACAGATTATCCCTTGCATCTTGGAGTTACAGAAGCTGGAACAACAAGAGTTGGAACAATAAAATCAGCAGTTGGGATTGGAACTCTTTTAGCTGAAGGAATTGGTGATACGATACGAGTTTCTCTTACAGACGATCCTGTGAAAGAAATTGAAGTTGGAAAAGAAATTTTGAGGTCTCTTGATCTGGCTTCAAGAAATGTTGAGATTATTGCTTGCCCAACTTGTGGAAGACTTGAAGTGGATTTATTTTCCATAACAAATAAACTTGAAACAGCTGTAAAAGATATTAAAAAGCCGATTAAAGTAGCATTACTTGGTTGTGTTGTCAATGGACCAGGAGAAGCAAGCGAAGCTGATATAGGTATTGCTGCTGGTAAAGGAGTGGCTATATTATATCGAAAAGGCGAAGTAATTCGAAAAATAAAAGAAGAAGAAATTGTGGATGTTCTTCTCGAGGAGATTAAGAATTTTCAGCCTGAAAATTAAAATGGATAAATTCCAGAAATTTTATATATTGAATTTGAAATAAGTATGATTGAGACAGAGGAAAAAGTCAAACCTAAAAATAAAATAAGTAAAAAAGGTTATTAAAAATTTAAAAAAAATGCACTTATAAAGTGCATTTTTTTTATTTAAATAAATAATATGGTATGAAACACAAAGAAGTAATTGAATTTCTCGAAAGGTGGGCACCTAAAGGTATCGCATGGGAAAAAGACAATGTAGGTCTTCAAATTGGTAATGTTTTCGATGATACTCGAGGTATATTGTTAACGCTGGATATATCAATTGATGCTGTTCAAAAATGTATTAATGAAAAGTGTAATTTAATAATTTCACATCATCCACTAATTTTTCATCCATTAAAACAAATTAATCTTCAAGAGATTAAGGGAAAGATAATTGAATTAGCTATTAAAAATAATATTACTGTTTATTCTGCCCATACTAATCTTGATTTTTCAAAAGATGGAGTTTCCTTCGTTCTTGCTAAGAAATTAAATCTCACAAACATCGATTTTCTTGAAAATGCTACATCTACTCAATATAAACTAGTTACATTTGTTCCAGAGCAATATGTAGATAAACTATTACAAAAATTAGCTGATGCAGGTGCAGGTGTTATAGGAAATTATACACATTGCAGTTATCAAATTAAAGGGCATGGAACATTTTTTGGCATGGAAAATACAAATCCTGTAATTGGTGAAAAAGGAAAATTGGAAAGAGTTGAAGAAATAAGATTGGAGATGATTCTTGATAAATGGAATTTAAATAAAGTACTTCAATCTCTACTTGATAACCATCCTTATGAAGAACCCGCTTATGATATTTATCCCTTACTAAATCGAAATGTTAATTATGGTTATGGTGCATTAGGTTATTTGAATAAAAATATGACTTTGGCAAGTTTTGTGGACTTTGTTAAGAAAAAATTGAGTGCACCTTCCATAAAGTATACTTCAGGTAAAAAGAAAACAATTAATAAAGTTGCTGTTTGTGGGGGCAGTGGAGCTGAATTAATTCAAAAAGCTATTAAAGAAGATTGTGATGCATTTGTAACCGCAGATATTAAATATCATGATTTTCTTGATTATGGTGATTTAATTGCTCTTATTGATGCTGGACATTTCTATACTGAAGTAGTAATACTTGAGGAACTTCAATTAAGATTGAAAAAATTTATTAGCCAAAAAAAATCAAGAATAAAGATTATACATCATATTCAAAAAAATAAAATTAAAATTGTTGAATAAATAAGGGAGTTAATGAATTGAAAACACGACTTAAATTGTTATGGAACCTTCAAAAAATTGATACCGAACTTGATAAGCTCGATGAGCTGAGAGGAGAATTGCCAAGGGAAATTGAGCTTTTACAAAATAAACTTAATACATTGTCAGAAACAATTAAAGAAAAAAGGAAAGAGAAAGAAGAATCTCTTAAAAAGAGAGAAGAAAATGATGATAAAATTGCTGAAGCAAAAGCTAATCTTAGAAAATATAAAGCTCAACTTCTTCAGGTAAAAACAAATCGTGAGTACGATGCTCTCACTAAAGAAATTGATTATACAGATGAATTAATTCGCAAACTGGAAGAAGAAAATAATTCTCTTGCCGATTTGAGTAAAAAACTTTCTCAAGAAATTGAGGAACTTGAGCCAGAAATTGATAACATTGAAAAAGAATTGAAAGAAAAGAAAAAAGAACTTGCTGAAATTGACAAAGTAACCGACAAAGAGAGAAAGGAGCTTGAAAGAAAAAGAGAAGATTTAGTCGCTAAGATTACCAGAGCTGATTTGAGCTTATATACAAGAATTCGTCAGGCTAAAGGTAGAGCGGTTGTACCAATTAAACGAAACGCATGTGATGGATGTTATGCTTTAATATCTTCTCAGAAACAATTAGAAATTAGAAGGAACGATAAAATTTATACTTGTGAAGCTTGCGGTCGAATTTTGATTTCAGCTGAAATCGAAAACCAATAAAAAAATTTGGTGAGTAACTGCTCTGAAGAGCAGTTGACTCTCACCAAAAAATCCTTCCTTTAATCTAAATTCTCTAATATTTTCTTTATTCTTTCATATGCCCAATCAATTTCATCCTTCTTAATTACAAGAGGAGGGGCAAGACGAATTACATTCTCATGAGTTTCTTTACATAATAATCCTTCTTCTTTTAGTGCTTCACAAAATCTTCGGGCACCACCTGCTTCTGGCAATAATTCAATTCCTATAAATAATCCTTTCCCTCTAATTTCTTTAATGTGCTTGCTTTTAATTGTTTTTAATTTATCAAGAAAATATTTCCCAAGTTCTGCTGATTTTTCAGGTAATTTCTCTTCAATTATTACTTTAAGAGATTCTCGTGCAATCGCTGAAGCAAGTGGATTGCCTCCAAAAGTACTTCCATGGTCTCCAGGTTTAAAAACACCTAATATTTCTTTCGACGAAAGAACAGCAGAGACGGGATATGTTCCGCCAGATAATGCTTTACCGACAATTAAAATATCAGGTTTGATCTCTTCATATTCATAGGCAAATAGCTTCCCGGTTCTTCCTAAGCCCGTCTGAATTTCATCCGCTATAAAGAGGATATTTGCATCTTTACAAACTTCAAAAGCTTTTCTTAAATAACCATCATCTGGTATAATAATTCCAGCTTCACCTTGAATTGGTTCTACAAGAAAAGCGACAGTATTTTTATTTATTGCGTTTATCAAAGCATCGATATTGTTATATGGAATTACTACAAATCCTGGCGTAAAAGGACCAAATCCGTCTCTATATTGTTCTTCAGTTGAAAAAGATACAATTGTAATTGTTCTACCATGAAAATTATTAGAACAAACAATTATTTCGGCTTTATCTTTTTCGATACCTTTAATTTTATAACCCCATTTTCTTGCGGTTTTAATGGCTGTTTCCACTGCTTCGGCACCTGAATTCATAGGAAGTATTTTTTCATAGCCGGTTAATTCACAAATCTCTTTTTCTAAAAGTGGCAATTGATCATTTCTAAATGCTCTTGAAGTAAGTGTAATTTTTTCGGCTTGAGTTTTAAGTGCATTTATAATTCGAGGATGGCAATGTCCTTGATTGACTGCAGAATAAGCAGAAAGAAAATCTAAGTATTTTTTCCCTTCCACATCATACACCCATACTCGTTCGCCTTTTGTGATTACCACATCCAATGGGTGGTAGTTATGAGCTCCATACTTTTCTTCTAAATCTATATATTCCTTTGTTGTCATAAAAGACTCCTTTTTTTTTACAAAAATAAGGAATGAATAATTGAGGAACTTGAATAATATTTTGAATACAAAAAGATAAATTTAATTTTAATTAATGGGCTATAAGAAATGAAAATTGTCTCCTTCACATGAAAATTTTAATGAAGGAGACAAAAATGTTATGTATTTGACTAAATAATTAAATTTTTGCAAGCTCGTCTAATGTCTTTACTTTGACAAAACGATTCTTATACTTATAAGTTTTTTTCTTATCGTCAAAGTAAGCTTCTACAATCTTTACATTAATCATTTCTTCTTTCTTTTTCTGCGCCTTTGCTGCTTTCTCTGCAAAAGATGATGCCTTTGCCATGATTTCTTATCCTTATTTATTTTTATAATCGAATAATTTTTATGCAATATACTTCAAAACTAAAAAACTTAAAAGAATTAGCTTTCTAATGAAAAAATCAATTTTATATTAAAATACAACGAATTGAAGTCCTCAATTTGGTTGACCTTTGTAAAATATTTTTCATTTCTGAAATGTCGTTCTTAATTATGATAGGAGATAATAATCAATAATATTAAATATTATTGTTTTTAATTAATTTTTCACACCCTTCTATAAACCTCAAGTTGGAATAATTCTTGACAGTTTAAGTTTGTTAAATTATAAATATTAGTTTTATTCAATTAATAAAAAATGAGTTAATATGAAAAAAATTTTACTTTTCATAACTACCTTTTTAGTTCCATTAATTGCCCAGAATTTTAATGGTAGAATTACTTCGTCATTTTATACTTTTGAAAGATTTGAATCAAAGGAAATATCAAACAAGTTTCTTAGATCTTTTCAATACGGGCAATTTAATATAAATAAGGATTGGTTCTCATTACGAACAACTCTTGCGATCGAGCAAGATATAATTAAAAATATTAAATATGATCCAAGAGTTCGATTATTTAATCTATATGTGGAAGGTAGAGATTTATTCGGTTTTGCAACAATAAGACTTGGAAGGCAACCTCTATATCACTCAGTAGCGAGTGGAATCTTCGATGGAATAAACCTAGATATAAAATACTGGAAATTAAAGTTAACAACTTATTTTGGAGGGAATGTTCCTGCATATCAAAAGTTTGGATTGATTAAGCATTTTAGTAAAAATTATTTATTTGGTGGGAAATTACATGCTCAATTGAACGATTTATTTATAGGTTTAGGATACCTCAATAAAAATTTTAATTCCGAGGATTATCTCACAACCAGATTAGATCAAAATTTTAATCCTATAACAGTTCTGGTAAAACCAGGAAGCAGTCAATTTGAATTTTTCAATGCAGAATTGGGATACAATTTGAAAAATGTTTCTTTAAATACAAGACTTTTCTATGATTTGAATTTTGATAAAATTTCTAGAATAGATTTTTCAACTGATTTTAATTTTATTAAAAATTTTTGGGTGAACTTTTACTATGCTTATAGAGAACCATTAATACGATATAACTCATACTTTACAATATTCGAATCAGTAGTTCAAAATAATCAAGAATTTGATTTAGGTTTAAATTACAGATTGAATAAAGCATTTATGTTCACAGGTAAATTAGGAATAGTTAAATACAATGATGATAATTCAACGAGAATTTCAATTGGAACCGCAACTCCATTTGGGACAATTTCATATACAAAAAATTTCGGTTATGCTGGCGAACTTGACGGAATATCATTATATACAAACTATAGCTTAATGAATGGTTTATTGACGCCATCAGTTGGTATTGGTTATTCGAATTATAAATTATCGAAAGCCAGTCCACAGAATTCTGCACTTTTTGTAATTGCTGGTTCAAACATTCGCCCTTGGAGATTTTTATCATTTGATGTACAAGGTCAATATATGAATAATAAAATTTACAAAAATGACTTAAGAGTATTTTTCAAAATAAATTACTGGTTTAACACTAACTTAAATTTATTGTAATATGAGAGTAAAAAAATATTATCTGGGTTTTGGAATTATTTCCATATTATTTTTAATCTTAACAGCTTCTCAGTCATTCCCGAATTTAATCGGTGAGAAAAAAACAAATAAAGAGATTATAAAATTTTCTCATAGAATTCATGAAGCAGTAGAATGCGAAAGCTGTCACTCAAATGTTCTGGAAGCAACTAATCTTTCGATGAGATTGCTGCCTGTTAAAGACAATTGTGCTAGTTGTCATGATGTAAATGATACTGAAAATTGTAATTACTGCCATTATGAAAATGTTTTAGAACCTTTAATTCAGAAAAAATCGGAACTTATTTTTAACCATAAATCACACATTGAGTTAGGAAAGAATTGTGTTGATTGCCACAAAGGTTTAACCGAAGTTGACTATAGCTTTGAATCTGTCCAAGCAAATCCAAAAATGGAGAATTGTTACACATGTCATAATGATAAAAAGAATGTAACAAATGCTTGTGAAGCATGTCATATATCAACAGCTAATTTGATTCCTGCGGATCATCAAAAGGTTGATTATATAAAGTTACATAAGTTTTTGGCAACAAAACCAAACTCAAATTGTGTGATGTGTCATGATAATAATTCCTGTGAAACTTGCCACGTTGGTACTAAGATGATGACAGAATCTAACAATCCAAATGATTTTTATCAACCTTTTATACAGGATAATTTTATTGATGGTGCAAAACAGCAACAAATAACTCGAGTACATGATCTTAATTACCGTTTTACTCATGGAATAGATTTGAAAGGGAAAAATGTTCAATGCCAAAGTTGTCACGAAGTTGAGACCTTTTGTGTGAATTGTCATTCGGCGGTTGGTGGTGATATTTCGCTTGGTGGAGTAATGCCTTCTACTCATTTATCACCAAATTTTGTAAAATTTCCAGGAACAGATGGTGGTGAGCATGTAAGATTAGCAAGAAGAGATATTGAAAGATGCATTGCTTGTCATGATGTTCAGGGTGAAGATCCAGTTTGCATTAAATGCCATACAAACAAGTAATAAAGAGAATTTAATATGAAAAAAATATTTACTTGTTATATAGTTTTAATAATTATTTCAATTGCATTAATCTCTTGCAGTGAAGTGCAACCAGATATTACACAAACTGCTTCAATTTCATTGCATAAATCGGGTATTAATAATCCTTCCTCACCAGATTTTCATGGGAAATTAGTTGCTCAAAATAACTGGGATTTGAAGTATTGTCAGCAATGTCATGCAATTAATTATACTGGTGGAACAGCTAAATCGAGTTGTTTAGATTGTCATCGGTTGCCGGGTGGCCCTGAAGCTTGCAATACCTGTCATGGTGATTTTGCAGATCCATTCTCAATTGCACCGCCGAGAGACTTGAGCGGAGGAATTTCAGAAAACTCTCGTGGAGTAGGTGCACACACAAAACATTTGGGAGGTAATTCAATTGGAAGTGTGGTGGAATGTTCTGTGTGTCATACCGTCCCAAGAGCTTATGCTGATGTGGGGCATATTGATAATAGTCCCTCGGCGGAAGTTATTTTTTCTGGTCTTGCTGTCAAAAATTTATCATCGGGTACGGTTACCTATAATTATCAACTAATCAGTTGTTCAAATACTTATTGTCATGGAAATTTCTCATTTGATAAAACAGAGAGCACTTACAAATTTGCTTATACCCAAGATAAGATGATTGGAAATAATTCTACACCAATCTGGAATAATGTTGATGGAACTTATTCGAAATGTAACTCATGTCACGGAAAATCTGAATACGATCCATCACCTATAGGTCACATTAATTCTTCATTAAATGATGTGAATAATAATCCGTGTGCAAATTGTCATCAAGGCGTGGTTGATAATCAGGGGAAAATAATCGATAAGGATAAACACATTAATGGAAAAATTAATGTGTTTAATGTTGAAATAAATAGATAATTTTAATCTTTTATTTTGAGAGAGTTGGCTAAATAGCCACTTTAACAAATTTTTCAAAAATATTTTTAGGTGCTTAAGGATGTTGGATTTGAGGTTTAAACTCCTAAAAATTGCTGCTTACCTAAAAAAATCCCTGGAGGAAAAGAATATGAAACAAAAATTAATTTCCTTGATATTTATCATCTTTTTCATTTTACTAATGATTGGTTGCAGGCAAGAGCCAAAATCTCCAGTAAGTGAGGAACAGTCTCTCTCTGTTAATACATGTGAAGGTTGCCATATAAACTATGAATATTTAAAGAAGGTATATTCGCCTGATACAGTTTCTGCAGGGGGTGGTTGTGGAGGTGAAATTCCTCATATAGAACCATACGATAGAGTTTATTTGGGAGGAGATGGTTATAAAGAATTTAAGGCATCTACACATGGCAAAATTCCATGCACAAGTTGTCATAATGGTGTTGATAATACTGGAGATAAAAAATTAGCTCATTCTGGTAATTTTATAAAACATCCTTCTGAAAAATCAGAAGAGAAATGTGCATCCTGTCACCCAAGTATAGTTTCCAGAGCGAAAAATAATATTCATCAAGGTTGGGGACAAAAAAGCATGCTAATACTTCGATATGGGTTGACTTATAATTCAGCGAATGAAATCCCTGATAAGTTTAATCAATTGCCAGAATTATTGAAAACAGGATACAATGTTAATTGTGCTAAATGCCATGGTGGATGTGGAGATTGCCACGTGAATAGACCAAAAGCAGGAGGTGGAGGTTTGTTAAATGGGCATAAATTTTCTAAACCTGATATGATCAACCAATGCACTGCATGTCATTCAAGTAGAGTTGCACATGCATATTTTGGTTTAGCTCCAGGTTCAAGACCTGATATTCACCAAACTAAAGGGATGAATTGCTTCAGTTGCCATTCAACCAATGAATTACATGGCGATGGAAACTATTATGATCAAAGATATAAAGTTAAATTGTTACCTAAATGTACAAATTGCCATCAAAACATAGCTAATAGTAACCTATATCATACAGTTCATTTAAATACATTCAATTGCAATACCTGTCATTCACAAAACTATAACAATTGTGGAAGTTGCCATGTTGGTGGTCAAGGTACTCGAATACCTTCATACCAATCTTTCAAAATTGGTATGAATCCAATTCCTGAAACAAAACCATATAAATATGCAACTTTAAGAAGATCTTTGATGGCACCTGATAGCTGGGAATTATATGGTGTACCTGTTTTGCCAAATTTTGCGGTAAGACCAACTTATAAATATGCGACACCTCACAATATTCAAAGATGGACATCAAGAACACAGGTAGAGAGTGGTAAACCTTGTTATGATAATTGTCATATTATAAAAGAAGGCACAATTGTTCGTAATAAGGAATTATACTTGTTCGAATCTGATTTACTTGATTGGGAAAAACAGGCAAGCAAGAATGTAGTAGTAGATGGAAAACTGCCAGCAAGTTGGGGATTTTAGTCATATGTTATTTTCAACTAAAACAATAGATCAAAAAAAAAGGAGTAAAAAAATGAGAGCCATGAAAAAATATCTGTCGTTATTGTTGATTTTTATTTTACTTATTTATGTTAATGGATGCAAAGAAAAATCAACCGAACCTGAAAAGATTAATGAAACTCAGGTGTTACTTGAGTATCTCGAGGGTACGGATGGTGGCTATATTAATTCAGCAAGTTGTCCTGCAATAATTAATGCAAGCGAAGTATATACTTATTTACAAAATAATCCTTCAAAAATTTATATAATTGATGTGCGGGATTCATCTACTTTTGTGAATAAAGGACACATTCGGGGAGCACATCGGGTCGATATTCCGAAAGTCCTGGATCATATAAAAACTTTGAATACTTCCAATTATGAAAAAATTGTTATAGTGTGTTACGCTGGTCAATCAGCGGGTTATGTGACAGGACTGTTAAGATTGATGGGTTACAATAATGTATTTTCATTAAAATATGGAATGAGCTCCTGGCACCAAGTATTTGCTGAAGGATATTGGCTTGCAAATATCGGCAATTCGAGAAAAACACAATTTACTACGACGCCTACTCCGAAAAATCAACCAGAAAATCTACCAGTATTAAACACTGGTAAGAAAACTGGTCCTGAAATTCTTGAAGTAAGAGTTAAAGAGTTATTAGCAGGTGGTTGGGATCCTGCAAGGATTAGCCATAGTGGTGTATTTACTAACCTTTCCAGTTATTACATTGTTAATTATTGGCCTGTTGATGATTACAATATGGGACATATTCCTGGTGCAGTTCAGTATACTCCAAGAAGTGATTTGAAATCCACGACATATTTAAAAACTTTGCCAACTAACAAACCAATTGTAGTTTACTGCTATACTGGGCAGACAAGTGCACAAGTTGTAGCTTTCTTACGAGTTCTTGGTTATGATGCGAAATCTTTAATTTATGGAACAAATGCGATGATTTATGATGATATGCCCGGAGTAAAATTTAATCAACAAACAGATATAATGAATTATGAGTATGTAACTGGTCCATAATTTTTTTAAAGGGGAGTTGGATTTTTAACTCCCCTCAAATTTTAAAGATTTTATATTAGAATTTAAAGGTCAATTTATATTATTTCATATTTCGTTTAATTCTGATTGAAAGCAAAAATTAATAAAGAGAATATTTAAATTTGTAATACAAAATTTATTTGCCGATTAATGATTAACCATAATAAAAAATTAATTTTAATAAGTTTTAACAATTTATTGGAGGAGCGAGATGAAAAGAATTCTTTTATTTACAGCAATTGGAATATTAGCAACTATTCTATTTGGTTTTAGAACTCAAGATAATCAAAAAAAACATGGTTATATTGGGGTGGATGCTTGTGTAATGTGCCATAAGACGGAGAAACAAGGTAAACAGTTAGACATCTGGAAAAATTCTGGTCATGCAAAAGCATATCAAACCTTATTAACAGAAGAAGCTGATAAAATTGCAAAAGACAACGGTTTTGAAACTCCAGCAGCTAAAACAGAAGCTTGCTTGAAATGTCATGCATCAGGTTATGATGTAGATGCTAGTTTACTTGGTAAAAAATTTAAGATTGAAGATGGTGTTCAGTGTGAGACCTGTCATGGTCCTGGATCAGATTATAAAGATATGAAGATAATGAAAGATAGATCTTTAGCAATAAAAAACGGATTAATAGTTTATGAAGATTATAAAGAACTTTGCGTTAAATGCCATAATTCAGAGAGCCCAACTTACAAGGAAATAAATTTCGAAGAAGCATGGGAAAAAATTAAACATCCGGTTCCTAAAAATTAAACAGTACAATTTACTGTTGAGAGGAAAAAATGAATAGAGAAGAATTAGAAATGACAGCTAAAAATCTCGCAGATCTAACATTCCGTTTACTTGCCAGCTGTCATGAAAAAGAGGAAAGGTTAGCAAAATCTCATAATCTCACTCAAGCAGAATTCCGTTGCTTGAAGAGTATGCAAGAAGGAGAAATTATTAATAACAGAGAAATTGCAAATAGACTTAGATTGAGTGCCAGTAGATTAACAAGAATTATTGATGGTCTTGTTCAAAAAGGATTTGTTGTTCGGGAAATCGATCCAATGGATAGAAGGAATATGAGGCTTTATCTTTCACAGAAAGGCGTTGAATTTGTAAAAAAGATGAATGATGACTACATACTAATTCATAAGGAAATACTTGAAAATATAGAGAACGAACAACATCAGCCGCTAATAACAGCAATGACTCAACTACTTTCTGCTCTGGAAAAATGGATTTCTAAGAGTTAGATGTAAGTATCTTAGCGATTTCTTCTAAATTGAAGAAATCGCTTTTTTTATTTAATCTACTCAATTTTGATTGGCTCTTAAGGGAATCTTAAGTTTTTGGATCTATCTAATTTTCAAAGATTAAAATTTAATTTTTGAGACTAATCTATTCCAAAAATCTCAGCAATACTTTCCTGAACATCTGATTTGAACTCGCTTTCATATTTAGCATCAAAAACATAAGCTTTTATTTGAAATTCCAACTTTCCTCTGTCATTCAGACCTTTATAAACTATTTCAACAGGTCTGTTAATAGAATTATAAATGGAAAGAGATACTATTTCACTTAAACTTGATTTGATTTTTGAAATATCAGATCTAGGAGAAACTTCAACCACAAAACTTACCTTCTTATTCTTTGAAATAATATTTAAATTTTCAAATGCATTTGTAATAAAGTAATAGTTTGGTATTGTAATTAAAGAATCATCTTCTGAAATAATTTCTGTCGTTCTCAAATTTTTAGCTCTGACTTTCCCAGAATAATTTCCAATTTTAATCCAGTCGCCATACTCAAATGGTTTATCCAGCAATATTAACAGTCCCCCAATTATATTTTTAGCCAGATCACTAAAAGAAATTATTGAGACAATAACTATAAAAATTAAAAAAAGTAAAAATAAAAAGATTGAAGATTTAAGTACTAACGAGAAAATTAATGAAATTGTTAAAACCCATACTAATACATGAAGAGCAACTTTTAGTAAGTCAGCGTTTTTAAATCGCTTTGAAAAATTATATTTATTGTAAAGTATATTTATTCTATAATTAAGATAACTCATTAAAAAAACTAACAGAAGAACAAGTAATAACTTCCAGATATACAAGTTAAATTCATTAATTGATTTTTGAATTGAACCAATTAAATCGAAATATTTATTTGACCCAGTAGTTTTTTCTTGAACGATTACTCTTAGAGTTTCAACTTTAACCGAATTAGTTCCAATGCTGTGCTGCTTGATGAGAGTATCGGGATTAATTAACTGAGTCTGTAAAAGAAAATAGATACAAGTTAGTATTTTCATATCAATCAAATATATGCAATTTTCTTAGTTCGATTTCAACTGGTTTATAAATTGCTGGATTAATAAAATAAATTTTTTCTCCTCTTTCATTCATATCGAATTGTATTAGGTTTGCAGAATTTAGAAAGTTTAATATGCCTTTTGATTTCTCATCATCACATTTGAATATTTCTTGGTGTTCTTTTATCGTTAAACTTCCATGTTGAATTAGATTAGAAAGAGTTAATAACATTTCAATATCGAAATTTTCAAGATACCTAAAATCTAATTTTTTAAGAGGTTTGATGTAAACGGTATCATTTTTAAAATCTTTTATTGATTTCATCCAATAAAATAGTGCAGATGTTATATTGCCTTCACATGCTTGATAAAGTTCATTAAAAAATTCTTCTTCTAGGGCTATTTGGTGATCTTGATGAAGAAGTGAGTATTTTAATTTTTTATGAACTTTATATTCCTCATCCGTAAGAAATTCTAAATTGTAACCAGAAGTTTTGTGTCGTTTTAATATAGCATCTTTAATTTGTTCTTTAGAAAGTACTTCGGTTTTTAATTGAAAGGGGAAATAATTTCCGATATTCAAAATTCTATTTAATAGTTGCCATGCGTGGTAAGAGATTGAAACAATCCAGAAAATTTTATTACTTGTTTCTGAAATAATCAGAAGTAATTTTTTCATTGCTTCTAAGCCACCAAACTTACGAAGATAAATTTTATGTATATCTTCAAGAATAATGATATTATACTTTGGCTCTAAATTAAGTTCGCTTATAATTTCGTCGGATGTTGCTATGTAATTCATACCAAGCATATCAGAAAGGATTTTTAGCAATTCTTTTTCTGTAAGTATAGTTTTTTCAAAATTATATCGGTGAATATTTGTATCCGTATGGATTTTTGACAAAAAGGAACTTATCAAACTACTTTTACCTGTTCCGCTTTCTCCAATTATTGCTGTGGAACCTGAAAGTCCTTTTTGATTTCTTTCAAAAGCCTGATTTATTAATTTTTTTTCTTTTTCTCTGCCTACAAGTATTTCTACTATTTCAGAAGATGTATAATCAAATAGTTTTTTGTAGACAAATGGTAATGAGTTATAGACTTTTTCATCGTAAACGGTCTGGTCATATAAATAAATAACTACGCTTTTCCCTTCTAAATCTACTGCAAAAAATTCTTTAACTTCTCTTACCAGTGGTTTTAAGTATCGGTTAGTTTTTCTACTAATTAATAGATAGATCTTTTTGAAAAGAAGATAAAGTTCTTTGAGTTTATGATTAAGTTTAAGAATTAGAAACTGTGATTTGGAGATCTCTATTTGCTTTTCAAGTTTTTCGGTTAATTCTTTTCGAAAAGATTCTTTAATATTTGAAATTTGACTGTAGATTTTTTCTGTTAATGAAATTTCAACTTCTCTTTCAAATTTTTCGACTTGCCGAGCCCAAACTTTTAATTTTTCTCGTAATAATTTTGTCGATGCTTTAAGAGTATCATCAACGATTTTTAAGATTTCTTCGTTAACTCTGTCTTTAATTTTATCAGTTTTAAGTTTATTAAGCTCGTCAATAGCAATGTTAAAGTGATAGTAAATTACATTTTCGATGTTTTTAAGTTCGAGGATTGAGCTACTCAAATGACCGGAAATTATTTCGTTAAGCTTGATTAGTTCTTGAAGGATTTCGTTTTCGAAGTAATTTTTGATTATTTCAGGGAGATGTAATGTCTTCAACTCAATGTATTTAGTACGAGTTTCTTTTAGTTCAAAATCCTTTTCATCGAGAACTTTTATCTCTTTTTCATAATCTTTAATTATGAAATTAAATTTATCTTTTAAAGAATTAATAATGTTTGTAATATTTTGAGTTTTTTTAATGAATGTGAGTTTACTAATACCTTTTTCGTTTAATACAAGAATTATTTCATCACGATATTTTGAAATAAGATTTTCGATTTTTAATAAGTTCTCAAATTTTAAGAATTCTTTATTTGATATTTCTTTTTCGAAAGTTTTGAAAAGAGAGTCTAATTCTGAGATAAGATTTCTGATATGATTGTTTATCATATCAGAGTAATTAATCATTGTATCGTTAATGAGTAAATTTATTTTCCCGGTAATTTCAAAAGTACGAGCATCTCTTTCGCAAACCCCAAGAAATCCAATTAGATAGTTTACCCAGAACCTTATAGTTTCCAGTGTAGTTTCTTTAGCTTTAATTGATTCTGAATAGATCTTTGAAAAATGGAATTTTTTAATATTTAGTTCAATTGTGCCTGCTTTAAGAATTGATTTGAGAAATTGATTGAAAGGATTAGCAAATGCATAATTAAGTCGAGTACTTATATTTTTATTCGATAATTCAATTTCTTCTCCGATAGAAGAAATTTCCTGTTTTAATCTCTCATGAATTTCATTTAATTTATCAACAGCTAACAATGAAACAGCTTCGACATCTTTGTGTTCAGCTATGAGATTAGTTAACTCTTCAAGATTTAATGTCACATCATCGTAAATTTTCTTTACTTTTCGAAGAACATTTAATCTTTCAAGTCCTAAAAGAAAAGCTACCTTTTCCATCTCAAGTGCGATTTGGTATTCAAAGTAATATTTAACTAAAGTAACATAAGGTATTTTTCTTTTCAGGAAAGATTTAAAACCTAAGGTTTTTCTGATTTTTCTATTAATTCGTTTAATAGATTTAGAGAATTTAACTAGATAACTATCATCAATTTCAGTTTCGTATTTATCTTTTTCCTGTTCAACTACAACAAAATCTGGAGCAGATTCGCAGTAATCTTTTAAATCATCAAATAATTTTTGAAGTAGAAATTCAGCATTTAAGATTTGTTGTTCAACTGATTTTCTTTGGATACTAACTTTTGCAAACCATTCAGAGATTTCTTGTTGAGTTAAAAGAACTTTTTCTTTGATTTCTTTGCCGGATATTTTGCCACTGGTAAAAATATTTTTAAGTTGTTGGTATTCATCAATGTATTTTTCAACTATTTGATAATAAAACTCGAGAGCTTCTTCGCTTCTCTTGTTAATTAAAATATTTTCAAATTCTTGAAGATGTGATATTAAGTTTTCCCTGAGAGAAATTATAAGTTCATTTAATGATTTATCTTCAAATTGTGGAACATTGAATTTTTTATATGGTGTTATTTGCTCTGTAAATTCATATTCAATTTTTTTATCTTTTTCTGTAAATGCGCGATTCCAGGCTTTGTTGTATTTTTTAATTGCTAACTTGAATAATGCAGGTCCGAACAGAAGATTCAAGCTCACCACCGAAATAATAATTGGGAATAAGTATTCACCAATTTGCGGGATTCGAGAAATTATAAAAATTGTTAAACCAATAACAATTGATGATTGAGATATAAAACCAAGCCATAAATTATTTTTCAGTTCGGTTTCTTTGCCCGTTATTCTAAGTGCCATTCTTGTTGAAAGAAATATAATCAGTGTTCTTACAATAAAAATGATTAGAGCAATCTGATACGTATAAACAAGTAATTTAATGTTTAAACTTGCACCCACTATAGTAAAGAAAACGACAAAAATTAACATCGATAACTTTTCAATAGATTCAATTAACTCATCGTCAAATTTTGAGTAATTTTTTAAAACAAAACCAGTTATGATGAAAACAAGAAATGTATTTAGTTGTAGGTATTCACTTATTCTTGAGCCAATAAGGATAAACGCTAAAAGGAAAATAAATTTTTCGGATTTAATGAATTTTAAATATCCAATTGCAATTAAACCTAAAATAATTCCAAATATTATTGAAAGTAGAACTTCTTGAAGAATTGTGAAAAACCTTAAAGAGTCAAATCCAATGCTTTGAAAATTTAATATTGAATTAGAAATACTAAAAAGAAATCCAAGTAAAATTGCAATTACAATATCTTTTATTACAGCAGTGTTTAAAACTAATTTTGAAAGTTTACTTCTATCACCTGTTTCATTCATTACTGCGATTGTTACTGCAGGAGAAGTTTCAATCATTAATAAACTTACTAACAGACTTAACAGAATCAAATTGTTGAAACTTATATTTTTTAAAAACTCAACTTGTGGTGAAATAATAATCAATAATAAAGTGATGATAGACAGAGTTGCAATGACTTTAAAGAGGACAATAAATGAAATTGTTCTTTTTTCAATTTTCAGATCTTTAATATTAATTTCACTACCAGCATATAATGATATTAACCCAATTGCCAATCCATTTAATAATTTTAGGTCGTTAATAGCCAAATCAGAAAAGATGCCTAAAAGTTTTGTTTTGAAAATAATATCCGAATATGGTCCAAAAATTACTCCAGCAATTAAATAACCAATTATTTTTGGAATACCTAATAAATTTGTTAATTCACCAAAAGAAAAAGCGGCAAGTAAGATAAAACCAAGAGCAATTAAAGTTTCAGCATGAAAATTTAAAGAATCTGAGGGCTGCAATAGTTTGAAAGCAACTATTAAAAAAATTAATAGAATGATTACTAAAAATCTTCGCAAAATGGACATATTATTTTATCTCGTTAAGATCTATTAATAAGTCTTTAGTAATTTTTGTAGAAAAAATTTCATTAATCAAAACCGCAAATACAATGATAGAAAAAATTGTATTGCTCAATTGATTATTGAAGATCTGTTGGTAATTGACCATTATAGCTATAGCAATAATTCCTTGAGTATTTAGTCCCTTACCAATGATTTGATTGAATTTTGTTTTATCAAAAGAAGCCTTATATGCAACCCAGCCACTGAAGTATTTTATGAAATATCTGAGGAACAAATAAGCTAAAAGTCCAAAGATAAAAATTAGAAAATTATCAATTCTAATCAGTGCACCTGCATATATTAAAATAATGACATAGAAATGATATTCCAGTTTCTTGAAAAGTTCAATTATCAATTCCTTTGATTTGTAGAAATTTCCAATTACAAGACCAACAATTAAATTTATGAACAATGGCGATAGATTTAAATAGTAAGCTGAACCAGAAGTAAAAATAATAATGCCGAGAATTGCAATTAATAATTTATTCTCGTTTTCTTCACGTTCAAGAAAAATAAAAAATAAGAATCCAAGAAAAAGTCCAATAAATATACTAACAACAAACCATTCAACTGGAGTGATTGAAATGATACCTGTAGATCCAGAATGGAATATTGAAAACATCAATCCAAGAATAAAAAGTGAGAGAAAATTGTTGAGTTTTGGAATTAAGAATAGAGTGTGAAAATTTTTTCCTTCTATTTGAAATTTATTTTTTAATGATTCCAGAACCGAATGCGAAAGAGTTGAAGATGTAATTCCAATAATTAATGAATTAGTTAATAAACTGTTAAGGGTCATGAGATTCTTATAAAAATGTTCCATAATCAAAAAACTGATGCCACTCATTAGAAGTGTGGATAAAAAAACATCAAAGAGAGAAAGTTTAAAGTGCTCAATCGAATAATTCAAAAGATCTTTAATTCGAAATTGAAATCCCACTGAAAAGCCAACTGAACCAAGGATTGCGGCAATTACAGGTTCAAGTTGAACAGTCCCTTCTCCAGAAAGAAGTACTGGAAGAGAAATTCCAAAATTCTTATTAATGAAATTTATAAAAGGCTCACCAATTAAAATACCAATAAAAAGAAACTCCAGTCCTGTGAAGAAGAGGAATTTTTTCTGTAACTTTTTATTTACAAAATTTAAAGAAAGAAAGCCCGCAATAACAAGCAAAATTAAAAGTAGAAATGTATCCATCTCTTATTTTATTTATTAAAAATCTCTACAAATATGCAAATCGTTAAATTATTTTCCATAAGGAGAGTTAAGATATTTTTTGGCGAGATAATGTGAATCACCCCAATCTTTAATAGAAAGAACATAATTATAAAATTTTATTGCCTCGTCTCTTTTATTCATTAAATCATATACGATACCAAGATTAAGAGCTGCTGAAGTCTGAAATCCCGATTCTTCACCTTTTTTATCTATTTCTTTACATATATCTAAACATTTTTGAAAATAAAATGCTGACGAATCATACATTCCCGAAAGACGGTAATGCATTCCAATATAATAAGAGGCTTCACGCATTGCATTTTTTGTATATCCAGGTAGACTCGACTCACCCCTTCTATATACTTCCAGAAAAATTTTTGATGCGTTTTCGTAATCCCCATACTTAATGTAAGTCCTACCTAAGAAACGATGGAAAATAGGATTCATTGGATACTGTTGATGTAATTGCAAAGCGTAGATTCGTGCCTGATAAATATCTTCTTCATAGTAATAATATAAGTTCAATAGAAAATATTTTGCTTCAGTAGATGCGAATTTAGCTTTTTCAGCGGCTGTTTTTAATTGTTGAATTCCAAGTGTTTTGTTGCCTTTAGGGAAAAAAATCATTAATGGTTTTATATATGGATATTCCTCTGGAATCACTTCGGCAAAATAGTTATAGATTCCCATGCCAAATAATATATCGTAATTGGTTGAATCTATCGACCAAGCAAGTTGAAGCAGAGGCAACGCCTCTCTTCCATCGTCGGCGGCTTTGATCCAGCTATCTCTTAAGGCTCTTAGTCTTCCTCTAAATCCAATTGCTCCACCTTTAAAGAAAATAGCATTAAGATTTTTTTCATCTTTTTTTAAGATCTGATCACAATGAAAAATTACATCTTCAAGTTTTTCAAGAAATAAGTCATCATAACTTTCGTTATCCGGATCAATGGCAATTTTCCACCAATCAATCATTGCGAGGAAAAATCTACCAGCTGGATTATGAGGGTAATCGAGCATTAGTTCTTTAAATGTAACTTCAGCCGAATCAAATTGAATATTATAAATATATTCGATTCCTTTTTTTATTCTTGAATCAAAATCTAATGAATAATTCTGATTTTGGTCGAAAGAATCAGGAATTATATTGATAGATGAAATTAGAATCGAATAAAACCCAAAGACGAAAATTAAAATTGCCCTTATCATAATAATTTAGGTCAGTCCGAATTTAATTTTTCGGACTGACCATGAAATTTATTTTTTTACAACTCTAAGGTTTGTGATTGGTTGTATTTTATATTCAAACTCGGCAGTTTTATATGCATCAGTTCCAGATCCGGTTGTTCTAATATTTTTTACCCAGACTTTGACATAAATACTATCTTGAGTTTTAAGTAAATAAACATTGTCTTTAACAACAGACACAGCTGAGAGAGTAGGTTCTTCTAATCCTTCAACTAAATCAAATCCATCTTGGGCAGTTTTTGGAACAACAGCAAATTTAGTAGTTCTTGCACCTGGATAAGCAGCTTTGACATTGGGAGAATAAAATGTCAATACATTGCTTGCGGAATCAGTTCTCATGTGCAAATCAATATAAGGATAATTTGACTGACCGAATGAATATTGAGAGCCAGCACCAGTTGATGGATTCCATCCATAACCGGATTTTGCAGGGCCTGTTAATTTAAATTCATCGATCATTCCCTCACCATAAAAGACACCAGCATAAATTACAGTTCCAAAAGGAATGCTTCGTTTGCCATCATTATTAACCGCATACACATAAGATTTGTATCTTACAAATCTTTGAATGTTTGAGATGGTTCTTTTACGTGATTCAATTTTTGGGATAAAAACAGAATCAACTGTGTTCGTTGGTTCTCCAAGTTGATTTACAGTGTAGGTGACAACTATGTAACCCTTAAAGTCAGAGTTATCATGTTGAGGTGATTTATCCCAGCTTACAATAGCGAAGCTTTCTCCGCCGGCAATTGCGTCAACTACAACATAAACATTTGCTGGGGGATTGGGTGCTTTAGATTGTGGTGGCTCTGGTTCAGTAGATTTTGAGCAGTCAGCTGCAGTAAAGATGAAATAAATTGTAAATAAAAATAATACTAAAATTGTTTTTTTGTTTGCTTTCATTCTAACTCCTATTAATTAGTCTAACTTTTCTTTTAAAAACTCACGAATTTTATTCATATCAATTCTAATTTGTTCCATAGAATCTCTCTCTCGAATTGTAACTGTTTGATCTTGTAAAGTTTGGCTATCTACAGTTATACAATATGGAGTGCCAACTTCATCCTGTCTTCTATATCTTCTACCAACCGCTCCTTTATCATCGTAAAATACTCTGAAGTCTCTTCTCAGGTCCTCAGTAATTTTACGAGCAATTTCAGGCATGCCATCTCTATTGACTAATGGGAATATGCCTACCTTAATTGGTGCGAGTTTTTGATGTAATCTTAAAACAACTCGCTTTTCACCTCGGACTTCTTCTTCGTGGTAAGCGTCAATTAAAAAAGTCATAAAGCTTCGACTTGCACCAGCAGAAGTTTCAATAATGTAGGGGATATATTTTTCGTTTATTTCATCATCAAAGTAATCTAATGCTTTCCCTGAATAATTTGTATGTTGAGTTAAGTCAAAATTAGTTCGATTATGTATACCTTCAATTTCACCCCAACCGAAAGGGAATTCATATTCAATATCTACGGCAGCTTTTGCATAATGTGCAAGTTTATCTTCTGGGTGAGGAGAAAATCTTAATTTTTCTTTTTTAAGTCCAAGCTCAATAAACCATTTCAATCTCTCTTCTTTCCAGTATTCAAACCATTTCATATCATCACCTGGACGTACAAAGTATTGCATCTCCATTTGTTCGAATTCACGAGTTCTGAATAAAAAGTTTTTTGTGTTGATTTCATTCCTGAATGCTTTACCAATTTGAGCAATCCCAAATGGAATTTTTTGTCTTGAAGAATTTAGAACATTTAAAAAATTAACGAAAATACCTTGAGCAGTTTCAGGTCGCAAATAAACAATAGCTGCATCTTCTTCCACAGGTCCGATAAAAGTTTTGAACATTAAGTTAAATTGTCGTGGTTCTGTGAATTTCCCTTCTTCCTGACACTTTATTGCTTTTCGACCTTTATAGGCTGGATTACCACACATTGCATCTTCCAATTGATCAGCACGGAAGCGAGCTTTACATTCTTTACAATCGACCATCGGATCAGTAAAATTTGCCACATGTCCCGAAGCTTCCCAGACTTTTGGATGCATTAGAATTGCCGCATCAATTCCTTCTATATCTTCCCTGAAAGTCATTGACTGCCACCACTCACGTTTAATATTATTTAATAATTCTACTCCAAGTGGTCCATAGTCCCAGCATCCATTAAGTCCGCCATAAATTTCCGATGACTGAAAAACAAAACCTCTTCTTTTTGCAAGAGAAACAATAGTTTCAAGAGATATATTCAAGCTTACCTCCAAAATTGTTTTAATTAAAAATAAAAATACTTAAGCTTTTTCAGGTTTACAAATATGTCCTGCAAATTGAAACTTGAATTAGATTATTGATGAGCCTAACGAAATAATTTTTTTATTGAGTCGATTTTTTTTTCATCAAAATTAGATTTGGTCATTTCTACTGTCATTTGTCCAAATTTTCGATAAATCTCCTTTAGGTTAGAATCAACTTTTGATAACATTTCGAGATGCTTTTTAATGACCGGTAAATCGAATCTAACTATCGGTCCCGTTAAAGAATTTTTTATACCGTATGTTTCAATGTTTTGGATTGTAGATTTTAATAAATTAAGATATGATTTAAATACTTTCCTGCCAAAGATTTTTTCAATCTGATAAAAATTAGTAACAGTATAATTGGAAATCAAAACTGAGAAAATATGATAAAGAACTTTTTCATCCGATTTGATTTGAATAAAATTGTAATTCAATCTCTTACACAACTTTTTAGCGAATAAAGTTGCCTTGCGAGATTTACTCTCAATTGCAAAGAAGCATTCATTAAATTTTATTAATTTTTCTTTCCCGGTTATAGTCTTGACAAAACTAAAATTAGGATGAAGTGAAAAAACTTCACAACCTTTTTTCTTAAGCGGTTCTAATTCATCAGAATTTAGAGTTCCGGAAGTGTGAAATGCGAATTTATTTTTAAAATTATGAAAGGCTTTTTCAAGCTCATTTGCTACTTCATTTATAAATCTATCTTGAACCGCAATTAAAAAAATATTGGTTTGCTCGGGAATATCAGAAAATTTTGATGAAAAAATTTCTGCTTTAACTAAAGAGGCTAATCTTTTGGCTTTATTTAAATCTTTATCTATTACAGCTAAAACATCCAGATTTTTGTTTTTGAAATCTAAAGCAAATGCACTTCCAACTTTTCCTGCACCAATAATTGCAATCTTTAAATTATTCATGTGATTTCAATCATTAAATTTCCTTGTAAAATGCAGCCGAAAGGTATCCCACAACTTGATGCTTATCGCCACTGGCTTCACTCGAATCATTCCTATAAAGAACTTTTGATTTATTTGCTCCTAAAATTTTTGATGCACGCATCACTGTTACTATTGGGCCCCCGCCACATGCTTGAACTTTTTCTTCTTCAAGTTCATCAATCAAAGAATCATCATCATAATTGTTAATTAATTTTTCTATTCTTGAATCGAGGCTATTGGCAACATCATGAGAATAGTAATGTGAAAGATCTGAACTTGCAACCATAAGTATATTCTTATTCTTCAAAATTTCAGCGAGGATTTCAGCTAATGCAAAAACAAAATCTTTACTTTGATCACCCATAACGATTGGGAGTAGTTTAAACTGATTCAAAACAACCTGAAGGAAAGGAAGCTGGACTTCAAGAGCATGTTCTCTACCATGTCCTCTTTTCGATATTTCTAAGATGCTGTTATAATCTTTCAACTGTTCACGCAATTCATGATCTATTTCTACAATACCAAGTGGTGTTTGATAAGCTGAGCCATTATAGATGGATACACCTCTAAAATACTCATAATGACTCGGTGAAATGACAATAACTGTATCGTAATTTTTATTCTCAATTAACTTATATCCATAAGCCGCAGTTTTTCCCGAATAAAAATAACCAGCGTGAGGTGAAACAAGTCCAATTATCTCTCCAGAAATTTTGGGAGGTTTAACATTTTTGAGAAACTCATCAATAGTCTTTTTTAGTTTTACTGGCTCCCTTTCATAGAACATTCCAGCAACTGCCGGTGGTCGAATTTCTGTGGTTATCATTTTTCCTGCCTCCTTAATTCACTTTCGGAAAAAACTTCCGCAGTAAAAATTTCAATTATTGTTTCGGGATCTTTCCACTCGTTTTTGCTTAATCCAGCTTTCTGGCATGTGTGTTCAAGAAACTCTTTCACCGTCCAGTTATATTTTGCCGCAACCTGAGGTAAAAGCAATCCATGGAAAGGTCCCTTCTGTATAATAAGTCCATGCTCTCCAATTTTAATATCTTCGATATTAGTTATTTTTTTTGGTGGAGAAAGAACAGAAATTTCTATCTCAATTGAATCTAATTCTTCTTCTGTTAAAGGATAAAATCTTGGATCTTCAAAAGCTGATTTTTTAGCGACTATGTGAATGAGTTCAAAAAGTGGTTTGTCACTTATGATATAACCAATGCAACCTCTTAATTCACCATTGATTGATAATGTAACGAAAGCTCCGCATTTCTGATTTAATGATTCAGGTAATTCTTGATTGAAATTAAAACCCTCTCTTCCAAATTCTTCTTCGATGGATTTTCTCGCAATTTGTAAAAGTAATTTTTTTTCGTTATCTGTAAATTTCATTTTTAATCCTATGACAACAATCTATAGCCAATAAGTTTTACTTTGTTTTGTATGAAATAAAGATAATTATCATACATAAAAAATGAATCTGGTACTGGAGCAGGAGTTGATTGATTTAGTATTTCAAATAAGATAGGTTTTTTGTCAACTTTATCATAAATAATAAGTCGGTTTATTAAACTATGAGGCTCAATTTTATCATAATAACTAAATATAAAATAATCATTGTAATCAATGAATTCACAAAGATTAAATAATAAATTATCGCCTATTAAGGCTGAGACAATATCTTTTTGTATTTGTTCTGTATCATCGTCACCGAGGGTTTTTGTAAAAATATATCTTGAATAATCTTTCTCTGGAATGGAGTTCAAAATAGGTCTTAATTGATCCTTATTTCCAAGAGCAGCAATAATGTTACCACTTTCAATTTCTAATTGATAAAACTCTAAATTGTCTAAATTATGAAGATATCCATAAATAAATTTGTCATCAATATCATAAAAAGTAAGATCATCATTTACCCAAAGGATATCACCAGATTTTAAATCGACATTGATTATTTTCTTATGCATTGGCATATCTGGCTTTTCAAATTGATGAAGTATCAAATAATTTGATTTAGTTCCTTCAATTCCAATCCAGAATTTCTCATTGAGAAAAGATTTATTTTTCCAGAAAATTTTCCCCTTTAATCTATCAATACAAGAAAAATATACTTCTTTATTCTGAATATCTCTCTCTTCTACGACAATTTGATCAAGATCAGTTAGGATAATTCTCCAAATATTTCTGCCCTGACTGTATTCAAATATTTTTTGAACTTTCTGCATAATTTTTATTCTTTTGTTAATGAAATTTAGAAATTTATTTTGAATTATGCATATTAATCAATTATAATTCATGAAAAAATTGAATAATGATTTTACATTTGATGAACATGGGGAAAAATTAAATCCAGTAATTAAGTTAAAGTGTTTAAATAAAGTGATAAAACTAAAAACTTATCAAGTAAGATGCTATTTTGACTCAAAAATTTTGGGAAGGCGACCTGTTAAAAAATTAAAAAAGGCGAGGGGAAGTAACTACAACCTCGCCTTAGTTAAACTATTTCCTGTATAGACTAAAAACAAAATCTTGATCTTTCACTTGCGTGTGGCAAGCAAAACACTCTCCTTCCATGTTTTTCACTACTCGTTCTCTACTATCACCAGCAAAACCTTCAAAACCCCAGCCACCGGTATTCTTATACTTTCTTGAATTTTTAACCATTACACCAACAACTTTTCTTGAACCTTCCTGTATAGCATTGTTTTCTGTAACTACTTCAAGAAGATCAAATACAATTACGGAACCATCTTTGAATTTATTACCAGCCTTATACCCTTCAAGAGCTTTTTTGTTGGCATAAATATGGTGAATTCCTCCGAAGGCTTCGTAAAGTGGATGACCTTTCTCAAGAATCATTGTTTTGATGTGTGTCCAGTTTCTATAGCCTTCAGGATAAGGTACTTCGTTTCTATCAGGTAATAAAAATTTATAACCAGTAAAGATTAGACTGGCAAAGATTAGTACAATAAAAATTATTCGTTTCATAATTCCTCCATTTATTTTATTAATGTTATATTTATTAGGATTCCTAACTATATTAATTTAAAAAAATTGTTTGGTCAAGAGAAAAATTTTTCTCTAATATTGGAACTTAAATTAAAGAGGACATTTTCTTGATGGTTTGATCAAATTCAATTATAAGTCTTTGAAAAACTTCTTCAACTGGAAGAATATTTTTAATTAATCCAGCTGATTGCCCAGCCTCAAGGGCTCCTTCTTCGATATCACCTTCGAAAATTCCTAATCGTTCTCGTTTTTCGCCCCAGATTTCTCTAAGTTTTTTTTCATCAGCACATGAATTTTCAGCTTCTATTGCTCTTAGGGCAAAATTATTTTTTAACATTCTTACAAGACCAATTTTTCTAAAACCTATAATAGTTCCATTATCCTGTGCTTCAACTATTTTTTGTTTGTAATTTTCATGTGCAGATGATTCAGTTGTTGCCGCAAATCTTGTCCCAATCTGGACACCCTCTGCACCTAATGCAAACGCAGCAGCTATCTGAGCTCCTGTTGCAATTCCACCTGCTGCTATAACTGGGATTTTAACGCTTTCAACGAGTGCTGGAATCAAACAAAAAGTTGTTATCTCATCAAATCCATTATGACCCCCGGCTTCATATCCTTCACCTACAATTGCATCGCATCCTACTTCTTCTGCTTTCTTCGCATATTTAACCGAAGGAACAACATGAACAACTTTAATATCATTTCTTTTAAGAATGTCTATATATTTCCCTGGATGACCTGCTGAAGTAAATACTATTTTTACTTTCTCTTCAATGACAACTTTTATTAATTCTTCAGCATCACCACGCAAAAGAGGAATATTGACACCAAATGGTTTTGTAGTTTTAGATTTTGCTTTTTGAATATGTTCACGTAATAATTCAGGTTTCATTGAACCAGAACCTATCAATCCGAGTCCACCACAATTACTTACAGCTGTTGCAAGTTTATAACCAGAAACCCAAACCATACCCGCTTGAATAATTGGATATTCAATTTTAAATAAATCAGTTATTCGGTTTTTAATTTTCATTTTCTTTACTCTTTTTTTTGTAAAATTAATAATAATAACTTTTTTGATTTATTATTATCAAATGAAATGAGAGATTTCAAAAAATCTTAGAAAGCTAAAGTTTTGATTTTTTGTCATTAAGATTTCATAAAAATTTTTAATTTGATAAAACATCTTCAATTTATAATTTGCTTTCAATTAAAATTAAAATGAGGTAAAAATGGATATTAAAAAAAATTACACAGTAGTAGAAAGATTCCTTCGTTATGTAAAGTACGATACACAATCTTCTGAAGAATCCACGACTTTTCCTTCAACAGAAAAACAAAAAATCCTTGGTCAGGTTTTAGTTGATGAATTACGAGAAATTGGAATGGAAAATGTTGAACTTGATGAGTATGGCTATGTTTATGCAGAGTTATCTTCAAATAGTGATAAAGATGTACCAGCAATAGGTTTTTTAGCTCATATGGATACATCGCCAGAAGTTAGTGGGGCAAATGTTAATCCCATAATTCACAAAAATTATGATGGTGGAAAAATTGTTTTGCCTGCTGATCCTACTCAAGTGATTGATCCTGAAGAACATCCAGATTTGAAAGAACAAATTGGTAATGACATCATTACTGCCGATGGTACAACTTTGCTTGGAGCTGATAATAAAGCAGGTTTAGCAGAGATAATCGATGCAATGAAAATACTAATTGAAAATCCAGAAATAAAACATGGACCAATTAAAGTTTGTTTTACTCCAGATGAAGAAGTTGGCAGAGGGACTGAAAAAATAAGGCTTGATAGATTTGGTGCTAAATATGCTTACACTGTTGATGGTGAATCTCTTGGTGAAATCGAGAATGAAACATTCTGTGCAGATACAGTTATTTTAACGATTCAAGGATTTAATTGTCATCCTGGTTATGCGAAAAATAAATTAGTGAATGCAATAAAAATTGCTTCCGATTTTATCGAAAATCTTCCAAAAGATAGACTTTCACCTGAGACAACCGAAGGTCGGGAAGGATATGTTCATCCCTATGTTTTAAACGGTGGAGTCGATGTAACTACCATGAAAATTCTAATTAGAGATTTTGAAGAGTCAGGATTAAAAGAGAAAGAGGCTTTCTTAAAAGAACTTGCAGAAAAAGTAGTCTCAAAATATCAGAAAGCAAGTTTCAAATTTGAAGTTCAGGAATCCTATCGAAATATGAGATATGTTCTTGATAATCATCCGCAGGTTGTTCAATATGCTCTTGAAGCAGTAGAGCGTGCAGGTATTAAACCAAAGCTTAATATTATTCGTGGTGGAACAGATGGTTCGAGGCTTTCTTATATGGGATTACCTTGTCCAAATATATTTGCTGGTGAGCATGCATTTCATTCAAGATTGGAATGGATTTCCATTCAGGATATGCAAAAAGCAGTGGATGTAATTATAAATATTTGCAGAATCTGGGAAGAAAAAAGTTAATTTTTTAGAGGTATTCTGAACGACGGCAGAGGCACAAAAGCTATACAGGAAGAAGAAAAAGTTAATCTTTTACTAATATCCTGAATAAGATGCCAGCAGGTTTAATGAAATTCAGTAATATAATTGAGATTTATGCAAGAAAAAGTAATTAAGGCTTCAAGATTCTCACTTATTTCAAATATTTTTCTTTTCGTGATTAAATTAACCGCTGGAATCCTTTCAAATAGTATAGCTGTTATTTCCGATGCGATAAATTCACTTTCGGATATTCTTACAAATATTGCCGTTTATTTTTCAGTTAAGGTTTCATACAAAAGTGCAGATTCAGATCATCAATATGGTCATCATGCTGCGCAACCAATTGCTGCAATGATGCTTGCGATATTCGCTGGTGTTGCAGGAATAACCGTGATCAGGGAATCAATATCAAGAATAATTGAGCCAACTATCCAAGATATAATTGTTTTTCCATTTGTCGTGCTTGTTATAACAATACTTCTAAAATCTTTTATGGCTTATTATTTTAAGAAGGTAAGTAAAAAGTATGATAGTCCAGCTGTAAGTGCTTTATCTATCGATAGTTTAAATGATGTTTTATCATCTCTTATCGCATTTTTTGCTCTAATTATTTCATCATATGGTTTAAAATATTTTGATGGAATAGCAGGGATACTGATAGCTTTTTTCATATTCAGAGCAGGTTATCATGTTGCAAAGGAAAACATTGATTATTTGATGGGAAAAGCAGCAAGTCAGGAGTTGATTGAAGAAATATCAAATCGTGCAAAAAAAGTTAATGGAGTTATTGATCTTAGTGGTCTCAGATCACATCAATTTGGAAATAAGTATCACGTTGAAGTAAAAATTAAAGTAGATCAAAATCACACAACAAAAGACTCCTACAAAATTGCTCAGGAAGTAAGAAATCTTATTATTCAAATGCCCGAAGTTGCGGATGTTTTTGTTCATATTGAACCGTGGGAAGAATAAAAAACTTTAAATGTATGTTTGTTTTTTATTCAAGATTTTTTGGTAATCTTAAGAAAAATCACAAAATCAACAGGTTATAAGAGAATTATTGTTGTAATAATTTTTGTAGATCAACAGGGAGTTCATAATTCGGGAAAACTTTTTTTATTTTTTCTAAATACATTTTTGCTTGATCGAATTTACCATTTACCAATTCATAGATAGTTCGATTAAACAACATACTACGCATTATCTCTTTAATCTCTTTAGTTTCATACAATTCAGGTTTGGTGAATTTTGGTTCAAAATTTAATGGAGGTGATTCAACATAAGTTCCTCTTTTTGAAAGTTTGTATAAAAATTGAACTGGCACAAGCTCTAAGTCTTCTGAAATTTTTACTTCACCTCGCAAATACATCTCGATCATTTCTGGTGCAAAATAAACTTCACGATTATTCATATTAAGGCTTACGACAGTATCTTTTAATACAATACTTTCAGGATGTAACTTATTTAATTGAGTATAATACCATTTTTGTTGTAGTAATTTATATTCAGCTATCACCACATCTTTTCGAACTCCTTCAACAAGTTGATAATATAAACTTGGGAAATAAAACGATGAACGAGAACTTAATACGATTGAATTTTTTTCAACTGAATTTAAAAGATAATTCGTATAGTCATCCATTATTGTGTGATTGCTCAGATCAACTCTTAAATAATTAAAATTTAACTCAAAAAGTATAGCAGGAATTATAATAATACCAGCTATGATTTTTTTTAATTTCTCTCTCATTTCTATTGATAGGAGATAGAAGAGTCCAAGTGAACTAAAAAATGAAATGACATAATGTGCTGGTAAATAATACGAATCGATATCAGGTATATTATAAGTGGAAGAAATCAAAACAGTTGTGATTAAAATTAACATTAGAAAATTAAACAATTTTCTGAATGCAATCGCTGAAATAATAATTCCCAGAAATGATATAATTATAGATATGCTAAAGTCAGAACCAGTAAAATTTGATCGGTCAAAACTTATAGTCAGTGTATTAATAAAATTGCCTATATTGGAAAAATATTCACCAATACCTGGAAATAAAAATTGATGATATAATCTTCCGGAAATGTGATTGATAAAATCTTTAAATGTTACCGGATTACCCCAATTCAAAAAGGGTTGCATCATTGCTCTTAAAGGTATATAAAGATAAAACACACTTAGAATAATGAAACCAATAATTGAATAGATAAAGAACTTGGTCAACTTTGTTTTAGTAAAATCAAATTTATAAAAATATAAATAGAGAAATCCAGGTACGATATAAACAGTTGATAAATGATTTGTAAAACCAAGAGCTAAAAATAAAATGGTCAAAAACCATGGATCTTTTAAAAATTTGTTTTCTCTTATTTCGTTTTTACTTTCAAATGCCTGGGTCATAAAATAGAAAGAAAGAGAAAATAAGAATATATGAAGAGAATAAACTTCAACAGATAGACTATTGAACCAAAATGTTCGGCTAAAACCTAGAGTAAGTCCCCCGAAAACTGCAATGATAATTTTATACTTTTCAGACAGTTCGAATCTATCGGAAAATTTGTCTTTTAAAGAATCAGGGATTGTAAAATAGATTTTATAATTATCAAGTACTCGTTTAATGGTTTTTATTAAAACGAAAACAGTTAATATTGACCATAATGCTGTCAAAAAGTTCAGTTTTGTAATTGGACGAATAGGAAATGGAATATGTGAAAATACATAACCAAGAATTGTAAACAATGGATATCCGGTTGGATGAGCTATTCCTAATGTATATTGAACTGTTGCAAGTTCACCTGAATCTGATGCAATCACTCCAGGTGCTAAAGTTAGAATATAAAAGATAAGTACAAAAATTGATACCAGATGTGCATAGTATTTGTAGAAAAAATCAGAAATCTTTTTGAAAACAATCATGAAGCAATTTAATAATAAGTGAAGTTTTTTGGTTAATTAAACTTTAAAGAATTCTGATATAGAAAGAATACTCAAATGATTTTTGAAATAATTTTCCTAAACAGCAAAATTTCTAATTATAAGTAAAAATTGAAATTTTAGATTTAAGCTTAATTTTTTAGTGATTTAATTAATGATATTAACCAGAACAAAAATTCACATAGATTCACTGGCACTTTTCCAGATAATTTTCCTGAATAATATGACAAGAACGCTAAATATTGAATAATAATAAATAAAAATTGGAAAGATCAATTTTTCCTGATGCATTATTATTAAAAACGAAATAATTAAAAGCTGTGTGCCAAGTCCAAGTAAAGAAACCAGTGTCATAAATGAATTTGGTATGTTAGATAAATTTTCTGCTGATTTATCAAGACGATAAACTATTTCATCCTGCCAACTATAGATCCAGAGATATAATTTATGAAAAACATTGAACCAGAAAGGATTATCGTATGGATAAATAGAAGTAATTTTTTTTTCATTGATATGACTTGTGGTATCTCCGCCGGCTTTATGTCTCTTTAAAACATAATAATAATTATAGATACTTCCTTGAAGATGAAACAGTAGGACAATTAATAAAAATTTCAGTAAAGATTCATTGAATCTTAAAGTTAACGAGAGAAAAACTGCAACATTGACAAAAAAATCAACAACCGAGTCATAAAATCTCCCAACATATGAAGGTCTATTTCTCGCTCGTGCCAGCTCACCATCAACAGCATCGAAAAAACTTTTTGCAAGAATTAAAAGTGCTGACAGAAAGTTGTATTTATTTAAGTAAATTAATAACGCTGCAAATAATCCAGAGATTAACGAAAATGTTGTGAAATGGAGTGGAGAGATTTTTGAATCTTTTATACGGTTCACAAGAATTTTTGAAAAAGGTCTTGAGTAATCAGAAAAATCAAAAAATTTTTCTTTATCAGGTAGTTTATTCATTTTTAGATGATGTGAATTATATAAGTTGGAGAATCAAATTTTTGAATTTTAAAGTGATCAATTGCTCTGACTAAAAAATCTGTTTCATAATATTCAACATCATTAAATCCACCTAACAGTTCAAAAACTTTTCTTCGGCCAAAAATCACAGATGTACTTAATAAAGATTCTTTGTTTTCATGTTGTAGAATCTTTTCATAATAGTCTGGATTCTCTGCTTTTAATATTTCAAAATCAATCGAGCCAATTATTAAATCTACATCGGGATTATAGTCAAGATAATTCATTCGTAATATGATGTGATTTGGTTTAAATTCATCTTCTGGATTTAAAAAAGTAATGTAGTCACCGATTGCGTTCTTAATTCCAAAATTTTTTGCTGCAACAACTCCATTAAAAAGTCTTCGAAAATACCTTATCTTTTTATTCAGAAGAAAATAATTCTTTATAAACGATTCAGTTCCATCATCACTTCCATCATCAATTATAAGAAGTTCCCACCTCATTGTAGTTTGATTTAATACGGAATCAATCGCTCTTGATATAAAAGATTTTTGATTGTGAGCTGTTAGAATTATTGATACCATTTTTATTAATATTATAAGTCTTGTTTAAATATTCTTCGAGTCCACTGAAAACTTGTGTCATTAATTTGGAATGAAGTGCAGTTAAATTTAAGAAGAATGAAAAGAATCTAACAACAGGACTTTTTACTTTCAGATCAATTTCATACAGAAGTTTTGTTCCATTGGTAGATTCGAAAAAATACCATATGCCCTGACCTTCAAATGCACCTGTATAGCTAACAATAATTTCCTTATTTGGAATAATCCTTGTAAGTTCGATTTTAAAATTTACTATTCCAGTTTTTATCTGAATAATTGAACCTATTTTTTCAGGTGTTGATTTAATTAACTTCATTTCGGGATTTGTGGGGAACCAATTTTTATAACTCGCAAAATCTGAAATTACTGGAAAGATATTTTCAATTTTAAGATTAAAAATTTTTTGATCAAGGGAAGTTAGTTCTTTCATGTCAATTATTTTTCTCTTCCTTTATTTTTAGCGTAATAAAAATTGAGATTATAGTTAAAGCAATTGAAATATAGAACGGTGCAAAGATATTAAAACTCTCCCATAAAATACCCGCAAAGAATGAGGCTGGAAATGCAAATAATCCCATTATCAGTTGGAATCCTCCAAGAACGCTCGCTCTATATTCAACTGGTGAAAGCTCTGAAATAAATGTTTTATGCACTGGTTCGAAAGCAGCTTTGTGTAGTCCATAAAGAATAAAACTAAAAACTGCTCCAATTGTTACAGGTAATGAAATCAAGACAATTAAAGAAACAATCCAGAATAAAAATGAAATTATTAAAACTGCTTTTCGTCCTATTTGATCGGAAAGCTTACCAAAGTAAAATGAAAAAAGAGTTGCAACAAAAGTGAAAATTAAATACAAGATTGGTAGCGAGTATATTGGAAATCCTTTTTGATTCGCAAAAACAAGAAGGAAAGAATAACTGAAACTACCAAGAGAAAATATTGAACTTACGACAAAAAGTAATTTCAAATTAGTATTTAATAGCTTAAGCGAATAACCTCTAAATGCCTTAGTTTGAATCTTTTCTTCTTTGAAAAATAAGAAAATTAATAAAGCACTAATTATAGAAGGAAATGCAGCAAGCAGAAAAAGATATTTATATCCTAAAATTGGGAAGAGAATCATACATAAAATAATTCCTGCAACAGCTCCGAGATTATCCATGCTCCTCAAAAATCCAAAGTTTCTACCTCGAGTAAAATCACTTGAAATATCAGCAATTGCTGCATCTCTTGGGGCGCTTCTTATCTTTCCTGTGCGATCGAAAATTCTAAAAAATATAACTGGATGATATGTTGTTGAAAAAGCATATCCAACTCTGGATATTGCACCAAATAAATATCCAAGCCAGATAAAGATTTTTCTCTTTTGAATTTTGTCAGAATAAAATCCCGAAAAAGCTTGTGATAATGAAACCAGTGCATCACCTAAACCATCTATGAAACCAACAATTGCCATATTTGCTTTCAAATACTGAGTTAGAAATGCGGGCCAGATTGGATAAATTATGTCTGAACCAAGATCATTCAGAAAAGAAGCGATTGAGAAAAGCCTGACTACTTTTTTTTCTTTATTGGTTCGTGAATCGTTCATAATTTCTTTTTTAAATGTTTCTTAAATTTACAATAAAAATAAGGACTTATAAAAAATGCAAATTGTTGAACAAAAACGAATGATTCAAGAATTGAAATATTATAAAAACAGAATGTCTCGAGAAGATCTTTATAATTTTGAAATGTATGAAAAGAGGACCAAAGATGATGAAGATTTAGATAAAATCTCATTCCAGAAACTTCAGGAAATTTATTCGAAATATGTGAAGAAAAAAAGCAAAAACGATTTTGATCATTTATTCAAGAAAAAAGACAGTGATGAAAAATGAGAACAGATAAAAACGAAATTGAAAAATCCTTTCAGGTTAGTGGTGTTGATTGTCCTGTTTGTGCAGAAGAAGTAAGAAAGGAATTACTGAAATTAGATGGAATTATTTCTGCTAAAGTTGATTTAGAAGAATCGATCCTTTCTCTAAAAATAAAACCTTCTCAGGCTATTAACAGGGAAATTGAAAAAACAATTTCTGAGCTTGGTTTGCAGATCCAAAAAGAAGGAAGCAAAAAAACTTCTGTATTTTATGTCGAGGGGATGGATTGTTCTAATGAAGAAAAAGTAATACGTGAAGGGTTGAAGTCAATAAAAGAAATCGAAGATTTAAAATTCGATCTTGTGAATCATAGATTGATTGTTATTCATAAAACATCAGAAGGAAAAATACTCAGAACTTTACATGAACTTGGATTCAAATCTGAAATTTACCACAACAAATTACATCTGAAATCTTCATCAAGAAAAAAGAATTCACTTCAATTAATAGTCTTAATTGTTTCATCATTATTTGTGTTGTTTGGATTTATTGCAGAGTATTTGAATTTAAATCCAGCATTTACAATAAGTATATTTATAATTGCGGTCATCAGTGGTGGATTTCGAATTTTTCAAAAGGCTTTTTTATCCATAAGAAAATTTTTTATTGATATAAATGTTTTGATGAGTATTGCTGTTCTTGGAGCAATCATTATTGGGAAATATGCAGAAGCCTCTGTGGTGATGCTGTTATATGCTATTTCGTTAAAACTTGAAAGTTACTCAATTGATAAAGCGAGAAGGTCGATTAACAAGCTTGTAGCTTTAATTCCTGAATATTCTACTATAAAGAAAGGGAATGAATTCATTGAAATTCCAACAAGTGAAGTTAAGGTTGGCGATGTACTTCTTATTAAACCAGGAGAAAAAATTCCTGTTGATGGTTTTGTAATTGATGGTTCCTCTGTAGTTAATCAATCTACTATAACTGGAGAATCAAAACTTATTGCAAAAGTGAAAGGCGATAGCTGTTATGCTGGAACTATCAATCAAAGGGGAACGCTGCTGATTGAAGCAACATCGACATACAAAAATTCTCACTTCTCAAAAATATTGTCTCTGCTTGAAGAAGCTACAACCAGTTCAAAGTCAAATCTACAGAATGTAGTTGATGTTTTTGCTAAATATTATACTCCTGCAGTTGTGTTTTTAGCCTTTGTTGTATCAATGTTTTCTTATTTCGTTCAGAATCAAGATTTAACTCAATCAATTTATAAGGGACTAGTTTTGCTTGTAATTTCTTGTCCCTGTGCACTTGTTATATCAACGCCAGTTGCAATCCTTTCAGCAATTGCAAGATCAACAAAGTTTGGAGCTTTAATTAAAGGAGGAATCTTTTTAGAAAATCTTCATCGAGTTGATGCAATCGCTTTTGATAAAACCGGCACTTTAACAGAGGGTATTTTACAGGTAGAGCGAATTATTCCTCTAAATGATTTATCGGAAAAAGAAATTCTTGAAATTGCTTATAATCTCGAAATTAATTCAGAACATTCGATAGCTGATGCAATAATAAATTTTGCGAAAAATCTTGAAATAGATGTTGAAGATGTGAAAGATTTTAAGATTGAAGATGGTGCTATATCTGGTGTTTATAAAAATGTGAAATATACTATTGGTCAACCAAAAATTTTTATTTCTACTCTTACAATTGAGCAAAGAAATTTAATTAATGATTTAGAAAATTCAGGCTATACAGTGATATTAATACTTAAAAACAATAATCCTATTGGAATTATTTGTCTTGTTGATTCACTTCGTGAAAGTATGAAAAACACTATTCAAGAGCTAAGACTTGAGGGAGTTAGAAACTTTTTTATATTAAGTGGTGATAATAAAAGTATTGTAGAAAAAATCGCAAAAGATCTTGGAATTGAAAACTACTATGGCGAATTGAAACCTTTTGATAAACTTAATTTAATTAAAGAATTAAATCATCGATATAAATTCCTTGCAATGGTTGGTGATGGACTTAATGATGCACCTGCCTTAAAAAGTGCTTCAATTGGTATTGCAATGGGAAAAATTGGAACTGATGCAACTATAGAAAATTCTGATATAACCCTCATTGGTGATGAAATTTCTAAGCTTCCTAAACTTTTCAGATTAAGTCGTAAAACTGTAAAAACCATCAAAGAAAATATTTTTATCTCAATTGCAATTAAATTTATTTTCATTATCTTTACATTAGCTGGAGTTGCGTCAATGTGGGGAGCTATCTTTGCTGATATGGGCTCTTCATTAATTGTAATTTTCAACAGCTTAAAACTTATAAAATCAAAAATCTAAAAATACAATCAGGAGGCGTTTATGTTTCTAAAAAAATTGTTTTTCCCATTAATGGGAGTGTTATTCTTATTACTTTATACCGCAGAATTAAGATCCCAAGATCTTCTATATTTTTGTGAAAAATATACTGATAGAGAAATTGGAACGGGAGATCGTTTTACAACTGGTAATTTAACAGTAATGGTAAAACTTGATTTACCAATTTTTTATGAAAATGTATCGATCCAGTGGGATAAATTAAATTGTAAAACTGGGAATTTCGAGTATGCTAACTCAAAATCATTTACTGTAGATGGAAATTGGACATATATGTTTTTTGATGGTATAAACTTCGCAGAGCCTGGTATTTATAGAGTTTTCTTGCTTGACCCTGCTAAAAATACAATGGTTAGTGGGCTTGTTGAAATTATTAGGAAATAATTAAAATAATTCCCTTGGGTTTTGCATTAAATTTGCGGAAGTAAAACATATCTCAAAGGTAATTAAATTAAGTTATCTTTGCATGGTTGTTCAAAGTTTCCGCATGTAGTCGATATATTCATTTTTTATTTAATTCGTTTAATTGAATTTTATTGATTTATTTGAAACATTTCGCCTCAACTTCGCTCGGTGACCACACCTCGGCTCCGCTCGGTGATCACATCTCGACTTCGCTCGGTGACCACACCTCGGCTTCGCTCGATGACCACATCTCGACTTCGCTCGATGACCTCACCTCGACTTCGCTCGATGACCACACCTCGGCTCCGCTCGGTGACCACACCTCGGCTCCGCTTGATGACCAAAATTTTATGGGTTATTGCAAATAAATTTAATGTCAGGTTTGTGTATTAACTTTTTGGAAATTTTTTGAAGAAATTTTGAAGGGTGCATTTAAAAAAAGAATTTGGAGATCGCATTGGGTTAGGGGCATCGTTATTGAGGTGGGATTTTAGTGAGGTGACCGGTTAGGGCTACTCTGCGATCTCCAAATTTCAAACTCTTAAAGAACATTATTTTTAATTTAATTTTTTTTGATTACTACCCTTAAAATATTATTTCTACGTTCGTACAAATATAATTATATTTTTAAGATTTATCAAATAATTAATCATTATCAATTTCTTCGAACTTTTTACAATGCTAAAATTTTTCTTGTTCCAATATAAAAAAAAATGAAAAAACCTGTCAATTTATAGCTTAATAAATTGACAGGTTCAAAATTTGTTTATTCTATACCACTGGGAGATAATTAAAATGTTTTTATTTACATTAATCTTCTACTATTGCAAGAATATCAGATCTTTGAATTATTTTAAGATTTTTTCCGTTCATTTCAATTTCTTCACCGCCATATTTTGCAAAGTAAATTTTATCTCCAACTTTCACTTTCTCCTTTAAGTCTTCATCTGTTCCAACTGCAATAACTTTACCCATTCGTGGTTTTTCTTTTGCAGTGTCTGGAATGTAAAGACCTGAAGCTGTTTTTGTCTCTTCCTCTTCAATTATTTCAATAAGTACTCTATCATCTAAAGGTTTTATAATCATTTATTATCTCCTTATTTGTTTCACATTATTTAATATTTAAAAGTTGATTAATTTTATTTACATCAAAACCAACTATTGGTCTATTATTAATTAAAATAACCGGTACACCCATTTGTCCAGTGCGACGATACATATCCATCGCTGCTTTTTGATCTCTTGATACATCAACTTCAGTAAATCTAATATTTTTCTCTCTGAAATATCTTTTAGCAGCATTACAGAAACTACAAGTTGGTGTTGTGAAAATTATTACTTTTGGTTGATTCATTTTTCCTCTCAAATTTTCATTTGGATTTGATGAAAAAAATTTCACAAGGTTTCAATTATTTTATTAAACAGTTATTTTGTTTATTTTAGACACTAAATAGAAGTTAATTGTTTGGTGTTACGCATTTATTATGATAAATTTATGAGCAATGTGTGAGTGATGAATTAAAAATTTTAATTTTGAATGATTCTGAATCGGATATAAAACATATAAAAAATGAGATTAAAACTCATTTTAAGAATGTCGTTATAGAATTTGCTCAAAATCGTAAAAATTTTATAATAAAGTTAAGTAGATTTAAACCCAACATTGTTCTATCTGATTCTTACCTAACTGATTTTGATGGTCTAACTGCCCTAAACATCACACACGAAATGTTTCCTGATTTACCGTTTATAATTGTTACTGGTTCTCAGGGTGAAGAATTTGCAATTTTGTGCATTAAGAGAGGTGCCTATGACTATATACTTAAAAATCATTTAAAAAAAATTCCAGTTGCTATTGAAGAAGCTCTTAAGAAATATGAATTAATACTTGAAAATAAAAAAGTTTACGAAGAATTAAGAGAGAGTGAGAAAAAATTCCGCCTTCTTGCTGAAAATGCCCTGGACATAATTTATCGTTATGAGTTTTTTCCAAAAAGGGGGTTTACTTATGTAAGTCCTTCGGCTACTAAAATTACAGGATATTCACCGGAGGAACATTATTCTGATCCTGATCTTGCTTTTAAGATAGTTCATCCTGATGATAGACATTTATGGGAAAAGATAGCCAGAGGAGAGATAAAAATTGACGAACCAGTTACTCTACGATGGATTAGAAAAGATGGGAGAATTATCTGGACTGAACAAAAAAATGTACCGATTTATAATGATAAAGGAGACTTAATTGCAATTGAAGGTATTGCAAGAGATATAACTAGAAACAAAGAGCTTGAAGAAAACTTAAGAGAAAGTGAAAATCGTTTTAGATTAATTTCTTCGTTGATTACTGATTATGCTTATTCTTTCAAGGTGGATGATAAATTAAATTTAATTGGAGAGTGGGTTTCTGATTCTTTTACCCGTGTTTTTGGATGGACAGTTCTTGAACTGGAAGCTCTTGGGGGTTGGCGTAAAGCTTTCTATGAGGATGATCTCACCAAAGTCATCAAACATGTTGAAAAAGTCTTAGCTGGTAACCCCGATAAAATTGAATGCAGAATGGTTACAAAATTCGGTGATGTTAGATGGATTAAAGATTACGCTGTCCCGATTTTTAATAATGGTTCTAAAAAAATTGTAAAAATTTTTGGTGTTGCTGAAGATATTACCGAAAAGAAAAAACTTGAATTAGAAATTCAGGAACGAAAAGACCAATTTGAAAAATTAGCTGATCAGACTACTACAGCAATATTTATTTATCAGGGAGAAAATTTTGTTTATGTTAATAAGGCAACTGAAAAAATTACTGGTTACACTAAAGATGAATTATTAAAAATGAAGTTCTATGATGTCGTTCATCCAGAGTTCAAGGAATTGATTAAAGAAAGGAGTCTTAAAAGACAAAGAGGGGAACCAGTACCACAGAATTATGAATTTAAGATTATAACTAAAGACGGAAATGAAAAGTGGATCGATTTTAGTGGAGGTCTTATCAACTGGTTTGGTAATCCAGCAGGATTGGGAACAGCATATGATATTACTCAATTAAAAATTGCAATAGAAAATTTAGAAAAACTAAATAAACAATTCAGTGATTTAATAGAAAATGCCCCAATTGGAATTATTATTGAAGATGAAAATGGTAACATTCTGAGTTTCAATAAAATGTACGAGAAAATTACCGGATACAGTAAAAATGAATTAATTGGAAAAAATGTAAAGGTTTTTGCATCACCTAAAAATATTTCACTTGTAGATACTCATATCAAAAAAATTTTAGATGGGGAAAGACTTGATCATATTGTTGAATCTCATAAAAAAGATGGTAGTCGAATTTTTGTTCATTTAATAGAAACAAGTTTTACCCTGCCTGAAGGTAAAAAAGGTATCATTTCATTTTGTGAAGATTTAACAGAAAAAGTTTTATTACAAAATCAATTGGTTGAAAATGTAAAAAGATTTAGAACGATTTTTGAGACTGCTGAGGAAGGCATTTGTATAGTCGATCAAAATGACATTATAATGGATGTGAATAAAAAGTTTTGTGATATTATTGGATATAATAAAGATGAAATTCTTAACCAGAATTTTGACGAAAAATTTGTCCATCCTGATGAAAGAGAGAATGCTCTTTGTGAAAAAGAAAAAATTGTAAAAGGTGAAGCCAGTATATTTGAAAGACGATTAATTAAGAAAGATAGAAAAATCATCTGGGTTAAAATTGCTGCTACTGGAATTTTTGATGAGAAAGGTAATTTTATTGGAAGCTTCGCTTTTATTACTGATATTACTGAGCAGAAAAAATTACAGGAAAAGTTAAGAAAATCTGAAGAACAATTCAGATTAATCTGGGAAAACAGTCACGATGGGATGCGACTTACGGATGAAAAAGGCAAGGTTATTTTAGTTAATCCTGCTTTTTGTAAAATGATTGGACTAAAAAAAGAAGAGATTGAAGGAAAAAATCTTTCTGAAATCTATTCAGTTGAAAGAAGAGAGTACATTCAACAAAAACATCAAGAGCGATTTAAATCAGGTAGAATAAAAACCAATTTTGAAACAGAAGTAGTTCTACATGATGGTAGAAAATTATGGTTTGAGGTATCTAATTCATTCATTAAAATTGGGGATGATAAATATTTACTTGGAATTTTCAGGGATATAACAGAAAGAAAAAGACTACAGGAGGAATTAATTAGATCTGAAAAACAATTTAGAATGATTTGGGAGAAAAGCAATGATAGTATGATTCTGCTCGATTCAAAAGGTTTTATAAGATTGATTAATCCTGCAATGTGCAATTTGGTTGGTTTAGAAGAAAATGAATTGATCAACCAATCTATTTCGGTGATTTTTTCTGAAGAGACGAAAAAGGAGATGTTAGATATCCACCTCAAAAAATTTTCTAAAGGTGATTTCAAAGAAAAATTTGAGGGTGCCGCTAAATTACATAATGGAAGAGAAATTTATTTTGAAGCATCTTTTGCTATAATCCAATTAGGTGGTGAAAAATTTTATCTGGCAATAATAAGAGATATAACTGAACGTAAAAAACTTATAGATGAATTAATTAGAGCAAAAGAAGAAGCAGAAGAAGCAAATAGACTAAAAAGTGGTTTTATTTCGATGATGTCTCATGAAATTAGAACTCCACTTAATGTAATTTTGGGCTTTACTAATGTCTTAAAAGATTACTTTTTTTACGGGGAGGGTGATAGAGAGGATTTGCCAAAATTTTTTGATGCAATTGAAAATTCCGGCAAAAGATTACTCAATACAATTAATCAGATTTTAGATATCTCAAGAATTGAAGCTGGTGAATTTGAAATTCATTCAAAACCAATTGATTTAAATAAGAAAGTTCTCGATGCAATAAATCAAATTCAAATTTTGGCGAATAAAAAGAATCTCAGTTTTAATGTTAATCTTGATAAAGAAATTGGTGAATTAATGCTTGATGAGTATTGCATTGATGGAATTTTATTTAATTTAATTAATAATGCGGTTAAATTCAGTTTTGAAAATTCGAAGATTGATGTTACTACATTACTAAGGAGAGATGATGTTCTCTTTAAAATTAGGGATTATGGTATAGGAATGAGTGAAGAGTATCAAAAGCATTTGTTTCAACCGTTTAGTCAAGAAGAGGTAGGATATTCTAGACCTTATGAAGGCACTGGATTAGGTTTGGCTTTGACAAAAAGATTTGTTGAACTATTAAATGGCAAGATCAGGGTCTGGAGCAAAAAGAATGAAGGGACACTGTTTGAAGTTATTCTACCTGTAAAAATTAAAGAAATCTAAGGATTGTTGTTCCTATTTAATTTAAATTTATATCAAAAAGTCGCAAAGAATATATTTTTTTCTTTGCGACTTATGAAATAGATGGCAGAGTATCAATAAGAATTTTTTGTTATTTAAATCTTAATGTTTCATTCTCACGATCGAGAACTTCAAAACTTTATCACCATAATTAGTTTTAATATGAGCTAAGTAAACTCCACTGGCAACTTTATTCCCACTTTCGTTTTTCATATCCCATTGAATAAATGGTGATGAAATTGAAGATTTATCATTTTCGTTTAATCTTTTAACAAAAACTCCCGACAGAGTATAAATATTAATTGTCACTTCTTCAGGTAAATTAGAAAATGTAATTACCCCACTTCCATATGCTCTTGTATCATCCCATTCGAAATATGGATTTGGGAATACATTGATATTATTCACTAATTGCTTCTTTTCTTCTGTTGATAGTTTATTTGAAGCAGATTTTGATTGATAGTAAAATGTATCTTGTTCGGTTAAAACATAGGAAATTGGTATAGTTAAAACATCGCCTTGTTGGTAAGTTGATACAGCAGAAATTTTTTCCAAACCGACCACTAAAAGTGCGTCGAACCAAGGAGAATTAGCTCTTCTTATTTGCTCTGGTGTAAAGTTTGCCTCAGCTGGTGGGTTCCATCCTAATAATTCCGCAAATACTTTTGTTCCTGTTGTTGGTAAATACCCAACATATTCCATTTGCTTGCCAGTAGGATCGTATGTTTGATCGAAAATTATAATATATTCTTTTGTCTTAACGATATTGGTATCAGGATTCCATTCACCATCTGGATTTCCACCTATACTACTTCTGGCTTCAATAAAAGCACAGGCAAGTTGTCTTTGTTCTTTAAATCTTTCATCCTTTAACCAGACCTGAAATGGAACTTCAACAAAGTATACACCAGGATTCCCGACGTTTAAGTCTCCAGCTGTTTGTGCTGCACTAAAGAATTTTGTTCCCAGAGTGTTACTTACAAATCTGTAGGCGTATTGAGTTTTACCAAATTGAATTTCAATTTTTCTTAGTTTATCGAATCTTGTGATATTTGATTTTATTCTACCGGAATTACCCAGAGAGTAAATATATATTCCGCTTTTGTTTTTAACTGCCTCTTCTCCCATATAAAAAGCACCACTTATTTCATATCGAGGGGGCTTGAACCAGATATTGCTTTCTGGTTTGTATTGAAGATCTTTTATTTCTGGCTCAATCCACTCAATTTTTGGTGAGAAACCATCCACTAATACATATGACTGATCCTTATTGTAATAAATTGTTTGAGAATCAATCAAGATTTGATTCTTTGTCAGATTTTTTAAACGCCAGAATAGCTTATATTCATTAGAACTACCGAATCGTTTAAATGATATCGAGTAATTGTCATCAGTTAATTTTGATTTGTCCAGCTCTTCAATTAGTACTTTTGCCTCAGTTGCATTTGTTGAGCCTTTTAATGTTTGCTGTTCAAGGAAAAGAGGTGTATTTAGATCTTCACCTGGAATAACTTCTAAGATTTTACTGACTGTTGCTCTTACTGCCATGTCATAGGTCGAATTAATTAAAAAATTTCCGGGTTTGTTATAAATTTCAATAATGTCAGTGGAAGTTCTATTTAAGTATATCTTTCTCAAACTGAAAAATAGTCTATCACTCTTACTAAGTTTTTTACCGTTAAATGGATTCTTATCAATCGAATAGACAATAATTCCAGTTAAAGGATTTGAATATTTAGATGGTGATAGCTGAATGCCTTTATAAAAAATATTTTTAATTATGATTCCATCTTTATCGGTTATATAAAGATTATCCAGATCGTTTTCTACATCATAAGCTACTAACATTTTTGCCCGTGTTGTATCGTTTCCATAATAAGCGTCGGGAGTTGAATGAGCCCACAACTCGTATCGTTCAAAGTATAGATTTAGTAGTGTATCACCAGTGGAAGAGATGAATTGTGAATTAAAGAGAAAATCGTCTTTTGTTTCCCAGAATAGATCAACACGATTTTCAAAGGATCTTGATTTTAATTTGGTGATTGGTAGCGAAATGTCTTTAATGAAATTCTTTTCAAAAAGGATTCTGTTTAATTCACAAAACCTTCTGCCTACGGTGATGCTGTTTAATGCATTTGAACCTCTTCCAATTGAATAAGCTAAAACAATATCTACAGGTTTACCTTTTTCAAGAGTAAACCTTTCTGTGTTTGTGAAAGAAATAACATCAAATTCTCTGTTGTTTATCCAACCTTTGTAGGTAACTGGATCACCAGAAAAGACAAATTTTGGGTTGACTTCATTGCAATTAACACCTCCGACCACTACTCCTAAATCGTGTTGGCAAGGATTGTGTTTTTTACCATCATAAGTTAAACCATTTAAAAAATTGTAATATGTATTAGAAGTAATAGAACCAGAATAACGAAGATAGTTTGTAGAGTTTAAGCCAAGATTTTTAGCTCCTTTTAATTCTTTATTAAAAAGTGGATCGATAAATAAATTTGCTGTTGTGATAGGAATGTCGCCTTCATCAAAAATTCCGTTACCGTTATTATCCTGGAATGTTATTCCTGGTATAAAAGCCTGTGGACCCTGTAAAAGTTGAAAAAAGATTGCCGGAGGATTGGTTAAGAATTCAGCATCATCACCATTATTGTAGGAATAAGAAGCATTTAATAATGTATCGGTCCCCAATAAATCATCTTGATAATTTCCAATATCAGGATCATTAATAAATGAAAAGACAACGCTATCAAGCTTAGTTAACTCTGGATAAAGTTGGTTGCCCTTGAAAATAACTCTATAGCGAATAAAGATTGAATTGGATAAACTTGTAATGGAGCTATATGCCCATATTGTTTGGTGTACTTCAATTCCTAAAGGTTTTTCAGGTAAACGCCGCTGGTTTTCTGGAACACCATCGTTAAAAACACACCATGCAGTAAAATCACCAATTAAATTTGGTCTGTCTTCATTCTCATCCCATAAGCCATTATTATTTTTATCAATTGGATTATATTTGCCATCACCATCGCCGTCGTAGAATTCAGCGCCCAATTCAACGGCGTCTTTCCAATCTATCCAACTTTTTGAAAATGGGGGATCTGAGCTCTGGACTATGTATATTTTTGCTTTAGGATCATTTTTATCCATCCCAATCTTTCCTGGTATATAATCAAACATCCGTCTTGAACCAAAAACCCCACTTACAAAATTTCTTTGTTCAAGTGTACCCGGTTTTATGTAACCGCCAATTAAGAAACCACCATTCAATAACACTATTTTATTATCATATTTCCCATGTAATGAGGAATCAGAAGGAACTTCTCCCAATACTCCTGAATTTGTAAATGGGAAAGAAATTCTACCAAACTTTAAAACATAATAATCTGTTTCGTAAGAACTAATCTTTGATAGTTTTTTTCCTTGATTGATAAAGCCAATCGAAAAAAAAGTGAAGATTGCAATGATTATTATAAGATAATTTTTTTTAAGAGCATAGAAAGGATAGTTTGAGCTCTTCATTTTACCTCCTCTAAGATTTAATTTGTTCAAAGATTAAAAATTATCAGATAAATTTCAAATATTTTTAATGGTTTCTTCAACCTTTCAGATATTACTTTTGATTGTCAGATTTTAAAGTGTGCGCTGGTTAAATTAATTTTTCTTATTGTTTATTCTGAGAATAAAAAAATCTAAGATTTTAGTATTTACTTTTTGGATTTTAACTTTTTCAGGGAATTGCTAATTATTTAAGAATTGATTTTATTCAATTAATGATTAAGAAGCTGGTTTATTAGAAAAAGTATAACTAGTGAAAGATTTTAACCAGGAAAGTTAGTTTAGAGGATACTTTTATTAAAAATCAATCAAATTTGCTAATTAATAGCAAAGATTCGCATTGAGAACCTCAGTAATTTTTAGTAATTTTCGTAGAATAATAAAGGAAATTGAAATGGAATTAAAAATAAACTCTAAAGAATTAGATAAAGCTCTTTCGCAACTTATACCGATTTTGCCGTCAAAAACACCGCTGGAGATATTAACTCATTTTTTGGTCACTGTAAAAGATAATTTTTTGACAATTTTTGCCACAGATTCAAATGTTGCATATCAAAAAACTTTGCCTGTCTTTGCAGATGGTGAAATTAATGTTGCACTACCTGGAAAATTATTCTATGATACAGTTAATAGTCTCCCCGATACAGATTTGAAGATAGAATTTTTGCAGCAAGAACAAAAATGTGTTATCTACACAGATACCGGGAAATATTCTATTGGTTACATTTTGCCATTTGATTTTCCGCAATTTCCAAAGATTGAAAAGAAACATTCCTTTAATATTAATGGTGAGAGATTAAAAAATGCGCTTTATCTTACAGAATTTGCCTGTGCAAAAGAAGAACATAGAACTGCAATGCAAGGTATACTTCTTGACTTAAAAAAAGATAAACTGATTTTTGTTTCAACTGATGGACACAGACTTGTAAAACTTACTTATGATGATTTTCAATCTGATATAGAAGAGCAATTAATATTACCTGCAAAATCCGCAGAACATTTAACAAAAATTCTTGATGAAAAAGATGTCCTGGTAACTGTAGGAGAAAAGCTAATAAAATTTGAGATAGATGGTGGTATATTTATGACCCGTCTTGTTGATGATTCTTATCCAAATTATGAAAGTGTTATTCCACTGGACAATGAAAGTGTAATGAGAATTAACAGAACTGAATTTTTAAAAAGTTTAAGAAGAGCAAACTTTTATATTCACTCAAAAATTAGAAGGATTGATTTAGAGCTGTCAAAAGATATGCTTTCATTAACAGCCGAAAATCCAGAACTCGGCACTCAAATGAATGAAAAACTTTTATGTGCATACAATAACGAGCCACTTAAGGTTTCATTTAAGCACGATTTAATATTTGAATCAATTGAACATATTGACACCGATGATGTTTTATTTAAATTTAATTCACCCACAAGACCCTGTCTTATTGAACCTTCTGAACAGAAAGAAATGGAAAATTTAATGATACTTGTTATGCCCATGAGAGTTAATGTTTAAGAGTAATTTTTTTGATTAAGTAAAGATTAAATGAATAAATTTTGAAAGAGATAAACATAAATTAATGTTTTTAAGTTCTTTAAAGTTGATAAATTTTAGACTTCATAAAAATACTTTCCTTCAATTTCGTGAAGGTTTGAATTATATCATTGGAGGAAATGGTCAGGGGAAGACAACAATTTTAGAAGCAATTTATTATATCTCTACAACTAAAAGTTTTTCCTCGAATTCTGATTTTGAAATAGTGAACTTCGATGAAGATTTTTTTGAAATTAATGGTAATATATTTGATTTTACTCAAAACAAAATGATAGTCAGATATAGCAAATTAGAAAATCGTAAGCAATATTCTTTGAACGGAAAGTTGATTAATTCACCTCAAGAAATTGTTGGTAGATTTCCGGTTGTATTTCTATCACCTGTTGACTCAAGAATTACTGAAGAATCCCCTCAAGAAAGAAGAAAATTTGTTGATTCAGTTATTTCACAATTGAGTAGAAGTTATCTGGAAAATCTTCTGGAGTATAAAAAAATTTTAAAACAAAGAGCTTCGTTGCTTTTGACTCTAAAAGAAAATTATTACCAAACTTTAATAGATGAACTGGAAGTGTGGAATGAAAGATTATGTGAAACAGGTTCAAAACTTATTCTTGCAAGAAAAAAATTTGTATCTGAATTTAATGAATATGTAAAGAATGTATATTCACGGATTATGAATGGCTCAGAAACTCCTTCAATTGAATATGAAACGATTGAACACAATTCAGATGATGAAATCGTAGCTGTATTTAAAGAAGAACTTAATAAACAAAGACAAAACGAATTTCGAAGAGCAACAAATCTTGTAGGTCCTCACAAGGATGAGTTTAAATTTTATATAAATGGAATTAATTTGAGGGATTTTGGTTCGCAGGGTCAACATAAGACCTTTCAAGTTGCCTTAAGGTTTGCTGAATATTTTTATTTGAAATCTAAACTTGGCAAAAATCCTTTTTTTCTTCTTGATGATGTTTTTGGACATCTTGATCGTGAAAGAAGTCAAAAAATTAGCGAACACCTTGGCGAACTTGGACAGGCTTTCATTACTTTAACTGATTTAAGTGATATGAAAAATTTACAAAAAACTGAGCGTGATTATATAATTCAAATCAATCAGGGGAGAGTTATAAGTGTCAACTGATTATAAAAGTCTGGAAGAAATTCTTCAAGTTATTATTAAAAAACAAAATCTTGAAAAAGTATTAGAGTTTTATGATCTAAAAGAAAGATTCAGTGATATTGTTGGTGAACAAATAGCGAAACAGGTAAAAATTGAAAAATTTGAGAAAGGTGTTCTTACTCTCCAAGTTGAAAGTTCAGCATGGAAAAATGAAATTTTCCTTTTGAGAGAAAATATCATAGAAAAAATTAATCAATCTTTTGGTAAACAAATTGTTAAACAAATTATAGTTTATTAATGAATATGGCTAAGAAAAAATCAAAAACAAAGGGTGAAAAAAAAGTGAAGAAAGAGGAAATTAAAAATCAAACGACTAACGCTGCACAGGATTATAGTGCTGAAAGTATACATGTATTAAAAGGACTTGAAGCAGTTCGAAAAAGACCAGCAATGTATATTGGCGATACTGGAACAAGAGGTTTACATCACCTTGTTTATGAAGTAGTGGACAATAGTATAGACGAAGCTCTCGCCGGTTTTTGTAAAAATATAATTGTTACAATTCATAAAGGAAATTCTATTACAGTAGAAGATGATGGAAGAGGAATACCCGTTGATATTCATCCAATTGAAAAAAGATCGGCACTCGAAGTGGTTATGACTGTCCTTCACGCTGGTGGTAAATTTGATAAAAGAACTTACAAAGTTTCAGGTGGATTGCATGGTGTTGGTGTCTCGGTTGTTAATGCTTTATCTGAATGGCTGAAGGTGGAAGTTTATCGAGATGGGAAAATTTATTTTCAGGAATATCACCGTGGTGAACCAGTTGAACCAGTAAAAGTAATTGGAAAAGTTTCGGAAAAGAAAACAGGAACTAAAGTAACTTTTCTGCCAGATAAAACGATCTTTAAAGATATAAACTTCAAATTCGATACTCTGGCAGATAGAATGATGGAACTTGCTTTTCTTAATAAAGAAATCACAATTAAATTGATAGATGAAAGAAGCAAAGAAGAAGAAACTTTTCATTACAAGGGTGGACTAATTGAATTTATTAACTATATTGATGAGACCCGACAGCCACTTCACAAAACAATCTACTTCGAAGGTGAAAAAGATGGCGTCCCTATTGAAGTTGCTTTTCAATACAACGATAGTTATCAAGAAAATATTTTTACTTATGTAAATAATATTAATACTCATGAAGGTGGGACTCATCTCGTTGGATTTAAAACAGCATTAACCAGAACACTCAACAATTTTGCACAAAAAAATAATCTTATAAAAGATAATAAAATTACTTTAACTGGTGAAGATTTTCGTGAAGGTTTAACTGCAGTCTTAAGTGTCAAAGTTGCAGAACCTCAATTTGAAGGTCAGACTAAAACTAAACTTGGGAACAGTGAAGTTAAGAGTGCAGTTGAAACTTTTGTTGGTGAAAAGCTCTCTGAATTTCTTGAACAAAATCCTGCTGTTGGTCGAAAGATTATTGAAAAAGTTCTTAGAGCTGCTGAATCCAGAGAAGCCGCAAGAAAGGCTCGTGAACTTGTAAGAAGAAAAAATGCTCTCGATGATTCAAGCTTGCCAGGTAAACTTGCCGATTGCTCCATTAAAGATCCTGAACATTGTGAAATTTACATTGTTGAGGGAGATTCAGCTGGTGGAAGTGCAAAGCAAGGTAGGGATAGAAGATTTCAGGCTATTCTTCCATTAAAAGGGAAAATTATAAATGTTGAGAAAGCACGACTTCATAAAGTCCTTGAAAATGAAGAAATAAGAGCAATTGTAACTGCAATTGGTGGTGGCATTGGTGAAGATTTTGACATTTCAAAAGTTCGTTACGGTAAGATAATTCTAATGACTGATGCTGATGTTGATGGAAGTCATATTAGAACTCTTCTTCTTACATTTTTCTTCAGACATATGCGTGAATTGATTGAACAGGGAAAAGTATACATAGCTCAACCTCCATTGTATCGAATTAAAAAGGGTAAAGAAGAATATTATGCTTTTGATGATAAAGAAAGAGATGAAATTATTAAAAGATTGAAGTCGAATGGTAAAGCTAAAGATGAGGAAATTGAAGAAGAATTTGAAATGAGTGAAGGTGAAGGTGAAAAGAAATTACCTGGGGGAATAGTAGTTTCCCGTTATAAAGGTCTTGGCGAAATGAATCCCGAACAGTTATGGGCAACAACTATGAATCCTGAAACAAGGACTATTCTCCAAGTTACAATTGAGAATGCTGCAGCTGCTGAGAAAATTTTTGAAATACTTATGGGGGATGCCGTCGAACCCAGAAGAAAGTTTATTGAAAAGAATGCTAAATATGTCCGTAATCTTGATGTGTGATTTTTAGTCGATAGTAATTAAAAATTAAATCAATCGTTATAGTTCTTTTGAAATATTGTAATCATTATTTGTTGAATGCAAAAAAAATTAGTGTTGTATTTTAACTGTGAACATCATTTGATGATGCAAAATGTATTGACTTTAGTTTAATGCTTTGATTGTTGTAAACTGTATTAACATTAATGAATTATTTTATAGGTGATTAAATAATCTTATAAATCAAGGATCAAAAAATTATTCTTAACATTAAAAAGTGATAAAATTTAAAAAATGAGGTTAATTGAAAGATATGTCCACATTATTTGAGAAAATTTTGCCAGTTACGATTGAAGATGAGATGAAAGGCTCATACATCGATTATGCGATGTCTGTAATAGTTGCACGAGCATTACCCGATGTAAGAGATGGTTTAAAACCAGTTCATCGTAGAGTCCTATATGGAATGTATGAGCTTGGATTATTCCATAATAAGCCATTCAAAAAGTCGGCGAGAATTGTTGGAGAAGTTCTTGGTAAATACCATCCACACGGTGATGCTGCTGTATATGATACAATGGTAAGAATGGTACAGGATTTTTCTTTGCGATATCCACTTGTAGAGGGTCAGGGAAATTTTGGTTCTGTTGATGGAGATTCACCTGCAGCGATGCGTTATACTGAAGCAAGACTTTCTCGCATTGCTGAGGAAATGTTGCGTGATTTAGATAAAAATACAGTCGATTTTGTCCCTAATTTTGATGATAGTTTACAGGAACCAACTGTCCTTCCATCTTATATCCCAAATCTTTTAATTAATGGTGCCAGTGGAATCGCTGTTGGAATGGCTACCAATATTCCTCCTCACAATTTGAATGAAGTAATTGATGGTTTGGTTGCTTTAATCAAAGACCCTGAAATTTCTGATGATAAATTAATGAAATATGTGACAGCACCAGATTTTCCTACTGGTGGAATAATTTATGGTTATGAAGGAGTCAAAGAAGCATACAAAACCGGTCGTGGAAAAATAATAATCAGAGCAAAAGCAAATATTGAAACATTAAAGTCTGGTAAAGAAAATATTGTCATAACTGAACTTCCATATCAGGTTAATAAAGCAAATCTAATTGAAAAAATTGCTGAGCTGGTTCGAGAAGGAAAACTTGATGATATTTCTGATATAAGAGACGAATCCGATAGAGATGGATTAAGAGTTGTAATTGAGTTGAAAAGAGATGCTCAAGCAGAGGTCGTATTAAATCAACTTTACAAGCATACAAATATGCAGGTGACTTTTGGTGTTATTATGCTTGCTTTAGTGAATGGTGTTCCTACGGTTCTCACTCTCAAGCAAATGATGCAGCATTTTATTGATCATCGTCATGAAGTTCTTGTTAGAAGGACTAAGTTTGATCTGGATGCTGCAGAAAGAAGAGCCCATATTCTTGAAGGTTATAAAATTGCTCTGGATAATATTGATGAAATTGTTCAATTGATTAAAAAATCTAAAGATGTGGAAACTGCTAAAACCGGATTGATGAGAAGATTCAAGCTTTCTGAAATTCAGGCTAAAGCTATTCTTGATATGAGATTGCAAAGACTAACAGGTTTGGAAAGGAAAAAAATCGAAGATGAATATCGTGAGACTATAAAATTGATTGAGAAACTAAAGTTTATACTTGCTAATAAGGCAAAAAGGATGCAGATAATAAGTGAAGAGTTAATTGAACTTAAAGAGAAATATGGTGATGAACGACGTACTATGATTATTAAAGATTATTCTGAGTTTAGCATTGAAGATATAATTGCAGAAGAAGATGTTGTTATTACAATTTCACACAATGGTTATATCAAACGGTTCCCTGTTAGTGGATATAAAAGACAATCTCGCGGTGGGAAAGGTGTAACTGCTGCTGCTACAAGAGAAGACGATTTCATTGAACATATGTTCATTGCTTCGACTCACAATTATATTCTTCTTTTCACAGATCAAGGAAAATGTCATTGGTTAAAAGTGTATGAAATCCCAGAAGGTGGTAGAGCAACTCGCGGTCGTTCAATTTTAAATCTTGTTCAACTTGATAAAGGTGATAGTATTCGTGCTTATGTCTCTGTGCGTGAATTTGATTCAAACAGATTTGTTGTCATGGTAACCGAGAAAGGATTAATTAAAAAGACACGACTTGATGCTTTCAGTAATCCGAGAAAAACTGGAATAATTGCAATTTCTTTGAACGAAGGCGATCGATTAATTGATGCAAAAATTAGTGATGGTGCTGATGATATTGTTATTGGAACTCGTGAAGGTATGGCAATCCGCTTTAATGAGCAGGAAGTTCGTGATATGGGTAGAAATGCTTCAGGAGTTAAAGCAATCACTCTTGATAAAAATGATAAAGTTGTTGGAATGATTGTTTCAAAAAGAAAATCAACTGTGCTTGTTGTAACTGAAAATGGTTATGGTAAAAGAACAGAAATTGACGAATACAGAATAACAAGAAGAGGTGGTAAAGGCGTTAAAACTTTGAAAACAAGCGATAAAAATGGGAAGATGGTTGATATTAAAGAAATTGATGACAATGATGATATTGTTATCATTACTGAAAAAGGAATGATTATCCGACAACATGCTAAAGATTTGAGAGTAATGGGAAGAAACACACAGGGTGTTAGACTTATCAAATTAAATCAAGGTGATAAGATTTCAGCTATTGCTCGCGTAGTTCCTGAAGATGAAAATGAAGAATAGAATATTATTTTTTATCCTAGTCAGTAATTAATTTAATCGAAAGGGGACAATCTTATGTTCCCTTTCTTTTTTAATTAAGATTTTTATTGGTTGAGAAATTTTTGTTCTTTATTGCTAATGAAAATATATTCTGAAATTTTAAGAAAATACATTCATGGACTAAATTTTTTCAAATAATTTATTACGTTTAATTGATAAACATTAAACCTATTGAAGTTTGATTGATTTTTATAAAATCATAAAATAAATTGAAAATGAATATTGATTTGCTTAAAAGGAATATAGATTCCGTTCATCAAAAAATTGAGGAAGCTGCAAAAAGAAGTGGAAGGAATCCAGAGGAAATAAAGCTAATTGCAGTAACAAAAAATGTAAATCCAGAACTGATCAATCTTGCATTTGATTTTGGATTAAAAGATTTTGGTGAAAATCGTGTCCAGGAATTGGTTAAGAAAATCAATTTAGTTTATAGTGAGGTAAATTTTCATATGATTGGTCATTTACAGACGAATAAGGTTAAATATCTTGTAAATAAAGTTAAATCCATCCATTCAATTGACTCATTAAAACTTGCGAAAGAAATCAACAAAAGATTTGGTGAAGCAAATAAAACAATTGATGCTTTTATTCAAATTCATACTGCAAGAGAAGAAACTAAATTTGGACTTAATCCCGTTGAACTTGAACAGTTTTTAATAGAAGCTCAAAACTTAAAGAATATTAATTTTATAGGATTAATGACAATTGGAACGTTGACAGATGATGAAAAAGAGATAAGAAGGTGTTTTTCGACTTTAAAAAAACTTCGTGATGACTATTCACATTTTAAGTCAGAAAATATAGATTTGAGAGAACTTTCAATGGGAATGACCTCAGATTTTGAAATTGCAATCGAAGAAGGTTCAACAATAGTGAGAATTGGAACAGCAATTTTTGGAGAAAGGAAAAATTAAAAGATGAAAATCACACCATTAAGCATAAAGCGTCAGGAGTTTAAGAGAAATATTCGCGGATATGATCCAGATGAAGTAAATACTTTTCTTGGAATAATAGCTGATGAATTTGATCAACTTCAAAAACAAAACGAAGATTTAAGTGCTAAATTAACTCAGCTTCAAAAAAAACTTCAGGATTATCAGCAAATTGAAAAAAGTCTTCAACAAACATTGTTGGCTGCGCAAGAAACTTCTTCAAGAGCTATGGAAGCTTCAAAACGGCAGGCTGTTCTTTTGATAAAGGAGGCTGAACTTAAAGCAAAACAAATTATAGAAAAAGCACAGGATGAAGCAAAATCAATTCAAAATTCTGTTCTCGAACTCGAAGAAAGAAAAAGAACTTTAATTTCTCGATTGAGAGCTATCATCAATGCTCATATTCAATTGTTAAATATTTTAACAGAGAACAATCAAAAACAAAAAGAATCAACGGAAAATAAAAATAAATCTATTGATGTTGAATCAATAATTAATAGGATTGTAGAATGAGTGAACTAAGAAATAAAATTAATGAGGCTGTTAATTTTATTCGAACAAAAACTTCAATGAAACCCACGATTGGAATTATTTTAGGTACAGGTCTTGGCGGTCTTGTTAAAGAGATTGAGATTGAGACCATTATAGATTATGAAGATATTCCACATTTTCCAATTTCAACAGTTGAATCACATCATGGTAAACTAATATTTGGAAGAATTGGTGGGAAAGAAGTTGTCGCTATGCAAGGAAGATTTCATTATTATGAAGGATACTCAATGCAACAAATTACTTTTCCTGTGCGGGTAATGTCATATAAAGTTGGTTTGGGTGTGGAAACTCTCTTTATCTCGAATGCAGGTGGTGGTTTAAATCCTGAATTTGAGAAAGGTGATTTGATGATTATGACCGATCATATAAATCTTCTGGGCGATAACCCATTAATTGGACCAAATGACAATGAACTTGGTCCACGTTTCCCGGATATGTCTGAACCATATTCAAAAGAACTAATTGCACTTGCAGAAAAAATCGCTGAAGAAGAAAATATAAAAATACAGAAAGGTGTTTACGCTGCTTTAACTGGACCAAATCTTGAAACTCGTGCCGAATACAGGTTTCTTAGAATAATTGGTGCCGATGCAGTGGGAATGTCAACTGTCCCTGAAAATATAGTTGCCAATCATATGGGTATGAAATGTTTTGGAATGACTATAATTACAGACCTTTGCGATCCAGATAATTTACAGCCACTTACAGTTGAAGAAGTAATTGAAGTGGCAAGTAAATCAGAACCAAAAATGACACTTTTAATGAAAAAATTAATTGAAAGAATTTAATATGAAAATTCCACTTTATTACTGGATATCTGTTTTCTTTTATGGAGTTGTAGTTTTTCTTTCCAATTTTGGTGAGACTCAAATAGCTTCTTTCTATCCTTATGGTTTTGGATTCTGGTTCGTTATGTTGTTTTTTGCTGTATGTCTGGGATTTATTGTTTCGTATCTTTTTGGATTAAGAAAATCTTTATGGATTGTTGTTTTAATTTTTCTCTTCATTTCAATTATATCATCAGTATTTGTTTTAGCAAATCCTTCAATTTTTTTATTAAAAGAGTCTTCGTTAACAAATATTATTTCCCAAACTCTAAAAATAGGTCTAACTTCAATCTTTGGATTACTTGGTGTTTTAACATGGCAAACTATTTTTCTAGCTAAAGAACTTGTAAGAGCTGATGAAAAAATAAAATTCTATGAGAAAAATGTTCTTGATGCAAAACGAGAAGCGGAACTACTAAAGAAAGAAGCAGAAATCAAAGCTAATGAAATGGTATTTGATGCAAAGAAAAAAGTTCAAGAACTTGAAAAATTGAAAAGAGACCTCGAAGTAAAACTTCGTGAATTTTTGCAAATTGAAATGGGTGTATTGGATAAACATGAAGAGACATTAAAAGATTAAATCAATTTAAACTTTAATTCCTTCCCTGAATTTTTAAGAAAACTGAAACTATTTTTTCAAACCAAATTCTTCATAGTATTTTTTGAATGAAATTTAAATAGGCTTTTATACTAGTTAAACCTGATTTTTTGATCTAATATCTTTTGAAAATAAGGTCAACGATTAATAGATTTAAATAAAAATTCTATCACTAATAATAATAGGAGATTAAACAATGGCATTTACAGGAAAAGAAGAACATCAGATTACATTAGAAGAAGCAATAAAGTTAATTAATAACTTTAGAAGCCAGCAGACTTCTCTAAGTATTAAGGCTCATTATCTCGGTAAAGAAGCTTTATTAAAACTTTTAGAGCAAGAAGGTTGTGTAGGAATTCGGATTTATTATGCAGCTCAAGATGATGGAACACCTGAACTTGTAATTGTTGGAGTAGATGAAGAAGGTACAGATTTAACAAAGGGAAATATATTAGAAAGGGTGTGGCCTTGTCCCCCATACTGTGATGGTAAATCAGAGTTGAATATTTAAAGAACATTGGCATGAAATATTTTTACATAGTTTCATCCTTTGTAGGATTTATACCATTTATAATTGGGTCACTAAATTTTAATAAATTAGATAAAAATCTTAAAATAATTTTTTACTTAGTTTTAATCGATTGTGTTTTTAATTTGTTGATGATTTATTATGGTCTGATGTTTAATAAAAATGTATGGTTGGGGCATTTTTATACAATTTTAGAATTTTTTTTCATTGCTTTCTTTTTTTATGCGTGTTTTGAGCGTGAGGTTTTTAAAAGAGTTGTTATATCATTAAAAATTATCTTTATTATAGTTGTAACTTTTAATAAGATATTTCTTGAAACTTTTGATAAGATTGATAACTATACACTGACAATTGGTTCAATTTTACTCCTTATAATGTCTTCTATGTTTTTAGTTGAATATCTAACAAAAAATTTAATAATCAATCTAAAAGACTATAAATTTATTTTGACGGTAGGCTTTATGATTTATTTCGGTGGGGATTTGTTCATTTTTGCATTGAGCAATGATATAATAGGGATCTGGATCATTCATAATATTTTTAATATTCTTTTAATGATTATCTATGCTTTAGTATTCCTATGGCAGAATTAACTGGAAATTTTTGGTGGTTAATTTTAGCTGGAACTATTGTTTTAATCCTTTTCATTGGGCTGGTAATAGTTAGCATCTTAATTAGCAATAAAAAATTATTACGACTTCAACAGGAAAAGCTCGAAGAAATTAGAAAATCTGAACAAATGTATGCTGATCTTTTTAATAATGTTTCAGATCTGGTTTATATACATCAATTTGATGGAATTATTTTAAAGATAAATGAAGCGGCTGAAAGATTACTGGGTTACAAAATCAATGAACTAATAGGTCAACCTTTTCAGAGAATTTTTGATATACCTCAAAATGAATTTTATAATTATATCCATTCTCTTGATAAAAACGAAGTTTCAAGAGGCACCTTAAAATTAAAATCAAAAAATGGTCAGGAATTGGTTTTTGAATATCAGAATTCAATTGTTAAAGATTTAAATTTTCCAAAAGCTATCAGAGGAATTGCAAGAAATGTGACTGAACGAATTAAAGCAGAAGAGGAATTAAAAAAGAAAGATTTGTTGCTCACTTCTGTTGCAGATGCTTCTATTTTACTTCTGACAAATCCCGATCATAATAACGCAATTCAAGAGGCATTAAGAATTCTTGGAACAGCCACTGGTGTTGATAGAGTCTACATTTTTGAGAATAGTCGAGATCCAATTACAGATGAACTTTTAATGAGCCAGCGTTTTGAATGGTGTCGTGAAGGTATTGAACCTCAAATTAGTAATCCATTGCTTCAGAATTTACCTTATTCCGATCCTTCGACAGAACCTTTGTTTAAGAAGGTTTTAAGCGGGGAAATTTATTCAGGTATTGTGAGGTTTATGTCAGATCCCGAAAAAAATATTTTAGAACCACAGGCAATAAAATCAATTCTTATTATTCCCATTTATATTGGTAAAAATTTCTGGGGATTTATAGGATTTGACGATTGTACAAATGAAAGAGAGTGGACAGAAACAGAAAAAGCCGTACTGAAAACAGCAGCAGGCTCTTTAGGTGGATTAATTGGTTTAAAGCAATACGAAAAGGAATTATTTGAAACAAATATTTTTCTTTCAAGTATTCTCGAGAGTTCTATTTCAATTTCAATTATCAATTTAGATTTATCAGGAACTATTCAATATTGGAATTCAGGGTCAGAAAATATTTTTGGTTATAAAGCTTCTGAAGTATTGGGGGAGAAAATATTTAATAAATTAATTAAAGATGATGATTTATTAACAAAAGAAAAACTGTTAAAACTGATTGAAATAATAAGAGAAAAAAAATTAACTCAGAGTACCGAAGTTGTTTTTTATCATAAAAATGGTAATCAATTATGGGTTAAATTAACTATTTCACCAATTATAGATGATAAAGGTTCTGTTATTGGTCTTTCGAGTATTGGTGAAGATGTTACTCAAAGAAAAATTACTGAACTGGCACTTATTCAAAATGAGGAGATGTTTAGAAATATATGGGAAAACTCTGCTGATGGTATGCGACTGCTGGATGAAGAAGCTAAAATCAAGCTTGTTAATCGTGCATTTTGTGATTTGGTAAATATGCCCTACGAAAAGTTAGTAGGTCAAAATTTCAATATTTGTTATTTCGAACAGAATCAAGAAAATGTAAATGATTTTATTAAGAATATTTCTACTGGTAATATTCCTTTGCGTCAATCCACAACAATTAAATTATGGAACGGTCGAGAAATTCCAGTGGAAATTTCAAATTCATTTATTGAATTACACAATAATAAACGAATGCTATTGAGCATCTTTAGGGATATTTCGGAGATAAAAGAAAACGAGAGAAAGATTAAAATATCGGAAGAAAAATATCGTAAACTTGCTTTACATCTACAAAGCATAAGAGAAGAAGAACGTACGAAAATTGCTAGAGAAATTCATGATGAACTGGGTCAGCAATTAACAGGTTTATTCTTTGAAGTTTCTGGAATAAAAACGATGAGAACTAAAAGTAAAGCGCAGGTTGATGAAAGACTTGAAAAAATTCATGGATTAATTGAACAACTTATAACTTCTGTTCAAAGAATTTCATCTGAATTAAGACCAGCTATTTTAGATGATCTTGGTTTAATACCAGCCATTGAATGGGAAGTATCTCAATTTGAAGAACGAACAAAAATAAATTCGAAATTGGTGGTAAACATGAACAATGTTGAACTTTCAAAAAATATATCCACTGTAATTTTTAGAATTCTTCAAGAATCGTTAACAAATGTTGCTCGTCACTCAAAAGCGAGTAAAGTTACTATTGATTTGAAAGTAAAAAATGGTGATTTTTTAATGGAAATAACTGATAATGGTATTGGTATTCCAGAAAATAAATTATCTGATCCTCATTCGATAGGAATTATTGGGATGAAAGAAAGGGCATTTTCCTGTCAAGGAGATTTAATTATTGAATCTAAACCTAAAAAAGGTACTAAAGTTATTTTAAGAATACCAATTAATGGAGTTAAAACATGATAAGAGTATTAATTGCTGATGACCACGCAGTAGTGCGTGAAGGATTTCGTCGAATGATTGAAAATGATCCACAAATCAAAGTTGTTGCTGAAGCCGAAAATGGTATTGAAGCACTTCAGATGGTTCGTTCTAAAAATATTGATGTTGTGGTACTTGATATGTCGATGCCCGAAATGAGTGGTCTTGATTGCTTAAAACAAATAAAAGCTGAATTTCCAGACTTGCCAGTTTTAATTTTTAGTATGCATCCGGAAGAACAATACGAGCAAAGAGTACTTTCAGCCGGAGCAAATGGTTATATTACAAAACGAACAAAACCAATGGAAGTACTTCAAGCTATTAAGGATGTTGCTGCTGGTAAAAGATTAATGAGCGAAAGTTTGAAAGAGAGGATAATTAAAGCAAAAGGAAAAATGGAAGACCCGCATCTTAAGTTATCTGATAGGGAATTTCAGGTTATGAAATTAATTGCAAAGGGCTGGAAACCGAAAGATATTGGGCATTACTTAAAAATCAGTGAAAAAACTGTGACAACTTATAAAGGAAGAATCCTTCAAAAACTTGGTCTTACAAGTAATACTGATATTCTAAGATATTGTATTGAGCACCAAATTGAAATTGATGCCTAAAATTTCAAATAAGTAATAAGTCTTTTAAATTTCAATCAAAATTTTTTTGGCCAATTAAATCTTTTTGAATTATTACTGATTAACTAATTTTAGAACTTCAAAAAAATAATATACTTTAAGTATTCACCACAATTAAATTAAGAAGGTTAAGTTATCAAAACGATGTATTGATATTTCTATTTTTCAGACTGAATACAAAAACCATATTTCGTGAAAGATTAAAGAATATCAGTTGATTTTTTAAAGTTAAATTCAAAAGCTTTTTCTTTTTATAAGTACTGGATTGATAAATCATTTAAATCTATTCATTAAAATTATTCCCTCCACGAATTAAAATCGTATCAAAAACAAGATAAATAGCGATTTTTATCAATTTTTTCCAAAAAAGTTTGAAAGAAAATTCTTACAATAACTTCAGTCAATACCTACTGAAAATGGCAAAATTGAAAGTTATGTTTGCTTCAGAAATACTGGAGAACAAAATGAAAGAGTCAGCATTAAAAAATAATAAAGAGGTTAAAGAGCTTTTAATTTATACTGCTCTATTGATTGTGCTTTTAATTTTGATGATTGTGATTCCTTAAAAAAATTTTAGAGTTTCCCACCTCAGCTCTCTACTCTCTTATTCAATAGAGCCCGATTGCCTGCTCGGGCTCTAACTTTTTTAAACATTCAGTGCTAGAAATAATATCTGTGTAATACTGCTAAGATAAAATTAATCAGAACAAAGATTTTTTCGATATAAGTCCATTTGATAAATTTTGAGAATGATATTCCATCTTGATCATTATTGTTTTTAATTTTTTTTGAAAGTGGAATTATAAATGCAAATGTTATTAGCAGGATGAGTAATATGATAAATTGTTTTGTCGTTAGCCAGTGATTTGCCTTTACTTCAAAGAAATTATATATGGGTGAAATAATAACCAGTAATATGCCAGTTGCAATTATTCCAATTGATCCAATCATTCCTGTAAGATTTGTTAATGAAAGTAATTTTTGAATTAATAATTTTTTATTTGTAAAGTCTTTTTCACCTTTAATTGATTTAATTAATGATATTTCAACAGGGAAAAAACCCAGCCAAATGACTGCTGAAAGAACATGAGCTAAAACTAAGATTGGATATAATTGATAAACTAACATTAAGGAACTCCTTTTTTTCAAAGTTATAGATTAAGAAAATTCCAGTCATTGTATTTATTTATCCCTTATCGTATAATGAAATGAAAAAGGAGATTTTATGCGAAAATTTTTATTTCTTTTATTGTTTGTTTTTCTTAGTGACCTAATTTCAATTCCAAGATTTGCATTGATGAGGGGGAATCAATGCAGAGACTGTCATATTAATCCTACTGGTGGTTTAATCAGAAATAAAGATGGGTGGAATTATGGAAAAAATAACTTGAAACTCTTTAAAAGTTCCCAATCACAAATTAGTCCTTTTCTGAACGACAATATCTCGATTGGATTAGATTTTAGATTTCAGTACCTATATTCTCAAGAATTGAGAAGAACAGATTTTCATAAGATGGCAGGAGGATTGTATCTTAATTTTTCTTTGAGTGATGATATCAATTTAATTGCAACTTATGACCTATATCGTGGTTATTTTGAAGGTTATGGCATTCTTAATTTATTGCCACTAGATGGTTATGTGAAGGTTGGCTCATTTTCACCAAATTTTGGGATTCGCATTGATGATCATACTGCTTACTCTCGAAATGGAGATGCTGGAACTTTAAGTAGTTCATCTTATGAAGGTTTAATATTTTCACCAGGTTATTCTCAAACTGGAATTGAACTTGGAATTTATCCGACTGAATTCTTATTTATAAATTTTAGTGCAGGTCAGGATAAATTTCCTTTTCGAACAGATCCATCTTACTTAGGAAGATTTGAGTTAACTCCATCTATTGGAGAATTAAATTTTATGCTGGGTGGTTCTTATGGAATTTTTAGAAAATTACAAAATTCATTTCAACTAAACGATTTTTTTGCAGGAATCGGGTTTAATAATTTTTCTTTGATGAGTGAAATTGTGCAAGCGAAAAATTATTTCAATCAAGATGTCAAATCGTTAATATATATGCTGGAAATATCTTATCGATTAATGAAAGGATTAGATTTTGTTACTCGTTATGATAGAATTGTTCCAGATATAAAAGTAAAAGGAATATATTACTCACATTTTATTTTTGGTTTCGATTTTTATCCTTATAGCTTTCTTGAAATTAAACCACAATATCGAATGAATCTAGAAAATCCAAAGGTGGAAAAAAATAATAGCTTCGTTTTACAATTTCATTTCTGGTATTGAAAGTAAAATTAATATCTAACTATTATTAAAATCTATCTTTGGTTAGGTATTAATTAATTAATCTGTGTTTTTCAATAGGACATCATCTTCTCTATAAAAATTGAAGACTTTAAGATAATAAATTTTTGTTAATTTCACGATTGATTTTCTTCACGATTAACTGTATGAATTGAAAAAGCTGGAATGCAGATAGAAATATATTCGACTGATTCATTGAATGGATTTGAATATCTTACTCGGGTACCTTTACGGGTTAAAATACTTTCACCAGCATTTAGAATTATTTTTTTGTCATCAATTTCTATTAATTTTTGTCCTTTAATGATAAAAGTAATTTCATCAAACTCAGGAGTTTGGTAAGGTTCACTCCAGCCAGGGGGTGCAATCATATGGGCTAAACTGAACTCTTGTGTTCCAGTTGATGGTATTCCAAAATGTTCTTTTATTATTTTGTTATTCGGGACTGGGATAATTAAAGGATTTTTCTGAACAATATATCTTTTCATTTATAATCTCCATAATTAGTAAGCACAAAAATATTTTTTATTTTTGATAAATATTTTAAGGAAAATATGAGATTTGAAAATTTTACTTACAAAGGTAACTCTCTTCATTGTGAAAAAGTTGATCTTCATTTAATTTCAAATTTAATTGGGACGCCTTTTTATGTTTACAGTAAAAAATCAATGATTGACCGTTTCAAATCTTTTCAAAAAGCTTTTCAAGATATACCACATCGTATTTATTATGCTGTAAAAGCTAACTCCAATATAAATGTTATTAAGCTTTTTACATCTTTGGGTGCAGGTCTTGATGTAAATTCTGGCGGTGAACTTTTTAGAGCCATTAAAGCTGGTGCTAACCCAAATGATATTTTATTTACAGGAGTGGGTAAGACTGAAGAGGAAATTTTATCCGGTTTAGATAAAAATATTTTTTTATTTAAAGTTGAATCATTCCAGGAACTTGAGTTATTGAATTATTTAGCAAAAAAGAGAAATAAAATTGCGAACATTGCTATCAGAGTGAACCCAGATGTTGATCCAAAAACCCATCCTTATATTACTACAGGTTTGTATGAGAGTAAATTTGGAATTGCTCAGGAACTGGCAATTGATGCATTTAAGTTAGCTAAGAGTTTATCAAATCTTCGAATTCTTGGAATAGATATGCATATTGGGTCACAGATTACAGATGTTTCAGCTTTCAAAGAAGCAATAGTGATTATGAACGATTTAATTTTGCAATTGAGAAGTATTGGAATTGAAATTGAACATTTTGATGTAGGCGGCGGTCTGGGTGTTCAATATAATGATGAACCAGTTCCAGATGTTTTTGATTACGCAAACACAATAAAAGAAGAATTAAAGAAATCCAAATGTAAAATTATTTTTGAACCGGGAAGATATTTAACTGCTGATGCTGGTGCATTGATAACGCGGGCCCTTTACACTAAAAATAACAGAGATAAAAATTTTCTAATAGTTGATGCAGCTGTCAATGACTTAATGAGACCAGCTCTATATAATTCATATCACCATATTCTACCATTAAATGAGAATGATAGAAATAAAATTGTGTATGATATAGTTGGACCTGCTTGTGAAACAGGGGATTTTTTTGCAAGAAGTAGAGAAATTAAAGAGACAAAACCTGGAGAATTAATTGCAATAATGTCAACTGGTGCCTATGGTTTTTGTATGTCTTCCAATTACAATTCAAGGAGAAGGGTTGCTGAAATAATGGTAGATGAAGATAAATTTTATGTGATTAGACAAAGAGAAAGTTTTGAAGATTTAATTCGTAATGAGAAAATTATTGATCAATTGTTTGAGAAATGAACTTTAATTATTCTTATAAGGTTAACATATTAAAAAAGGAGACATCATGAAAAAATTTATTTTGTTTATTTTATTTCTTAGCTCATTTCTACTTGCTCAAATCCCCGAGAAGTTTCAAAATTTCACATTAAAAGGTATTGATGGTAAATATTATTCTCTTTCTGATTTCAAAAATTCAAAGGCAATTGTAATAATTTTTATTTCAACTCAATGTCCTGTGTCAAATGATTATAACTCAAGGATGGAAAAACTTTATAAAGATTATCGAGATAAAGGTATTGCTTTTATTGGTATAAATTCAAATAAGGAAGAAACTGTTGATGAAATTATTGAACACGCTAAAAAGAATAATCTATCTTTTTTGATTCTAAAAGATTATGAAAATAAAATTGCTGACATATTCAAAGCTTCTTACACTCCAGAAGTTTATGTTCTAAACTCAAACTTTGAATTACTTTATCATGGCAGAATTGATGATTCGAGAAAGATTAAAAATGTAAAGCAAGAAGATCTTAAGAATGCTCTTGAAGAAATTCTTGCTGGGAAGGAAGTGTCAGTAAAAAATACTAAAGCTTTCGGATGTACAATTAAGAGGGTAAAAAATGATTAAAACAAAATTATTATCAGGATTATTGATCGTTTTAATATCAATAACAACATTAAGTGGTCAAAAGGCTTCAAAGAAAATTTTTGTTGAAGATATCGATAAAGCAAAACTTCAAAAATTAATTAAAAACCGAAAGGGTAAAGTTCTATTACTAAATATCTGGGCTAGCTGGTGTGCTCCCTGTAAAAAAGAATTTCCCGATTTAGTCAAACTCGCTGAAAAATATAAAAAGGCTAAAGTCGAAATTATTGGTTTAAGTGTGGATGACCGTGAGGATTTACATACTGAAGTAATTCCTTTTTTAGAGAAAAATAATGTAAACTTCAAAATTTACTTACAAAATTTTAAGAAAATAGAAGAATTAATTGAAATTTTTCCCCAATGGCAGGGCGCGATTCCTCTGACAGTAATTTTTGATTCAAAAGGAAATCAGCAAAAGTTTATTATTGGTATGAGAGATTTTGCATTTTTCGATAATGCAATTCAAGAGGTTTTGAATTCATCGAAATGAATAGAAAACAATTTTTGGCATTAACGAGTCTACCATTCTTGACTTCTAGGTTGAGTACTTTTGCTCAACCTTTTTTATTTTCTTCAGAAAAGAAAGTCGGTGACACGCAGAAAAAAATAATAAAACCTAAGAGAATTAAAGAAAAAAGTAAGATAGGGATTATTGCTCCTGCCAGTTTTATAACTGAAGAAGATTTTGAAACAATTAAAAAAAATCTTGAATCGTTTAGTCTAATTGCAATTCCATCAAAAAATTTGTTCAAGAAATTTGGCTATCTTGCTGGTAATGATTTAGAAAGAATCGAAGATATTCACGAAATGTTCTCAAGAAATGATATTGATGGTATCCTGTGTGCTCGAGGAGGATATGGCACTCCGAGATTGTTAAGATTAATTGATTATGAACTCATTAGAAAAAATCCTAAAGTGATAATTGGGTATTCTGATATCACTGCTTTACTTGTTGCAATCTATTCAAAAACTGGTCTCATAACTTTTCATGGGGCTGTGGGAATTTCTAATTTCAACGATTTTACTAAAAAATATTTTGTAGATGTTTTAATGCTGGGGAAAGATTATGTTGAAATGATTAGTGAACCAGAGTTAAGGGGGGATAATTATTCTTCAATTGAAGGCATACTCAAAATTTCTTCAGGTGCTGCCGAAGGACAATTGATTGGTGGAAATTTATCTTTACTTGTAAATTTAATCGGAACTGAATTTGATTTTAATCTTAATGATAAAATTTTATTTATTGAAGAAGTCGGGGAAGAACCTTATCGCGTCGATAGGATGCTTACTCAACTAATTAATTCGCGAAAGCTTGATAAATGTAAAGCTGTTGTTATGGGAACATTCTCTAACTGTGAAGTGAAAAAAATAAATCCATCTTTTAGCGAGTCATTAACTTTAAGAGAAGTATTAATTGATAGATTTGGATCATTGGGCATTCCTGTAATTTATGGATTATCATTTGGACATATAAAAAATAAGTTTACTCTTCCCATTGGTGTTAGTGCAATGATTGATGTTAATCGTGTCAGGTTTGCATTAATTGAATCATCAGTGATTTGAAAATATTTAGTTTATGTATTTTTTCATAAGAGTTTAAGAATTTTTGAATACATAAGAATTAATGAGTAATTAATTGAAAAATTTTTTTTGTAGTTTAAAGAAGTTAGAAGGTGTAGCTAATCAAAATTTTACTTTTTTCTCAAAAATTTTTGTTTTTCAAGTTTGCCTTTTGTTTATCTTAGATTTATTTTTTCAAATAAAACTTGAGGAATAAAATGAATTTCGATAAAGATTTGCAATCAATTCAAGAAGTAAGAGACCTTTGCAAAAGAGCAAAAGAAGCTCAGCTTGAGTTTAAATATTACACTCAATCCCAAATTGATAAAATTGTAAAAGCCATGGCTGATGCTGCTTATGATGCACGAGAAAAACTTGCAAAAATGGCAGTTGAAGAAACAGGGTTTGGAAATGTACAGGATAAAATCACAAAAAATATTTTTGGTTCGAAGTTTGTTTATGAATCCATAAAAGATTTAAAGACGGTTGGTGTTGTCAATGTTTATGAAAATGGGAAGATCGTTGAAATTGCAGAGCCAATGGGAGTAGTTGCGGCATTAATTCCATCTACCAATCCAACTTCAACAATGATTTATAAAGCATTAATTTCAGTTAAAGCAAGGAATTCGATTGTTGCAGCTCCGCATCCGGCTGCTGCAAAGTGTACATTAGAGACAGCTAAAATTCTCGAAGAAGCTGCAGTTAAAGAGGGTGCGCCGAGAGGTTTAATTAATTGTGTTTCTATTGCAACTCTGGAAGGTACAAATGAATTAATGCGTAATAAAAATGTGGCGATTATTTTGGCAACAGGAAGTTCTGTAATGGTGAAAGCAGCTTATAGTGCAGGAAAACCTGCTTATGGAGTTGGTCCTGGTAATGTTCCTGCTTTTATCGAGCGAACAGCTAATATAAAGAAAGCTGTTGCCGATATCTTCACAGGTAAAACTTTTGATAACGGTACTTTATGTTCGTCAGAACAAGCAATCGTTTGTGATAGACCAATTCGTGAAAAAGTTATTGAAGAGTGTAAGAGAAATGGAGGCTATTTTATTAATGCTGAAGAAAAGAAAATGCTTGAGGCTATCCTTGTAAAAGATGGCAGAATTAATCCTGAAATTGTTGGACGTTCAGCTCCAGTTATTGCGCAGAAAGCAGGATTTAATGTTCCTCCTAACACAAGAGTATTAATTTGTGAATTGAATTCAGTTGGCAAGCACGAACCATTATCTATGGAAAAACTATCTCCAATCCTTGCGTTTTATACTGAAGAAGGTTGGTTAAATGCTTGTCATCGTTGTATTGATATTCTCGAGTTTGGTGGAATAGGTCACACGCTGGTCATTCATTCAAATGATAAAGATATTATAATGAAATTTGCTCTTGAAAAACCAACATTTAGAATTCTTGTTAATACTGTTGCTGCCCTTGGTGCTGTTGGTTATACTACAGCACTTTATCCATCGATGACGCTCGGTCCTGGAACCTGGGGTGGATCAATTATCTCCGAAAATGTTACCGCAAAACATCTACTCAATTATAAGAAACTTGCTTTTGAAACTAATCCAATGAATCCGGATTCTGGTTCGAGCTTAAATTCATTTGCTGGTGCAAGTTTTATTTCACATTCGCATTCGGACAAACCATCAACTGGATGGATTCAAGAAATTGAAGAGAGAATGAGAATAAGAGCCGGTAATCCACCACTTAAGGAAGTCTATACTTATGAAAAAGGGAAATATCCAACAAGTCAAAAATCATACACTTTTGGCTCAGGTATTACCGAAGAAGAGATAGAAAAAATAATTAAGGAATTTAGAAAGGGTTAATAGTAAATCATCTAAAAAGAGGCTTACTAAAAAAGAATTTTTTATCAACCTGTTTCAGATCATCAGTATCAGGTTTGACTTTTAGATTATAATTACAGATTTAGATTTTAAGGCAATTTCAGAATTAAACTTTTTGAGCTGCTACTTTATTTTTTTTATGATTAAAAAAAGATTTTGAGAATGAATTCTCGTGAAAGAATTCTTGCAGCAATGAATTTTGAGATTCCTGACCGTGTACCTGTTATGTGTCAGATGAGCATTGGCCATATGCTTCAACAATTACCCGATATCTCACCAGTTGAATTCTGGTTTGATGCACAAACTTTTGCCAATGGTTTAATTCAACTTAGAGAACTTTATGATTTTGATGGGATACTGGTAAGTCTTCACGGACATTTTAATAACTGGCGTGAACTTTATACTGACATTGAAAAATTTAATAATTGTGAGATAGTTTACCTTTCGGATAGAAAATTAGTCTTTACAAAAGATGACCTACCTTTTCCTGAGTTTTATGGATCTCGCTACTTCCCACCACTTGAAGATTTCGATCAAGAGAAACTACCTGATGAGATAGATTACATACCAGTTTCGGGAGGTTTACATTTTAAGATTGATCTTAAAAATAAGTTTGAAATTTTTGATTTAATATATGAGAAGGTTGGTGATGAATTTTCAATTCATGGGGAAATAACTTCACCATTTGATTATTTACTTGATCTGTTTGGTTATGAAAATGCTCTTATGGCTTTGATCGAGAATCCAGATAAATGTAAGAGAATTTTACAAAAATTTACTGATGGGATAAAAAAATTAGCATCAGAGATGTGTGAACAAAAAGTTGATGCTATAAAAATTTCGTCACCGTTTGCTGGCTCTGGTTTTATATCTCCTCAATTCTATAAAGATTTCGTTTTACCTTTTGAATCACAAATCATAGAAGTAATTAAAAGTAAGGGCAAATTTGTGTACACGCACACTTGTGGAGCAATAAACGATAGATTGGAATTAATGATTGAATCGGGCACATCCGGTCTTGAATGTTTGGATCCAAAACCGTTAGGAGATGTGGACTTAATTGACGCAAAAAGGCGATTGGGTAAAAAAGTATTTATTAAAGGTAATATCGATTCAGTTAATACTTTATTAAGAGGTGATGAATCTAAAATTGTAAATGATGTGAGGGAGATTATTGAAATTGGAAAAGAGGGAGGTGGATTTATTTTAAGTACAGCTTGCTCAATTGCTCCACTGGTTCCAAAAGAAAATGTTAAATTATTGAAATTGCTCGCTGAAGAATTCGGCAAATATTAATTTTTTCATCTTTTCGAATAAAAATTTATTTGAGTGTAATAACTTTTTTATGAAGAGGATTTAATTAAATAACTTTGGAATGATTTAAACTTTAAACTCCAGAAGATAATTAAATCGAATTTTTAATATTAACAAGGATTCAGATTATTTAAGATAGTATCTGAATGAAATTAGATTTTGATTGTTGTTAGTCGTTAGGGCGAAATTAGAACTCTCTTTATGAATTTTTGGTATTGCATATCCGATTAAGCTTCCCACAAGTGCCCCAGCAATGATATCTGAAGGAAAATGTTTTCCAGAAAAATATCTTAATAACCCGACAGAACCTGCAAGAGAGAGTGAACCAATCCAGACATAATTATTTAATTTTTCATTTGATTTAGATTCTGAAAAAACTGTAGAAAAAAATACTGCTGATGCAAAAGCAATTGAAGTATGTCCAGAGAAAAAAGATTTTTTGGTATCGGAATCTAATTTTTTGTCCATTGGAACAGATGAGTTATAGGCATAAGGTCGAAATCTTTGTGTGAGATTCTTTGTTAAATTTGTTAGACCATTGGTTATCGCAATTGTTTCCAGATACATTATGCCAATAGTTTTTAAATCTGTTTGAGTTTCGTCAAAAAATAAAAATGTTAATGGCAAACTTAATGTCGAAACTAATAACACATCACTCACCAAACTTAAATCAGGTGAATAATAATTAATTGCTGAGCGATCTATTTTATTAATTGAATTTTTATCAAGCGAATTAATTTCATTAAGTGATACATTATAATTCTTATTTATTAAAAGTGAGGTAATAGTAGAAATTCCACCTAAACTAAGCGTTATTAGTTCTTTCTCTGTAGAAAGTTTGAATTTACTTTGAGTATAAACAGGATTTATTAATATTGATGACAAGAAAATGACTGAGATAATATGCTTAGTCAGATTATTTTTTTTCATTTTTCAACCATTTTTTTTCAAAGATAATCATGTGAGATGAATGATAAATTTTAATTTTAAAATAATTTTCAGACTGTTTGGATAAGTATGAACAATCTTTTATAATCATACCGAATTATATATTTTGAAATAAAAAGAATTATTTATGGAGGATGTAATGAATATGAATGAAATTGTAAGTTGTGAAATTAAAGATAAAATCTGCACAATTAATTTTTTTAATCCCAAAGGAAATTCGTTATCAACAATTCATCTTTTGAGACTTACCAAGGAGTTTAATGATATCAGTTACAATGATAATGTTAATGTTGTTGTTTTAAGGAGTAGTGGCGATGGAGCTTTTTGTGGTGGTGCTTCGATCGATGAATTATTGCAGATCGACAGGTTTGAAAAAGCCAAGGATTTCTTTTATACATTTGGAAAATTATTGCTTACTATAATTCGATGTCAGAAACCTGTGATTGCACGAGTCCATGGTAAAATTGTCGGTGGTGGTGTTGGGCTTGTAAGTTCTTGCGATTATGCCATTGCTACTAAAGATGCATCAATTAGATTAAGTGAATTAACACTTGGTATTGGTCCTTTTGTTATCAGTCCATTTGTTATGAAGAAAATAGGAATGAGTGCTTTTGCATCTCTTTCACTTGATACTCAATGGCGAGATGCAGAATGGGGAATGGCAAGTGGCTTATATTCTAAAGTGGTTAATTCAAAAGATGATCTTGATTCAGAAATTGAAAAGCTTTCGATATCTCTTAGTAAAACCTCGATGAATTCAATTCAAAAATTAAAATCAATATTGTGGGAAGGAACAGACAATTTTGAAAGTTTGATTGACGAGCGATCTGAAATTAGTGCAAGATTAATACTTTCTGAAATTGCAAGTGGTCGATTACAGAAAATCTTAAGCAATGATTAATTTTATTAAGTTTTAATATGAAATATTTTAATAATTGTACTCAATGGTTCGAATTTTTTTTGGTATTAGGCATAATTTTTTTGATCAGTTGTTCAGAAAGAAAAGAAAATCTTCCAAATAAAGTTGGTGAGTTAAATTTGGTCAAAACTCTTAGTGGTGATATTGCAAAAAATTATATTAATAAACTTCATTTTCAACCTGTCACTGAAAATGAAAATTTAATAGGCTTTTATGAAAATCTTTCCGGTAATGCAATAGTTTATGTAACTATTTACAAAAGTGACAAGGAAGCTCAAAGTGATTTTTATAAAATGACAAAAAAAATTTCACCGGAAAATTCTGTTTTTATTTACCCTGAATTTTTTAATTATGAGAATAATAAAATTTACAAATGCTTTGGAATGGGAATGACTCACTTTGTCTTTAGCTTCAACAAAAAATTATACTGGATATCTGTTGATACACACTTAGCCAAATCTTTTTTTGAGAAATTCTATCAGGCAATTAAATAGACAAATCAACTAAGGTTCAAAATGGAAAGAATGTTTTATATCACTCTGTTAAGAGCGTTTATATTTCTTTCTACGATCTTCATTATTCAATTTTATTTCGCAAAACGATTAAGAAATTCATTGATCGAATTAAAATATTTTGGAAATAAAAAAAGATTAAACTTTGCTATTATCACCCCCATATTATTTTTCGACATTTTTCCTGTCTTTACAACATTTGTTAGTGTTTATAATGTTATAAATCCTAAAACAGATTTTGAGATTCCAAAAACTTTTTTCATAGATTATATTTTTCGTTTACCTTCCTGGTTTGCTATAATTATTGTTGTTCAAGTAGTTCTTCTTTTTGTACCAATTGATGTCATTTTTTGTGTATTAAAAAAAATTAAAATAAGTTTATATAATCGCCTTAAAGTAATCCTTTCAAAATTTTTTATATATACTTGTATATTTTTCCTTGCTTACGTTCCTTTAAGGTCATATTATGAATATAAAAAAATAGAAGTAACAAAAAAGATTTACAACTTAAACTCATCCCGTAAGGATTTACAAAACTTTAAAATTGCATTTATTTCCGATATTCAGTTAGATAGGTTTACAAATGTCGAACGAGTAAATAAATATATTAAGACAGTTAACGAACTTAATCCAGATATAATTCTGGCAGGTGGTGATTTTATATCGAGCGATAGTAATTACATTCCGATAGTTGCAAACTTAGCTGGAAATCTTAAATCGAAATACGGAGTCTATTCATGCATTGGTGATCATGATTTTGCAGCTTATAAAAAACAATACTGGAGAAGTTTAACCGCTGTTAAGGAAGCACTTAAAAATAATGATGTGATGATGATAGACAACGGAAACTTAAATTTATTTGTTAATGAGAGTGTTGTAAAGATTACATTTTTATCAAGCACATACATAAAACCATATAATGAAACTATTTTTGATAGTCTGGCTCAGTCAAATCTTGATGCGGACTTAAAAATATTAGTAACCCATCAACCTGATGAACAGATTGCTCTAAAAGCAAAAGATTATGGTTATAATCTATACTTATGTGGACATACACATGGTGGACAGATAAATTTTCTTTTTCCATTTTTGAATATTACTCCCGTAAGATTTGAAACAAAATTTATTAGTGGAGAATTCTGGTTTGACAATTTGTTGATGATAGTAAATCGTGGACTGGGAATGTCCACTATACCAATTCGTTATCATTCTGTTCCAGAAGTAACATTAATAGAAATAAAAATAAAATAGTTTACAATAGAATTAAAATAGATTATACTGTAAAGTCATTGCTAAACCAAGCACTGTTTTTTGATCACCAATTTTTTGGATTGAGGTTGTAAGTCCATAGTAAATTTCATTCTCGAGGTAGTAGAGGAATGAAGTAGTAAAGATATGATCAATTATAAATTTCAGCTGATTATATTGTTTTGAGGCTTTGAGTTTATAATTAGCTACAAAATTAATTCTATTGCTCAATTCATAAATAAAATCTACTCCAATGTTGGTATTTACTTTCCTAAAAAACATTGAATCCATTGGACTAAAAATTTCGAAATTACCATTGATTTGAAAACGCCAACCCAGTGGGTAACTATATCTACCAGAGATACTAAGATTTGGGGAACCGCTACTTGATTTATCGAAAGTGCTAAGAATAAATTTTGATCCAATGTTTACATCATATCCGAAATATCTATTATTAACTCTTTCATTAATATTAAATAAAACCTGCCGCATTCTTAAAATGCCAATTGCTCCAACATGATTTCCAATAAGCATTCCTGATGCACGTATTTCATTTTCAATATCAAAGAGCCAGATATTTTCATAAGTTTCACCATAAATGTTTATGTATTCAGATTGGCGATCAATTATATTTGCAATTTTAATCATCGTAACTTTTGGGAGGTAATCAGTTATTATTTTTTCCTTTAATAAATGTTCTTCAATTCTCACTGCTTTTGCTAGGGCTGTTGCGTCGATATAACGACCATATCCTGCACCAATTGTTAGATTTGAAGCAATTTGTTTATAGTAATCAAAATGTGTTAGCTCTAATCCCGTGAAAGCAAAAAAATCCTTTTCGTCCCAAATATATTTTCTTGCACTTGATGAAATTTTAATTGAATGCTGGTATTTGCTGAAATTTTTTCCTCCAGACAAATCAGCATCTAAGAACCAGGCAAAAGGTAAAGAAGAATAAAATTGTCGATAAATTAAACCAGCAGCTGCTGAATTATTTGTTACAGAATCACCAATCTGATTCCAGTTCCAGTAACCATTTATTCTCAATAAATTTGCTTTGCTAACCGGGACCTGATAGTCTTCAACATTCACATTCTGAGAAAAAGACAGATCTATAAGTGCTGTTAAAAAAATAATCAGTAAAATTTTGAATTTTCTCATATTAATATTCCTGATTTATTTATATGCAATATATTAAACTTAGATACAGCTTTTTGATAAGTCATATGAAGCATTTTTTACAATTTTATTTGAGCTGATAGAATAAGCATTTATTGTTTTATTAATTGACTGCTTTCTAATTTATAAAACTTAAATAATTCAAATGATTCTTCAATTTATTTTGGATAGAGCTTCAAGAATTAATGGATAATTTATTCACAAGACTTAGGAGGAATCATAAAAAGAGGGAAATTTAGATTTCCCTCTTTTGAATTTGTAAATAAATAAAATTAAAAATTAATCTTCCACATTAGATAAAAATCTTGCCCGATAGAACTCACGATTTAATCGAGCGATATTTGTAATTTTAATTTCCTTTGGACATTCAGCTTCACAGGCACCGATATTAGAACAATTTCCAAAACCAAGCTCATCCATTTTAGCTACCATTTTTTGAACTCGTATTTCTCTTTCAGGTAATCCCTGGGGTAATAAAGCAAATTGTGAAACTTTTGCACTTACAAAAAGCATTGCTGAAGCATTTGGACAAGCTGCCACACAGGCACCACAACCAATGCAAGCTGCAGCATCCATTGCAAGTTCAGCATTTTCTCTTTTAACCGGAATTGAATTTGCCTCAGGAGCACTACCAGTATTAACTGAAATAAATCCGCCTGCTTGAATAATTTTGTCGAATGCAGAACGATCGACAACTAAATCTTTAATTACTGGGAATGCTTTAGCTCTAAATGGTTCTATGTATATTACATCACCATCTTTGAAATGTCTCATGTGAAGCTGGCAGGTAGTTATGCCTTGAAGTGGTCCATGAGGTCTTCCATTAATAACCATACCACAAGTTCCGCAAATGCCTTCTCGACAATCGTGTTCATAAACAATTGGCTCTTCACCTTTTGCTTCAAGCTCCTCATTCACAATATCTAACATTTCAAGGAATGAGGCATCAGTAGAAATATTTTTTGCATAATAAGTTTTGAACTCACCTTTGGCATCTGGTCCAGCCTGTCGCCAGACTTTCAATGTAAGATTTAATTTTTTGCTACTCATTACTTATAACTCCTTGTGGATGGTTTAACATATTCGAATACAAGAGGTTCTTTATGAAGTACCCAATCACCCACATCTTTAAACTCCCAGGCAGCTACATAAGCGTAATTTTCATCATCTCTTTTTGCTTCACCATCTTCCGTTTGATATTCTTCTCTAAAGTGCCCTCCGCAGGATTCATTTCGATGTAATGCATCAATTGCCATTAATTCACCAAGTTCAAGAAAATCTGCTAAACGACCGGCTCGTTCTAATGTTTGATTTAAATCCATATCGTTACCTGGAATTTTTACATTTCGCCAGAACTCTTCTCTTATTTCTCTAATCATCTGAATAGCTTTCTGAAGACCTTCCGCGTTTCGAGACATTCCTACGTAATTCCACATAATTCTTCCAAGTTCACGATGTATATCATCAACTGTTCGTTTCCCATTAATTGATTTCAATCGTTTGATTAAATCTCTTTGAGCATTTTCTTCTTTCACAAATTCCTCATGATCAGTTTTAACTGGAATGAACTTTTGAGAGGCTAAATAGTCGCCGATTGTATATGGAAGAATAAAGTATCCGTCAGCAAGTCCCTGCATTAGAGCGCTTGCACCGAGTCGATTTGCACCATGGTCAGAAAAGTTTGCTTCACCAATAACATATAATCCTGGAATTGTACTCATTAAGTTATAATCAACCCATAAACCTCCCATGGTATAATGCGGAGCAGGATAAATTTTCATAGGGACTTCATACGGGTTATCACCAGTAATCATTTCATACATCTGAAATAGATTACCATATCTTTCTTCAATTACTTTTCGTCCGAGTCTTTGTATGGCATCCGAAAAATCAAGATAGACAGCCTGACCTGTTTCGCCAACTCCATAGCCTTCGTCACACATTCTTTTTGCTGCACGAGAGGCAATATCTCTTGGTGTCAAATTACCGTAGGCAGGATAGATCCTCTCCAGATAATAATCTCTTTCCGATTCTGGAATTTGATTGGGGGGTCTTTTATCACCTTTTTGTTTGGGAACCCAGACCCTCCCATCGTTCCTTAAACTTTCACTCATTAATGTTAGTTTGGATTGTTGATCATGATGAAGAGGTAAACATGTTGGATGAATTTGTGTGAAACACGGATTTCCAAAAAATGCACCTTTTTTATGTGCACGCCATATTGCTGTTGCATTACAATTCATTGCATTGGTTGAAAGATAAAATACCCTTGAATATCCACCAGTTGCAAGTACTACAGCATGGCCTGAATATCTTTCGAGTTCTCCAGTAATTAAATTTCTTGCAACGACACCACGAGCCATACCATCAATTACAACTAATCCAAGCATTTCTCTTCGAGTGTAAAGTTTAATCTTACCGAGACCGACCTGACGACTTAAAGCACTATAAGCACCAAGTAGTAGTTGTTGTCCTGTTTGACCTCTGGCGTAAAAAGTTCTTGATAGCTGGGCTCCGCCAAAAGAACGGTTATCGAGTAAACCACCGTATTCTCTGGCAAATGGAACTCCTTGAGCCACACATTGATCAATAATATTGTTGCTAACTTCAGCAAGTCGGTAAACATTTGCTTCTCTTGCTCTATAATCCCCACCTTTTAATGTGTCGTAAAATAGTCTGTAAATACTATCACCATCGTTAGGGTAATTCTTAGCAGCATTTATTCCACCTTGAGCAGCTATACTGTGAGCCCTTCTTGGACTGTCATGGAATGTCAATACAGTCACATTGTATCCAAGTTCAGCAAGTGAGGCAGCAGCAGAAGCTCCTGCCAGACCTGTTCCTACAACAATAATTTCAAATTTTCTCTTATTAGCTGGTGAAACTAATTTTAAGTTGAATTTATGATTTGTCCATTTTTCTTGAATTGGTCCTGACGGAATTTTAGATTCTAATGCCATGGTTAATTACCTCCATAAAAAAAGAAAAAGTAAATTGGAAATGATGCGAAACCAGCTGCAAGAATAAATGCAATCGTTCTGCCTAACCAGACGATGAATGGAGTATATTTTTTATGATTTAATCCCAATGTTTGGAAAGCACTTTGAAAGCCATGATGCAGATGTAAAAACAAAAAAACCATAGAAATTAAATAAAAAATCATGTATATGGGTTCTTGAAAGGTTTTTACAACGATATCGTAATCTGTAGCACCAGTCTCTTTTATAGAACCATATTTAAATTCATACCAGAAATTCCTTAGATGTATAACAAGAAACACAAAAATTATTAGCGCAGAATATATCATATTTCGAGATGTCCATGTAGATTGTGGATCAACTGCTTTTATATAATACTTATTAGGTCTTGCTTTTCTATTTTGAAGCCATAATCTTAATCCATCCCATATGTGTAAGGCAAAACCTATTACGAGAATTATTTCAATTACTCTGATTATATACACAAGATCGGTTTCATTTAGAATATGTACATAATTATTAAAAGCATCTCTACCGAAATAGAGAAAGGTATTACCAAAAAGGTGAATGCAAAGAAATAGAATTAGAAATAAACCGGTAATTGCCATTAAAAGCTTCTTACCGATTGAGTAATTAAAAGTCCTTAAAAACCAGCCCATTAAATAACTCCTTCAATATGTTTTTGTATTTTAAGAAAGAGGAAAATTGGTGAGTAGTATTAAAAATACCGGTAAGTGAGTAAAATTTTTTCATCATTTCTAATGCAAATTAGAAATGATGTCAAAGAAAATCAATTTTGTTTTTATGAAAAAGTTTGTTGTAACATAATAATGATTAACTTAGTTTAATTATTCTGGTGATATGGTCTAAAAAATATTAATTGTACATTCTCATTGTTTATTTGGATTGTATTTTTTTAAACTTATGTGGAAAATTTTAGAACAGGTAAATTTTTTTAATCTCAAGTCATTTAATAATTTAATTTGTTAATTATGGAAAAATTTAATTTAGTTACGAATCTTAAACCAACAGGTGATCAACCTGAGGCAATTAAGCAATTAGTAGAAGGGGTCAAAAGAGGAGAGAAATTTCAAACTCTACTTGGTGTGACCGGCAGTGGAAAGACATTTACAATCTCACATGTAATTGCTCAGGTTAACAAACCAACACTTGTACTCTCACATAATAAAACACTGGCAGCACAATTGTATGGTGAATTTAAATCTTTCTTTCCAGAAAATGCTGTAGAATTTTTTATTAGTTATTATGATTATTACCAGCCCGAAGCTTATGTAGTTGCTACAGATACATATATTGAAAAAGATTTTTCTATTAACGATGAAATTGATCGACTGAGATTAAAGGCAACAACGGCATTGATTGAAGGTAGACGAGATGTAATTATTGTTGCTTCAGTAAGTGCAATTTATGGGATCGGTGCTCCTCATGAATATGCAAGTCAGGTTGTTATTCTTAAAAAAGGAATGAAAATAAATCGTAAAGAGTTATTAAAAAGATTGGTTGATATTTATTATACAAGAAATGATGCAGAATTTACTCGTGGAACTTTTAGAATTAGAGGGGAAACAATCGATTTAATCCCAGCTTTTCTTGATGATCAAGCTATTAGAATTGAATTCTGGGGAGATGAAATAGATTCTCTAAAAATTATCGATCCATTTACTGGAAGTATTCTTGAAAAAATTGATTCCTATGTTATCTATCCTGCTAAATATTTTGTTACTCCAAAGGATCAAATTAAAAAAGCAATAAAATCAATAGAAAAAGAACTTGAACTCAGATTACATGAATTACGAAGCCAGGGTAAATTTCTTGAAGCACAAAGACTTGAGCAACGAACTAAATTTGACATTGAAATGATGAAGGAAATTGGTTATTGCTCAGGAATTGAAAATTATAGCCGACATCTTGATGGTAGACCACCAGGCTCAAGACCTTACACATTATTTGATTATTTCCCTGATGATTTTCTTTTGATAGTTGATGAATCCCATGTGACAATACCACAAATTCGTGGAATGTATAATGGTGATAGAGTACGAAAAGAAACTCTTGTTGAACATGGATTTCGTCTTCCTTCAGCTCTGGATAATAGACCAATGAAGTTTGAAGAATTTGAAGAAAAAATTAATCAGGTAATTTTTGTAAGTGCGACTCCTGGCGATTATGAACTTGAAAAGTGTAAAGGTGTTGTAGTTGAACAAGTTATTCGACCGACTGGCTTGCTTGATCCTCCGATTTCTGTAAGACCGGTTAAAAATCAAATAGATGATTTACTAAACGAAGTAAGAATCCGAGCTGAAAGAAAAGAAAGAGTTCTCGTTACAACTTTAACCAAAAAAATGGCAGAAGATTTAACAGATTATTTTGATAAACTTGGTGTGAGAGTTCGTTACATTCATTCGGATATTGATTCACTTGAACGGGTAGAAATTTTGCGTGATTTACGTCTTGGTGATTTTGATGTTCTTGTTGGTGTTAATCTTTTGCGAGAGGGATTGGATTTGCCTGAAGTATCTCTTGTTGCGATTATCGATGCTGATAAGGAAGGTTTCTTGCGTAGCGAAAAATCTTTACTTCAAATTGCTGGAAGAACAGCAAGAAATGTAAACGGACTTGTAATTATGTATGCTGATAAAATTACCGAATCTATGAGAAAAGTAATTGAAGAAACAGAAAGAAGAAGAAAAAAACAAATTGAATACAATAAAAAGCATGGAATCACTCCCAAAACAATTTATAAAACCACTGAAGAAATTCTTTCTACAACTACTGTCGCTGATGTTAGGCGAGGAAAAGAAGATTATGGCAAAAGAAAAACTCCTTTCACTGTAGCTTTACAACCGATTATTAAACATTTAACATCACAGCAAAAACAAGAATTGATTGAACAACTCACAATTGAAATGCATAATGCAGCAAAAGATCTTGAATTTGAAAGAGCAGCTGCTATTAGAGATGAAATTCAAAGATTAAAAGAAAGCATTAAACAAAAAGAAAATTAAATTGCCTGAACTTAGAAAAATTTATAACGAAATAACCCATCAACATCTATTTTTACCCGATAAATGCAGGAAAATTATAAGCTTCAGTCCTGCCATTACTGAATCACTTTTTTTAATGGGACTTTCTGAGTTCGTATCTGGTGTGAGTGTTTATTGTGTTCATCCTGAAGATGCAAGAAAGAAAAAAATTGTTGGTTCGTATAACTCTTTCAAAGAAAAATTGATTGATGAAATTAATCCAGATATAATTTTTACAACTACCGGTTATCAACTTGAACTTGTTCAAAAATTGATTGAAAAATATCCAGTTTATCCAATTAAACTTCCACCAACATTATCTGAGATAATTGCAAATAGTGTTGAAGCTGGAATTGTTGCTGGTTATGCAAAAGAAGCACGTAAACTTCAAACAAAACTTTTTTATGAATTAGTCAAATTGAAAAATCAAAGAAGAAAATTTAAATCGAGAGTATATATTGAGATTGATCTTGGTGGTCCGGTTACTTTTGGAGAGTTTAGTTATATTACTGATGCAATGAATTACCTTGGTTTAGAAAACATTTTTGGCGAACAAAAATGTGAATGGTTGGTCCCGAATGATAAAAAAGTAGCCGAATTAAACCCTGATTTGATTATTTACGAACCGAAAATGTTTTCAAAACTAAGAGATAAGAAAAAATTAAAAGAAAAATTAATTCAAAGGTTTGGTGAGATTAACGCATTAAGAAAAAATAAATTATTTGTAACACCTGGTATTTTTGATTTCTTTGCTCATCATGGTCCGGGATTTATTCTTAAAACAATGAAATGGTTGAACAAAATTAGCAGAACTTAATATTAGTAATTATTAAGAAATTACTTAAGATTTAAAACTCTATTTCGTATTCGCTTTTACCATCATAATTAGTTGATAAAGACGCAACAACTTTAATTTTTTTCTTCCCGCTTGTAGTTAAAAAATCAATTGAATGACTGTAAATGAGAGATGGAACTATTGGAGAAAGAAGCAAATTAAAGTTGTAACCATCAGGAAGTAATCTGTAAGTACCACCGGTAATAGTCGCTAGGTCTTTTGGATTTTGGTTTGATAAATTGGGAGTTGACCAGAGATTTGTATATCTTGATGAATCTGCAGCAAAAACCACATGAACAACACCTTTGCCACGAAGATTAATTCTAACCCAATTTGTTGACCAATCTTCTCTCGAACTTGGTTTAACTGGAACATCAGTAAAAACCAAAAAAACTCTCTGAGCATCATTTCGCCAGTTAAATAAGCTATCGGCATAACGAATTGCTGACACGGGATTTTCATTCAAAGATGATGAACCAAAATTTGGAAATAAAACTTGCGTAGCAGTATCTACAAATCTTTTTGCTTTTACCCAGCTTCTAAAATTTGCAACATCATCAGTTAAAAGTTTAACGCCTCTTATATCACCAACAAAACCAATACCACCAAATCTAGCATCAATACCATTCCGGTAAATGTAGTCAGAGAAACTGGTAATCGTATTTGCAATTGAATCTACAATTGCATCATTCATACTGCCAGAAACATCCACACAAAACACAATATCAGCTTTCAATCTATTTTGTGAACTTACTTTTTTTACAAGTATTCCTTTATTAACTCCATCTATTTCAACCCATACATTCTGATCAGGGTCACCTGTTCCATATAAAGGTATACCATAATTGTTTACTACAATTCCGGACATATTCAATCGTCGTCTTTCTAATTCAACTGTATAAAATGTACCAGAGGGGACGATATTATTTTTTATGACAGCTGGAACTGAGCTCATAGGATCAGGAGGAATTTCAGGAAATTTTGGTTCATTCAAATTTTCTCTACAACCAATCAAAAGAAATATTAAACCAAGTAACAAAACATAAATTCTCTTCATAGTTTCTCCCATTATTTAATCTATAATTCGTCAATAATTTAATAAAATATTTTGAGAGATTAATTATCGCCTTATTGATTTTTGGTAAAATAAAATTTGAAAAACATGGGGAAGGGTTAATTAATTAGTATTATTGTCAATTATTTAACTTTTGGCTAATTTTCTAATAAATTATGATTGATTGTATTTTTTGTAAAATAGCAAGTAAAGAAGCTCCTGCAGAAGTCCTTTTTGAAAATGATAAAGTAATGGTTTTCTTGGATATTAATCCAATTAATTATGGACATACTTTAGTTATTCCAAAAGATCATTATAAAGAGTTTCACGAAATTCCAGATGAAGTTAATCAGGACTTGATTGTTGTCACTTCAAAAATTACAAAAGCAATTCTTGATTCATTAAAACCTCATGGATACAATATTTTTACCAACAATGGAAGATCTGCCGGTCAGGCTATTATGCATTGTCATTTTCATATAGTACCGAGGTATCTTAACGATGGATTTAAGTTTAGACCTTATCCAAAGTCATATAAAAAAGATGAGTTGAAACAATACGGCAACTTAATTCGTGAAAAAATTAGAATTTAAGTGGAGGAAAGATGAAAAGAAAAATTAGAGTCTTAATTGCAAAAGCTGGTCTTGATGGGCACGATCGTGGGGCAAAGGTTATTGCCGCAGCTTTGCGAGATGCAGGTATGGAAGTTATTTATACAGGACTTCGCCAAACTCCCGAAATGATTGTTGAAGCAGCTCTTCAAGAAGATGTTGATGTAATTGGAATCAGTATTTTAAGTGGTGCACACATGACAATTTTTCCTAAAGTTTTAAAATTAATGAAAGAAAAGGGTCTTGATGATGTGCTACTTACAGGCGGTGGAATTATTCCAAAAGAAGATGTTCAAAAACTAAAAGAGATGGGAGTCGGTGAATTATTCACGCCCGGTACTCCTACAAGTGAAATTGCCGAGTATATAAAAAAATGGTTTAATGAACATAAGGCTATCAAGGATGAAGCTTAAATTTATCCTTTGTTGTTTCCTTCTGGTTAATTTTATAAATCTTTTACACTCTCAGCAGATATTCAAATATGATATTAAAAATTATCAAGTTCAGCTTACAAAGAATGTTGAAAATAAATTTGTTTTAGAAATCAAACAGAAGAATAAATTATTATTGAAGAAAATCTTTCCCTTGTTAAGACTTTATTTTTATAATCTCGATTCACAACCTGAAGATGAAATGATTTTATTAGCTGGAATAATAAAAGGAAATGATACTTTGAATACACTTTATGTTTATACATTTGAAGATAAATTTAAATTCTGTGATTCCATTTATCTCGATAAATACTTACCAGAATTTTATCAATTTGATTTTGATGAAAACTTTTTCATCAAAGTATATGATTTTGAGATTGAAAAACTTTTTCCTTCTACTAGAAAAGAATTACCATTCACATTTTTTTATCTGAATAACTGTTTACTAGAATTAGATAATGTTGCATCATTCGAGGAGTATGAAGCTGAGATTAATTATCTTGTAGATGAGATCTATGATCTTAAAAGAAATTTAAATTGTGAGAATGAAAAAATTAAAAATGATTATCAAAGATTATTAGCTTGTCTTTATCTTAATCTTATTAATTCGTCAAAAACTTTTGATTTTGAAAATTTTGTGAACAAAAATTATTTATGTGACGATAAAGAGTTATTTCTAAAAAAAATCAATTCACTCTTTAAATCAGAATAAAGGAGAATTAATCATGAAAATGAATTGGGAAAAATATATAGGATATGAAATCAATATCATTATGAAGGAATACTATGGTGTTGTTCAAACTGAAGAAATGGAAGAACCATTCTTTGAGATTGTATTTAAAGCCGGTAAACTTAAAGAAGTTTTTGATGATGGTTTATTAATAAGTGGTAAATATGATAAACGAATTGTAGAATCTTTTGTCCCTTTCGAAAGTATTAAATGCGTTGATATATTTTATCCTGCACGAGAAGAAAAATGAAATATTTTATTGCGTTTTTGTTCTTTTTTCAACTCCTTTGTGCTCAAAATTCACTTGAGATTAAAGGGTTGCGGACTTATTCAATAAAAGATGAAATATTACCTCCAATTATAGTTTACAATGATTTTTATGAGAATGGAGTTGAAGATACGAGTAACGATTATATTGTAATTGAATTCGATTTGAAATCCACTTTAAAACCAAATCTTCAGATAATTTTTCAATTATGCGATAAAAATTGGAATCCTGTAGAAAATTTATTTCTTAAAAATTTTGGAAAAGATAGGTTTTATAATCTTCAATTTAAGATTGCTCCTGCTGGTGTAAAAAGTTACAATTATTCTTTTAAACAAGTATTTCCCGATGAAAGATCTCAAATTACCTTTCCATTTTCCGGTAAGTACAAATATTTTATTACCGATTTTAATGATGATAAAAAAATTTATGGCACTGGATATTTTATTGTAGTTTATCAAAAATTTCCTGTTTCGGTATCATATTCAAAGGAAGTAATTGATGATAGTTTATCGGACATTATGGAATTTAATAGAAGAGATAGAATTCAGGTAAATGTTGAAATACCAAAACCTTTCGATGTTTTCAGGCAAACTGAAGTGGAAATTGTTCAAAATCAAAAATTTTTTTTCTCGAGTCTTATTAATTTCAATAAAAAATCTAAGTATGAGTTTGGAAAATATTTAAAAGAAAATGTAAAGCAATACATTAAAAGAGATTTGTTACCTATAAATGAATATCGACAACTCGATATAACTGATGTGAGAAAATATCCAAATGATCGCTTGTTGACTTCTTTTACCGGAGTTGATGTTTCTAGAAAATTTAAATATGGTGGAAAAGATTTCAATGGCGGTATGAAATATTATAGTGAAGATAATATTTACAATGAATACCTCGATTACCGCTTTGACCTGACATTACCTCAAGCAGTTGAAGGCGATGTTTATATAATTGGCAGTTTTAACAACTGGCAAATCGATAATAAATACAAAATGGAAAGAGTAGGAAATTATTATTCACTGGTAACAAAATTAAAACGTGGAATTTATGATTATCAATATATTATAGTAAAAGAAAGTCAATCATCCTTAAAAACATTTCAAGTTGATTGGGTTGAAATAGAAGGTAATAGCTGGAATACAAAGAATACTTATTATGTTTTTGTCTATTATCGTAATCCCGATTTTGGTGAATGGGATGAGATTGTAGCATTCGCTGAAATAAGTACAAATTAAAAATAAGGGAGGAAAATTGGAAAAAATTAAAATTGGAATTGTGGGAGTTGGGCATCTAGGAAAATTACACTTAAAAAATTTACTCGAAATAAACTCAGCTGAATGTTCCGGAATTTATGATATTGATGAGGAAAACTTAAGAAAAGTTGCAAATGAATATAAGGTGAAATACTTTTCTTCACTTATTGATTTAATACAATCCTCCGACGCAATAATAGTTTCCACAACAACATCAAGTCACTATGAAGTAAGTAAACTTGCACTGCAAAATAATCGTCATGTCTTTATTGAAAAACCAATTACATCAACCACTAAAGAAGCTGAAGAATTAATCTCTCTTGCTAACTCTAAAGGATGTTTTATTCAGGTTGGTCATATAGAGAGATTTAATCCAGCAATATTATCACTTGAAAAATATAATTTAAATCCAATGTTTATTCAATCTGATAGATTGTCACAATTCAATCCAAGAGGAACCGATGTTGCTGTTGTGCTCGACTTAATGATTCATGATATCGACATAATTCTCCATCTTGTTAAAAGTGAAGTTGATAGGATTGATGCCAGTGGTGTTGCTGTGGTGTCAGATAGTATTGATATTGCTAATGCACGAATTCAGTTTAGAAATGGTTGTGTAGCAAATGTAACAGCTAGTAGAATTTCACAAAAGAAAATGCGAAAGATGAGGATGTTCCAAAAAGATGCTTATATCACTATTGATTTCTTGCAAGGTCTTTCAGAAATATATCGACTGGTTAAACCAGATGAGGAGACACTTGGAATTTCCTATGGAGAAATTGGCATAGGCGATAAAAAGAAGAAAGTCATATACGAGCAGCCTGAAATTCCAGAAATAAATGCGATGAAATTTGAACAGGAATTGTTTATTAAAAGCATTAAAGAAAAAATACCACCAGTAGTTTCTGGTGAAGATGGAAAGAAAGCCCTTGAGGTTGCAGATTATATCATAAAATCAATTGAAATTTCAAACCAAAAGTTATTTAATTAAGAAGGACTATAAAAATATGAGAACTAAATTAGTTATTTCTGTTTTATTAGTTCTAATCACATTAGTGGGTTGTTCTGTATTTAAGCAGATTACAAACATTTCAAGATTAAAATTTAAACTTCATAGTGTAAGTGATTTTACACTTTATGGAATTAACATCAGTAACAAGTCATCGATTCGTGAATTTAATGTTTTTGATTCTGCTCAATTATTGAACTCAATCGCAAAAGGTAGCCTGCCTGTAACTTTTAATTTAAATGTTGAAGCCCTTAATCCCAATGATGGTGGTGGATATCCAAGACAGGATCTTGATATTGTTGACTTCAAATGGCGTTTAATTATCGATGATGTTGAAACTTTATCAGGAAATATTGCCCGACCAATTTCCGTACCTGGAAAAGGTGAGACAACAATCTTTCCAATTACAATCCAACTTGACTTAATTAAATTTTTTGGTGAGAGGGGGTTCGACAATCTTGTTAATCTTGCTCTTGCAATAGGTGGCAAAAATCAAAATTTATCGAGAATTGTTTTAAAAGCACAACCAACAATACAAACTCCTTTTGGAAAAATTAAATATCCTGGTGAGATTGATATAATAGATAGAGAATTTCGTTAATATAGAAATGCAATAATAAAATTTTGAGAGATTTATTTTTTGTAGAGTAAAAAAATAGTAATTTAAAGTTGAAGTAAGATTGTAAGATTTAAGATAAAATGAATAAATAAAATACAAACTTATCTTTCATTAATAACTTCCCTCAAGAAAAATGTGTTTTCAAAAATAAGGAATATGGAGTATTACTATATCAGTCCGATTCTCTAGAATTAATGGACATTTTAATAGGAAAATACCCTGATGGTATTTTTGACATGATTTTTGCTGATCCACCATATTTTTTATCAAATGGTGGAATAACCTGTCATGCAGGTAAAATGACAAAAGTAGACAAAGGTGAATGGGATAAATCAAAAGGGGTTAATGAAAATCATGAATTTAATCTTTCTTGGCTTTCCCGATGCCAGAAACTACTGAAGCCTGATGGAACAATCTGGGTATCGGGAACTCATCATGTGATTTATTCGGTTGGATTTGCAATGCAACAACTTGGCATGAAAATTCTTAATGACATTGCCTGGGAAAAACCAAATCCTCCACCAAATCTTTCTTGCAGGTACTTTACTCATTCAACAGAGACAATAATTTGGGCTGCGAAAAATAAACACTCAAAGCATTATTTCAATTATGAAGAAATGAGGAGATTGAATAATGGTAAACAGATGAAAACAGTATGGACCATACCGGCACCAAATGGAGATGAAAAAAGATTTGGCAAACATCCTACTCAAAAACCTCTTCAACTCCTTGAAAGGATTATTTTAGCAAGTACCAAAAAAGGTGATTTAATTTTTGATCCTTTTGCTGGTAGTTCAACTACTGGTATAGCTGCAATAAAATTAAATAGATTTTTTGTCGGTTGTGAACTTGAAGATGAATATATCACCTTATCAATAAAAAGAATAAATGCATTTATTAAAGAAAATAAAAATATTTATAATCTGTTTGAGTTATCCCTATGAAAAAAGGGGGTAAAGGTGGTTCGAAAACATTAACAGGATTAAATTTTGAAGAAAAAGTTGATCTGTATAGATTATTAGAAAAAATTCCGGGATATAGATTAAAAAAATCAAAAATACGAGCAGGGATTGATGTCTATTTTGAAGAAAAATTAGTAGCGAGGTGTTTTAGGAAACATGAATTTTATAAATTTCTTGAGGAAAATAATGTTGATTGGAAAAAAATAATTTCGAGGAAACTTTTACCTGATGACGCAATGCTGGTAATAGTTAGGGATACACTATTCATAATAGAAGTCAAATATCAGCAGGTAGCTGGTTCGGTTGATGAAAAGTTACAGACCTGTGATTTCAAGAGAAAACAGTATTTAAAATTAGTTACTCCCTTAGGATTAAGGGTAGAATATGTTTATGTTTTAAGTGACTGGTTTAAAAAGGCTGAATATAAAGATGTACTTGATTATATCCAGAGTGTTAATTGTCATTATAAATTTAATGAATTACCGTTAACATGGTTGGGATTACCTTTAAAAAAGTCAAATTAGCCAGTTCTCAGCGCCTAACAGCGGCTATACGCCATTAAAACGTCGCATAGCCGCCGAACGTTAGCGTTCATTGTAGAAAATATATGCTATCAAAAAATACTAACTTTGGTTAAATAAAATAAAGACAAATAATAATGAACATAACAGGTAAAATAACAGGAATTAAGTATAAGATATTTTTATCAGACACTCTAAAAGAAATTAATATCAGTGATTTTAATATAAACGAATGTCCTTCTGCCTGTCTATTAAAAGATAAAAAACATTCATTTGCTATTTCGAAGTGGGTTTCCCCCAAACGCACTCGTTCCTATCCTTTTGAACGCGTTTATAATACCTTGCATTGTTCTAAAAAAATAACAGTAATTCCGGTAGTAAAAGATGAAGGCGAAAAAGGTG
>CALDZP010000035.1 GCA_937944105.1 uncultured Ignavibacteria bacterium
TTTTCAAAATTTATTAAAAAATCTCAGTTTTTTTATGGCATTCAAATTGAATTAGAAAATTAAAGTTTGAAATAATACTCTCCTGAACCTCCTATTAACCCGGACTCAGTTCCGGGTTCTTTTTTTATTTACAAATTTTTAAAAGCTTTTTACAAATAGAATATTCTAATAAAATCTGAATGGTAAAATTTTTCTAAATCAAAAATTCAAACTCATTCATTGAAAAAGAACATATCACACAATAGTAGGTAGAAAGGAACTTCTTTCTGATATAAAGATTACCTAACGATAAATTTCATCTTTTCATTTCACAAAAAAATAATTTTTCAACTCAACAAGTTTGGTAATTGATAATTCTCATTAGTCAAGTTTGTAAAAGATTTTTAAGGGATCAAAAAATAGAAGTTCTATTTCAAAAAATAATTTTGAAATATTTAAATTAAGTTTGTTAGTTATAATTAAACACGACCAATTTATGAATGACATAAATTTCATAAATAATAAAAAACAAGCTGAAAAGATTGTTAAAGAATTATTAGAAATTTTTCAATGGACAAATTACACAATCACACCCCTTTCAATCGGTAGTTATAATTTTAATTTTCGAATTAAAGAAATTAAATCATCTGTCAATGTCATTGTATATTATGGTAGTAAAGGAACGAAAGTTGTACTTCAGGGTAATCCAAACACAAAGCTTTATAAAGAAGTTTCAGAAAAGTTGAGCAAAGATTCAAAATTTAAACAATATAAAGTTACAAATGAGAATCAAACTTTCGATTTTGAAGAACCTGAAAGCTACATTGGTGTGGATGAATCCGGGAAAGGGGATTTTTTTGGTCCATTGATTATTGCAGGTTTTTTTATTCATCCTGATATAAAAAAAGAATTAATTCACCTCCAAGTTCAAGACAGTAAAAAACTTACAGATGAAAAAGTTATAAAATTAGCTAATGAAATCAAATTGAGATTTGCTGATTATTTTAATGTTGTTCAAATCTATCCTAAAAAATACAACGAACTTTATGAAAAGATAAAAAATCTAAACACATTACTTGCTTGGGGTCACGCTCGTTGTATCGAAAATATATTAAATAAACACAAAGTTTCGTTGGCAATTTGTGATAAATTCGGGAATGAAAAATATATAAAAAATGCTCTGATGAAAGAAGGTAAACAAATTGATTTAATTCAAACAACTAATGCAGAGAGATACATTGGCGTAGCAGCTGCATCAATATTGGCAAGGAATTCTTTTCTGGAGTGGTTAAAACGAACAGAAGAGAAGCTTGGTATTAAAATTCCAAAAGGTTCAAATCAAAAAGTAAAAGAAGTGGCAAAATTAATTGTAAAGTTTCATGGTAGAGATGCCCTATTGAATTATGTAAAGATTCATTTTAAGACGATGAATGAAATTTAAGTTACAACAATTCACGTTTAGCATACCAGATTTTGAAAAAATTGATCACAATGAATCCGAGTGCAGAGATACCAATAGAAATTACAAGAACTAAATCCAAGCCTAATGTAAATGTACCACGAGTTTCAATAACTACTCGACCTGTCTTAGGATCCACTAATTCTGAAGGGGGATAAATTTTCGTAAACATTTCAAATCCATCAAAACCCCACCATACAAAAAGAGAAATGATCAATGTAGATACAACAAAAAATACAATTCGCTTAATGATAATCATTCATTCTCCCTTTTATTTCTAAGCAGGTTTAGTTTCTTTAATCTGTAATGAAAAGTTGAATGGGGAATATTCAAAAGTTTTGCTGCTGCTCTTATATTCCAATTTGTTTTCTCAAGGGCACTAATATATTGTTTGATTTCTTCAGCTTCACGAGAGTTTTTAACAATAACTTCTATTCTTGACTTTTCAACGAATTCAGTTCCATTGTCAAAATCTTCAAATTTTTGTCTTAATGAATTCTCAAGTTCATCTATTTGTTTTTTAAGTGAATTATTTTCTTCTCTTAATTCATCGATTATTTTTTCTTTTTCTAAAATTATTTTTGTTAATGATTCAACCTTTTCTTCGAGTTTTTTCTTTAATTCTTCAATTTTATCATCGTGTTGCAATTTTTTATCATCTGATATTTTTACTTTTTCGAAATCACTATCCGAGGCCACATCTATTTTTTCGGGATTTCTTCTTTGCTTTATGTATTTTCCAATTGATAAAAAAGCAACATACAAGAAAACTAAAGCAAAAAAGATGCTACCGTAGAGCATAAAATGTTTTAAGAAATCAGATTGTATTTCAAATTTTAATTCACTTGAGTTCTTTAACCAGTTTAAACCATCAACTGAGGCTTCAACGATCAAAGTATATTTACCTGGTGAAAGGTCTTTATATTTGATTTCATTCGAATTGGTAAGATAATTCCAATTATCTTCAAATTCTTTAATCTTGTAACGATATATAACTCTCTTCTCATCATAAAATGAAAAAATTGAAACATCAATTTTGATTTCATTTTCATCTTGAGAAATTTTAATATTATCTAAATCATATGTTCTTTTATTAGTTGAAAAACCAGTGAAATAAATTTTATAAGTAAAAGTATTTCGTTTGAAATATTTTAATTCAATTATAGTTAAACCAGAATTTGTTCCAATAAAAACAATTCCATTTTGTTTATCATACTCAAGATCTTTAATATAGTCTGAAAGTAGACCATCTCTTGCCGTTAATGAAGAATATTCTAATCCATTTTTAATGATAAAAATTCCTTTAGTAGTTGCGACCCAGACTTCGTTTTGAGCAACAGGAATTACATCATTTACTTGATCTATGGTATATCCACCGATTTTGGGTATGAGATTATTGAACCTCCCATTTTTGAAAGATGACAATCCTCTCTTCGTACCAATCCATATCCTACCATCATAATCCTCGCTTAAAGAGGTTACATGATTATTTATTAAACCATTTCCAGTTCTTAAAACAGTTACAGCACCTTCAGAATATTTAACAAGCCCATTATCTGTACCTATAAATATATCACCCGATTTTGTCACAAGAATCGAATTTATTTCATTTGAAGGAAGTATATTATCGATAGAAAGATAATCTATTAATTTGATCCCCTTAAAAATAAAAACACCTGAATCTGTTCCAACATAAATTTTATTTTCTGAGTCTTTTGCAAGTGATAAAATTTTTCTAGAATTGATCTGGGAATTAAGAGGGGATAAAAACAATTTATTTCCTTGAAAAACATAAAGTCCATTGTTTGTTCCAATGAGCTTCTGTCCTAAAGGAGATTCAATCACATCGTTAACAATAATACCGGAAGAATTAAAACTATAATTTGAAAATGAGAGCGAATTCGAATTAAAGATCGAGATACCTTCACCGGAGAAAACTTCAAAACCTTTATCGTTTTTAAGAATTTTATGAATAGATGAAGTTACCTTTGGAAAAAGCGATGGATAATTTTTGATTGCAAGCGAGTTAAGTTTAGCAATTCCGTTTAAAGTACCAATCCAAATGTTCCCTTCACGATCTTCAAATATTGATGTAACTACTTGATGGGGTAACCCATTTGAATAACTAATAAAATCTTTTCGTTTATTTTCAATATGAAAAACACCATCATCAAATCCAGCCCATATTGAATTTGAGCGATCAACAAGCAACGAAAATCTAGAATAGTTACTTGTTGAATTATGTAATTCCACAGGATGAAAATTTTCGATCCTGTAAATTTTACCACTTGAAGTGACATAAACAATATTGTTATTCTTATCAAGACATAATCTTTCTACTCTAATAGGTTTGCCAGAATTATCTTGACTGAATTTATATTTTATCCTGTTGTACTGAAATATTATTAAACCTTCATCAGAAGCTATGGCATAACCATTATCAATTGCAACGATATCGTTAAAATTTGTCTGTGGAAGTAATGCATCAACAAGTATTTTAGTTACTTCAGAATCACTATGGGCTATGTAAAATTCATTATTCTCCGAAATCATTAAAAGTCTACCACCATCCTTTTTAAGAACTTTTATTTTTTTTGGAAGATAAGCAAGACGCTGATTTAAATTTATAATCTGTTTGTTTGAATTTATTACAAATAGCCCTTTTGTTGAAGTCGCAATCCACATTTGATTTTTCAATTCAGCCAGACCACTAATTTCTGTCCTGAGCTCGTTATTCCATAAACTAACTTCTTCAAATCTATACCCATCATAACGAAAAACATTTGAGGTAGTACCAATCCAGATATAGCCTTTATTATCTTGTGATAAGCAAGTAATCGAAGTATTTGATAGTCCATTGCTAGAATTATAATAATGGAAATAATATAATTGAGAAAATAGGGAGCTGGAAGTAATTAGAAAAATAATAAGTAATCTTTTCATCTGAAATCTATAATATCTAATTGCGTTTTGAAAATCAATTTTAATTATTAAAAATTTAATAAAGATTTAAGAAATTTTTATCGAGAAAATAATCCTAACAAAGAGCAAGTATTTACACTTTTTTACTAATTAAGCCTTCATTAAATTGTTATTGAGTAGAGTTCGTTTCACATTAACAACAAAAAAATCCCAAAGAGTGAATCGGATATTTCAAGGATTTTAGCATATGAATTATAAAGAGAATATATTAAAACAAATCGGGAATACACCATTAATAAAACTAAATAAGGTCAATCGAGGATTAAAACCACAAATTTTTGCAAAACTTGAATCGGCAAATCCCGGTGGAAGTGTAAAAGATCGAATTGGAATTGCCATGATTGAAGATGCAGAAAGAAAAGGATTATTAAAAGCTGGTGGGACAATAATTGAAGCTACAAGTGGCAATACGGGAATTGGACTCGCACTTGCTGCAGCTGTCAAAGGATATAAATGTATTTTTGTTGTAACAGATAAAGTCAGTAATGAAAAAATAAATTATCTAAAAGCCTTCGGTGCTGAAGTGATTATTGTTCCAAGATTATTAGAACCAAGTGATCCTGATTATTATGTGAATGTCGCTAAAAGATTACATCAAGAAATTCCAAATTCATTTTTCGCTTATCAATATTCAAATAAATCAAATCCCGATATTCATTACAGAACAACCGGTCCAGAGATTTGGAATCAAACAGATGGTAAAATAACCCATTTTGTATCAGGAATTGGAACTGGTGGAACAATAAGTGGCACAGGAAAATTTTTGAAAGAGAAAAATCCAAAAATAAAAGTGATTGGAGCAGATCCTTTTGGTTCAATCTTTAAGACTTTTAAGGAAACTGGTGAATTAACAAAAGGTTCTCCCTATCTTGTTGAAGGTATCGGGCAGGATTGTCTTCCAGAAAATGTTGACTTTAGTGTTATTGATGAAATTATTAATGTCTCTGATAAAGATTCCTTTAATTATGCAAGAAAACTTACACGCGAAGAAGGAATATTTGCTGGTGGTAGTACTGGGACTAATTTATACGCTGCATTATCAATTGCAAAAGATCTCTCCGAGGATGATGTAATTGTTTTTATTGTATGCGATACAGGTGAAAGATATCTTTCAAAATTTTATAATAATGATTGGTTAAGAGAACACCGTCTATTAATTGACAAGCCAAGAACATTAAAAGATTTATCAGAAATCAAGAAAGCTAAAGGTTACAATACACTTATTACATTAAAACCTGATGATAAAGTCTCTCAAGCACTTGAATTGATTTCTTCGACTGGGTTTTCAAATATTCCTGTTATTGAAAATCGTAAATCGGTTGGTGTTATTCGTGAAAATCGTTTATTAATGAAATTAATTGAAAATCCTTCTCTAAAAAATTCAGTTGTAAAGGATGTGATGGATGAGTCTTTAATTGTCCTTGATTCTCAAACAGATATTGATAAGGTGAAAGAAGTTCTTAAAAATGATAACGCTGTTTTAGTTAATGATTTTGGCAGGATTGTAGATATAATTACAAGATATGACTTAATTGAATTTAGTTGAGTTTAAAAATTTTTTCTCAAATAATTTTCAAAAATGATTATTTTTTAATGTTTTAGAAATTAAACAAACTACTTACTCAATCCACAAATCTTTTTCAAATCGAAAATTTCCTGTTTAGTTAATTCTCTAAATTCACCGGGCTTTAATCCAAATACTTCGAGAAATTCAATTTTAACTCTAACTAATCTTAATGTTGGATATCCAATAGCAGCTGTCATTTTTCTGATTTGACGATTTCTACCCTCGAATAATTCAATTTCCAGCCAGCAAGTGGGAATACTTTTCCGGAAACGAATTGGTGGAATTCTTTCCCATAGTTCAGGTTCATTTTCCAGTAATCTTACATTTGCTTTCTTAGTTTTTATTTTTTCAATTACTACCCCATCAGATAATCTAATCAATGAAGTTTTATCAGGAATTCCTTCAACTTGAACAAAATATGTTCGTGAGTGCTCAAATCTTGGATCAATAAGCTTATGGTGGAGCAATCCGTCGTTTGTCAATAAAAGTAACCCTTCTGAATCATAATCAAGCCTGCCAACTGGATAAACATCTTTAGGTAAAGAAAGATAATCACTGAGAGTAGCTTTACCTTCAACTGGACTGAATTGACACAAAACACGGTATGGTTTATTAAAAATGAAGTAATAATTCATACTAAACAATAAAAATTGGCTTTCAATTTCCTAAACAAAAAATCTTTTTGAAAGATTGTGTTTAATTCTTTCCTGTAATTTTTGAACTGGCACTTTCCTTATAGATAAATTATTTTTAACTGCTAAAGCAGCAAGAGCACCACAAGCTTCACCCATTGCAGCAGAAGTTGGCATAATACGAAGAGCTCCATGTGCTTTGCGAGTTGCTGAAAGACATCTTCCGGCAACCAGTAAATTATCTGCATCTCGAACGATAAGCGATCTTACTGGTATTTCATAAAAATCATTCTCTGGCATTTCGTCTAATCGACTCTGTTCATCTTTCTGACCATGAATATCGATACCATAACTACCCCTTGCAATTGAATCATCAAATTTTTTACAGGACAAAATATCATCTTCAGTAATAACATAATCTCCAATCGCTCTTCTTGTTTCCCTTACTCCAACTTGAATTGCTGTTTCAATCAAATAGGAATTTTCAAAACCCGGAACATCATTTTGAAGAACTCTAACAACCTGCCAGGCCTGTTCTCGACCTATTAATTCGGCTTTTGTTAAGTCAAACGAAGTAGAACCATCAAGATCAAGAATATTAGAAGTATTGAACGATGCCTCTCCAGAATTTGGTAGTGTAGTATAAAAGATGTAATTAATATCTTCTGATAATCTTTTTTCTTCGATTGCTTTCTTCACTATACTAAAATAACCAGCTACTGAAATAATTTTGTTTAAGTCAAAATCATAAGTCATCCAGGAAAAGAAATCCTCTTTGTGATTCTTTACATATTCTAAAGCTCTATTAAAATTAATACCCCCCATTCTGAAAAATAAAGTAAGTGCTTGAAGTTTACCTGTCTCTTCGTCACCTTTAATCCAGGGAAAATTACCTGAATAAACAATTTGTGCGTCTCCGGTTGTATCAATAAAAACTTTCCCTTCTATCTCAAACTCCTCACCAAAAACTACAACATTAATACTTTCAATTCTATCACCTGCACGATTTACTCTTGTTAGTAAAGCATGAAGCAAAACTTTTACTTTTGCATCTTTAAGTAACTTGAAAGCTGCCGATCTAAATGCACTGGCATAAAAGCCATTATCAATCATTCCTTCTCTTTTTCTCATCTCAATCTCAAGCTCTTCAAAAATACCACGAACAAGAATTTCATTGTCTATGGAATGTTTCATAAATGGGGAAACCATGCCAGCTGTAGACATTCCACCCGGAAATCCATATTGTTCAATTAAAACCACACTCGCACCTTCTCTTGCAGCTTTAATAGCAGCACAAATCCCAGCAATACCTCCACCAGCAACAACAACATCAAATGAAAATTTATTTTGATTCATCAATAACTCCGTTATTTATAAAAATTTTTGCATTCACAATAATTACACAAATTAATTTCTCGAGCAACGACTTATGCTACAAAATTGAATATATACTTATACTTCAAATTGTCTCACCATTCTATCTTTAAGATGCTATTACATTTTATTCTATTTACACTATTTGTATTATTTATTAACTTAAGTTAGTTAAGTATAATTTACAAAGGTCACAAATAATGCTGAAATATAAAACAATATTGGTAGTGGGTTTGTTTTTGTTTTTAATTAATCATGCAAATTCACAAACACCTTCAGGCGATACTTACTTGCAAGGTTTCTACTGGAATGTTGTACCTGGTGGTGTTTGGTGGGATAGTTTAACTAAGCTCGCAACAAAAATTAAAAGTGCTGGTTTTTCTGCAATATATATTCCTCCACCATCCAAAGGTGCAGGTGGCGGTTTTTCCATGGGATATGATATTTACGATCACTACGATTTCGGGGATTTCTATCAAAAAGGTTCAATAAAGACTCGTTTTGGAAGTAAATTAGAATTACAAAGCATGATCCAAACTTTTAAATCACTTGGATTAGATGTCTATGTCGATGTGGTCTTAAATCATACCGCTGGTGGTGAACTAAAATCAAAGAATAATTGCAGAACTGACTCAGCATATCTTATCTTTAATTATCCTTTCGGCAGCAAACGATTTCCCAAGAACGCTAATTCATTTAATCCAAGTGAAAATAATAATTGCAACCAATCTCCACCGTACAATGATAATTTTTTCTCATTCGCAAATGACAATTGCACCGACTGTCCAGATGTTAGAGATAGTTTAATCGTTTGGGGACAATATCTAAAAAATTACTTTGGCTTTAATGGTGCTCGATTAGATGCTGTTAAACACATAAACCCATTATTCATCTCTCAATTTTCAAATCAAGCTTTCCCTTCGTCTTATCTCGTGGCTGAATATATTGGTAATGGCGATGAAATAAGAAATTATTACAACCAACTTGTTTATCTTGGAGCCGGTCAGGTTTCATTCCTCGATTTTCCTTTAAGATACACTTTAGCTGATATGTGTAATAATGCTTCTGGTAGTTTTGACATGCGCCAACTTGATTATGCAGGATTGATTTTTGGTAAAGGAATGTCAGGTTTTAATGTCTCAACTTTTGTTGAAAATCATGATTTCGATCGAATGGGATGGGATGGCACAATTGATACAGCCGTCGGTGGACACTCTCCCATCTTTCGTGATAAGCATCTTGCATACGCTTACATTATCTTTTCTGAGGGAAGACCTCTTGTCTTCTTTAAAGATTATTTTGATTATCAATTAGGTTCTTTGATTGATACTTTGATCTTTATTCGCCATAAATTTTTAGGTGGAAATACTACTTTAAGAAATGGACTTGACCCATGGTATGTAAGACAGGATGGCAATCAAGACCAAGAATTACTTGCAAGAGATATCTATGTTGCTCGAAGAAATGGATGGCAACATCAAATTGGTGGTTATCTTGTACTTAATGATAATCCTGTACATAGAATTGATGTTTGGGTTGACACAGAATCTCCGATTGGCACTGTATATAAAGATTATTCTGGGAAAGATGAAAATAAAGTAGTAGTAGGTCCAAAACCAGGTGGAACAAAAAACAGAATAAAGTTAGGCGCGCCTCCCAGAAGTTTCACAATTTATGTTGCCGATACTTCTCAATCGATTAATCATTCCCCTGTTTTACAGAAAATTGGGAATTTGAATGCTTATACATTTTCTAAGTTTAGTTATCAGATTATTGCAAGTGATGTAAATAACGATGAATTGTTTTTCACCATTCAAAATAAACCAAATTGGTTAAATCTTAATTCATCTGGATTTTTATCTGGCACGCCTCAAATAACAGACACTGGTTTTTATGGAAATATTATTATCAATGTTATGGATAACAAAGGTGGATTCGATGCCGACACTTTTTCAATTACTGTTTACTTGAATCATTTCCCAATAATTTCTCCATTATCAGATACAACTTCTTATGCAACACAAAGATTTGAAAGACAAATTGTTGCATATGATTTAGACAATGACACTTTGTTTTATTCATTTATTCAAAGACCATACTGGCTTGGACTCGATACTTTAACTGGATTAATGGCTGGTATTCCTTCTCCTGAAGATACTGGAAAATATTTTATTATTTTCAGAGTTTATGATTCAAAAGGTGGAGCAGATACTTCTTCATTTTATTTAAACATTAAACCAAAGAAGGATTCTGTTATTTATACATATGCAAAACCAAAAATTGATGGAAGAATTACTATTGGTCAAGAAGATTGGCGTGAGGAGTGGCTTATTGTTGATGACCCTGATAACGATTCAAGATGGACATTGGTCAACGAATTTTACGATTTGTTTTTTACATATGATGCAGATAGTATGTACCTTGGTGCTAAATATACTCTAGTTAATAATACTCTACAAATATTTATTGATACTGGTATTGATGGTGGCGAAACCAATTTCAATAGTTATTATGGCTACATGGGGGCTTTCCCAAGAAACTTCAGATTTAAACAGGAAGATAATATAGATCTGATGATTGCAGCATGGAACAGAGAAAAACCAAGAATTTTTAAGATTAAAGACTCTAACTCATTTGAGATATCATCATTTTGTTCACGAGCTGGTTCAACGGAAGCTGAAGTTGCAATATCCTGGAATTCTATTTTTGGACTTGGACCGGGATTGGTTCCACCTTATACGAAACTCAAAATTGTTGCTGTTATCTCTGGTGGAGAAAATTGGGGGGGCGGAGATGCAGCTCCTTCAAATTGTGATATCGATTTATGTCCTCCAGGAAATGATACTCTTTATCAGGGACCTGATTCATTAATTACTCTATACATGGCAGAGATTGACAAAGATGGAGACGGTATTCCAGATCCAACAGTTGTTATTTCTTCCATAGAAGAAATAAAAAATACTAATTCTAATCCAAATAATTTTTTAAGTTCTAACATTTATCCCAATCCTTTTAATTCAAAGGCAAAACTTGATATTAACTTAAACAAAGAAACAAATCTTGAAATAAAAATTTATGATCTGATTGGAAAAGAAGTTGATTTAATATTTAATGATAAAGTCAAATCAGGTTCTTATTCATTTTTAATAGGTTCATCTAAACTGGCCAGTGGGATATATTTTGTAAGAATTAAAACAGACGAAATCATTCAAATGAAAAAAATTATTTTAATCAAATAAAAATAGTGAGGTGAAAGATGAAAAAAATTCTTCCAGCTATAACTATAATATTTACAGTGGGTATTTTATTTGCAACTACATATCATACCATAATTATTGATGGTAATAATGATTTTCAATCGGACGAGACTTTCTCAACATCTTCTTCGGGTTATGTTGCTTATGCAACATGGGATGAAAACAATTTATATCTAGGTTATTCCGGTTATGATATTGGAAGTGGACAGAGCTCCACCAAGTGGATTGTATTTTACATTGATACCGATGCTAATTTAAATCCAACTAGTGGTAATGGAACTCAGAATGCCATAGGTTTTAATACACAAAATTGGATTCTTCCATTTAGAGCTGATTATATGATCCAAATTCGAACTGATGGTGGATATAATGCATTAAAATATTTCAATGGTTCAAACTGGGTTGATGTATCACCTCACAATATGAACATTTTTGATAACAACACCTCAAACTTTATTGAAATCCAAATTCCAAAAACACGTTTAAACAATCCAGAAAAAATTTATATCCTTGGATATTTCATAAATGAACAAAGCGGTGGTGAATGGACATATGCCAGTTTTCCCGATAATTCATTACGCAACGGCGATGGTTACAAAAATCCAGGTTACTTTGACCACTGGTATGGTTTTGAATTAACAAATGGAATTTCTCCTAATGCTCCAGTTAATTATGATAATAAAGAATTCTTAAAATGGGATGTAAGACTTGGGGCTTCAATAGCCACTGCAGGACTTAATGACAATAATAATTTCGCAGGTATGGCACTTAATGCAACAGACGGTTATGTTCAAAATGTTGACTTAGATAAACCACCAGCACCACCATCAAATTATGTTTATTTAGCATTTCCACACACCGACTGGTCAAGTCCTTTGGGTCCATATTTCTATCGTGATATTCAATCTTATAAACTACTTGATACATCAACTGTATATTGGGATTTTATTGTCTCTACAGACAAAACAAATTCAGAAGTAACGTTATCGGTTTCAGAATTTTCTGACGTTCCTCCAAATTATGATATTTACATCAAAGACCTCGTTAACAATCAACTTCATAACATTAAAACACAAGGCAGCTATTTGTACAATTCCGGTCTGGGAGGTACAAGAAACTTCAAATTAATAATTGGTAAATATGTACCCAATATTGTAGCACCTTCAAGTTTAGATTTTGGAAATGTTAAACTTGAATATGATTCATCGAAGACTTTGACAATTGTGAACAGTGGTCTCGAAACTTTAATTATTTCAAACTTATCAGTTACTGGTAATTTTTCTGTTATCGGTGCTGTAACTCCAATCAATATTCCAGCTGGAGGTAGTACAAATCTTACATTAAAGTTTTCACCAAATCAATTAGGAATGAATTCTGGAACTTTAACAATTACCAGTAATGATCCGGATTCACCAAATTTTATAATTAACTTATTGGGAACAGGAATTAAACCAACTTTAAGAAAAAAATTTTCTCCTGGTTGGAATCTAATTGGTCTTCCCCTTTATCCTTCTAATCCATCAAAAGATTCAATCTTTTCACCATTTACATCAAATTTTATCTTGTTCAAATTTTCCAATGGCAGTTATGTAAGTGCTGATTCGGTTCTTATCGGTAAAGCTTACTGGCTTGGTCTAAATGACTCATTGAATTTCTCCATTACGGGTATGCCCGTTCTATCAGATACAACTATTGCACTTGAAAATGGATGGAATCTTATCTCTCATCTTTACATTAAAGATTTACGAAAAGCTAACCTCTTAATTAAAAGTGGAGCTGAAATCATTTCACTCGATTCGGCAGTTAATCGAGGATGGGTACAGGGTAATTTATTCTCTTTTGCAAACTCAACTAATTCTTATGTTTCGATCGATACTCTTGATCAATTCTATGGATACTGGTTCGCTGCTTTAAGATCAGGATTAGAATTAAAATTTGTAAAAAACCAAACCTTTGGAAATCCACCTAAAATTAAATCCGATTTCAGGGACGAAAGAAATTGGATTGTACATCTCTCAGCACAAAATTCAATTTCGAAAGATAACTTATTCTATTTTGGTTTAAATGAACTTGCTTCCTCTGAATTTGACAATAGATTTGATAATGCGAAACCCCCAATTTTCCCTAACGATAGTGCTGTAGAAATTTATTTCAAACGAAATAACTGGCATCCATTTTTCACTAAATACTTATCCGATGTAAGAAAATTTATTCCAAATCAAACTTATAATTGGGATTTTGAATTTGCTTCCAGAAAAGCTGAACAATCAAGAATAAGCTGGGATAATTTGTCTGAAATCTTTCCTCCCGATTACCTTGAAATGTATTCATTCTTGCTAATTGATATTACAAATAATCGAACTATTGATATGAAATCAACAAATACCTATCAATTTAATCACAATGGATCGATCACCAAATTTGCAATAAAATTTGGAAAACTTACTAATGTTAACGAAAAATTATATTCATACAATTATGAATTAGGTCAGAATTATCCCAACCCATTTAATCCTACCACAAAAATATCATTCTCACTAAAAGAAAAAACTTTTGTTACAATAAAATTATACAACTCACTTGGTAAAGAAATAATTAATCTTATAAGTGAAGAAAAAGATGCTGGAAATTATGAGATTCAAATAGATGCAAATAAACTTGGAATCACAAGTGGAGTTTATTTTTATAAGATGATTGCAGGAAATTTTACTGCTATTAAAAAATTAGTTTATATTAAATAGTTTCTTTATTCATTAAAAAAAGCTGTGAGAGAACTTAATATTCCTCACAGCTTTTAATTTTCTTGAATAGACAATCAACTGTATATTTGCTTTATTCTAAATTTTTCAGGAACTTTTAATAAGAATTTAAAAAGAGTAATGAATAAATATAAAGAATACCATCTAACATTTAACGAAAAAATTATCGCAGGCGATAAAGAAGCCTTTAAAGAGTTTTTCTATGATAATTATAATGATGTATTTAGATTTATCTACCATATGACTTTTGATAGGGAGGCTGCACTGGATTTAACTCAAGATACTTTTCTTAACTTTTATAAATCAATTGAAAAATTAAATCCTGCTATATCACCTAATTATTATCTTTTTAGAATTGCAAAGAATGTCACTTTAAATTACCTGAATCGACTTGATCAGGTCTCATATTATAATTTAGATGATGAAGAAACTCATAAGGAATTTATATCAAATCCCGAAGATGAATATTCTGCTTATTTCTTTGAAAATGATATCCAGAAAGCTATTGAATCACTACCTAACCGTTGTCGTGCTGTTTTTATCTTGAGTCGATATCACAATTTGACTTACCAAGAAATTTCAGAAACTTTAGAAATTTCTTTACAAACAGTTAAAAATCAGATTAATAAAGCTATCGCAATTCTTAAAAAGAAATTATCTCACTATCTGGATTAAAAATTTATTCAGAATCTTTTTAATGCTCGGAAAATCTACACTTAAACTCCCGCAATTTATTAACCCTAAATTAGCTGAAAGCATAAAAGAAATTCTTTTCGATTATTCTTCAGGTAGTTTAGAATTAAATGAGAAGATTCTAAAACTTTTTCTTCGTATTCGTTCAAAAAAAACTTTAGAATTTTTAATAGAACTTTTTCGTAAAAATTTTCAAACTTTCCAGATTATTCAACATACTCTTATAGAAATTGAAAAAATCATTCATAAAAAGAACCTTTCTATTTTGAAATGGGAAATAAAAAAAATTCTAAACTTAAATTATCAGAGGCTTGAAAAAATTTTTAATAAATTAAATAAAAAACTCAAAGTTGAAATTAAGGTGCTCACAATTTCAAACAGTAAAACTGTTTTTGATATAATCAGATTAATACAACAAAAAAATTATCGCCCTGAAATTTTTGTTCTTGAATCAAAACCTGGAAGTGAAGGAATCATACTTTATCAAAAATTGAAAAAATTAAAAATAAAAGTACATCTAATTAAAGATAGGGAAATGAAAAAAGTTTTAAACAGTGTGGATTTAATAATCATTGGTGCTGATAAAATATTAGACAATAAATGGTTTATTAATAAAATCAAGACAAAAAAACTTCTAACTCTGGCAAAGAAAAAGGGTATTCCATCGTTTTTACTGGCTTTTAGGGAGAAAGTGATCAAATTTGATGAAAGTACAATTAAAGCTTCCTCAGGTTTAAGATTTGATAAAAAATTATTTGAAAAAATAGATTTAAAGCTTGTAGATAGAATTTTTTTAGGATAAAAATGGTTTAAAAAAAGAACTGCCAGGGTGGAGGGCAAACCCTGGCAGTGTAGAGTTACGTTTTAGTGGAGGGCAATAAGGGTAACACAGATAAGGGTAGTAAATTCAACTTATAAGAGAACTCAATTGTTTAATCTAACTCAAAATGAATGCCACACAAAAAAGTTGAAAAATCAACAAAAAAAGCTGAAAATTTTCAATACATTCTCAATAATGATAAAATAACTTTTCAAGTCTGTAATTTTTTAGGTTTATAATAAAAAGGGAATTATTTTCTTATTCATTGTGTTATATGTATAAAGTAATCTTGACAAATTTGTAAAGATTCTCTAAACTTGTACAACTAAATCATAAAATTTTATAATGATGGAGGATTAAATGCCAAACGAATCAGTTGATATCAATCAAATAGCACAGCAGGAATATAAATACGGCTTTTATACAGATATTGAAATGGAAACCTTTCCAAAGGGATTGAATGAAGATATAATAAGAATGCTTTCAGAAAAAAAAGGTGAACCACAATGGATGACTGAATGGCGACTTAAAGCATATCATTCATGGTTGAAGATGGAAGAACCACACTGGGCAAATGTTTATTATCCACCTATAGATTACCAAGATATCAGATACTACGCAGCCCCTAAAAGAAGACCACTAAAAAGTCTCGACGAAGCTGATCCAGAACTTATCAAAGCATTTGAAAAACTTGGCATTCCACTGGAGGAACAAAAAAGATTAGCAGGTGTTGCTGTTGATGCTGTTTTCGATAGCGTTAGTGTTGCAACAACCTACAAAGAAAAACTCGCAGAACTTGGAATTATCTTTTGTTCTATTTCAGAAGCAATCAAAGAATATCCTGATTTAGTAAGAAAATATCTTGGCTCAGTTGTTCCACCAACTGATAATTTTTTCGCTGCATTAAATTCAGCAGTCTTTTCAGATGGATCTTTTGTTTACATCCCAAAAGGTGTTCGTTGTCCAATGGAACTCTCCACTTACTTTAGAATTAATGCTAATGAAACTGGTCAATTCGAAAGAACTTTAATAATAGCTGATGAAGGAAGTTATGTTAGTTACCTTGAAGGTTGCACAGCTCCAATCCGAGACGAAAACCAGTTACATGCTGCTGTTGTAGAATTAATTGCTCTGGATAATGCAGAAATTAAATATTCAACCGTTCAAAACTGGTATCCTGGGGATAAAGAAGGTAAAGGTGGAATATTCAACTTTGTTACTAAACGAGGATTGGCAAAAGGAAAACATTCTAAAATTTCCTGGACACAAGTTGAAACAGGTTCAGCCATTACATGGAAATATCCAAGCGTTATCCTTCAGGGTGATTATTCTATTGGTGAATTTTATTCAGTTGCCGTTACAAATAACAGACAACAAGCTGATACAGGCACAAAAATGATCCACATAGGAAAACATACAAGAAGTACAATAGTTTCAAAAGGAATTTCCGCTGGTCAATCAAATAATTCTTATCGAGGACTTGTCAAAATTACTGCTAATGCAGAATATGCAAGAAATTTCTCTCAATGTGATTCTCTCCTAATCGGCGATAAATGTGGTGCACATACATTCCCCTATCTTGAAGTAAACAATCCCACTGCACGTGTTGAGCACGAAGCAACTACATCAAAAATTGGAGAAGATCAAATTTTTTATTTAAATCAAAGAGGGATTTCAAAGGAAGATGCAATTAGTCTTATTGTAAATGGATATTGCAAAGAAGTCTTTTTAGAACTTCCAATGGAATTCGCAGTCGAGGCTTCAAAGTTACTTAGTATAAGTCTCGAAGGTAGTGTAGGTTAAACAAAAAGTAAGAAAGGAAAGAAGAAAAATGTTAAAAATTAAAGATCTTGTTGTAAAGGTAGAAGATAAAGAAATTCTTAAAGGTGTAAATTTAGAAGTTAACACAGGCGAAGTGCACGCCATAATGGGTCCTAATGGTTCAGGTAAAAGTACACTCGCTAATGTAATTGCCGGTAAAGAAGGTTATGAAATTGTTTCTGGTGAAATATGGTATAAAGATATCAACCTTTTAGAACTTCCACCAGAAGAAAGAGCCAAGCTTGGAATTTTTCTGGCTTTCCAGTATCCAGTTGAAATTCCAGGAATTAGCAATGCTACATTATTAAAAACAGCAATTAATGAAATCAGGAAAGCACGCGGAGAAGAAGAATTGGACGCTATGGAATTTCTCTCTCTAATGCGTGAGAAGATGAAATTGCTTGAAATGACAGAGGAAATGTTAAGTCGTTCTGTTAATGCAGGTTTTTCTGGTGGTGAAAAGAAAAGAAATGAAATTTTTCAAATGTTAATGCTTGAACCTAAACTTGCTGTTCTCGATGAGACCGATTCTGGTCTTGATATCGATGCTTTGAAAATTGTAGCCAATGGAGTAAATCTTTTAAGACAGGATATGAGTGATAGAGCAATTATAGTTGTTACACATTATCAAAGACTTTTGAACTATATCATACCTGATTTCGTTCATGTTCTTTATAACGGACGAATTGTTAAATCTGGAAATAAAGAACTGGCATTAGAACTTGAAGCGAAAGGTTACGATTGGTTAAAATCAGAAGATAAAGTAACCGTATAATAAGGAGAAAAATATGGCTGAGATCATTATTAAAAAGAATAAGATTGATGTAAGTGAATGGTATTTAAAAAATTTTGAAATTCTGGAACAACATAATAATGGCTCAATTCCTGATTTCATAAAAACTATAAAAAAGATTTCATTACAAAAGTTAATTGATATTGGTTTTCCAACTCAAAAAGTTGAAGATTGGAAATACACAAACATTATCCAGATAATTGAGAAAAATTTCAAACCATCAAACTTAACGGAGTATTGGAAAAACAGTGAAATAATCGAAAAATCAAAAAGAGCCATTGAAAGCGATCAAATTATTTCCAATCTCTCTTCCTTACAACTCGTTTTTATCGATGGACATTTTATAGAACAATTAAGCAATGCCCAGAAAAGTCAAAATCTAGAACTTCTACCACTCCAAAAAGCATTAAAAGAAAAAACAGAAATAATTCAAAATCATTTCAACAAATATGCACAAATTGAAAATGGTTTTAATGCATTAAATAATCTTTTCTTTAGTGATGGCATTCTACTTAATGTGAAAGATAACACAATCGAAGATGAACCTATTGTTGTTATTTTTATTCAGTCTGGTGAAGAAGAACAAATAATTAATCCTCGTAACTTAATTGTAGTTGGTAATAATTCAAAAGCAAGAGTAATTGAAACTTTTATTTCATTAAAAAACATTCCCAATTTTACAAACACAATTACAGAAATTTTTATCTCCGAAAATTCTTTTTTGGAACATTTCAAATTCCAGAATGAATCATTATCAAGTTATCATATTGGGAAAATTCAAACTCAATTAGAAAAAAATTCAAATTTCACTTCTCACAATTTTACATTTGGTGGATTAATAACTCGAAATGATATCAATATAGTATTAGATGGCGAAGGAGCTGAAAGCCATTTTTATGGATTATATTTTGTAAAAGATAAGCAGCATGTTGATAACCATACTCTGGTCGATCATGCTAAACCGCATTGTTTGAGTAATGAATTTTATAAAGGGATACTCGCAGAAAATTCTCGTGGTGTATTTAATGGCAAAATTATCGTAAGAAAAGGAGCTCAAAAAACAAATGCTTATCAATCGAACAAAAATCTCTTGCTCTCAGGAAATGCTAAGATTGATACAAAACCACAGCTCGAGATTTTTGCGGACGATGTCAGATGTACACACGGTGCAACAGTTGGGCAGATTGATGAAGACTCTCTCTTTTATCTAAGATCAAGAGGAATAGATGAAAAGAATGCTCGTTCACTCTTAGTTAATGCTTTTGCAAACGAGGTTTTATATAATATGACATTTGAACCACTAAGAAATAAAGTCAGTGATTTTGTCATCGAACAAATGAATCAAATTTTACAAAAGCTGGATAAATGAATAATTCAAAAAAAATTGCTGTAAATTTTAATGCTCAAAAAATTCGGGAAGACTTTCCTATTCTTAACACTCGGGTTCGTGGGAAAAACTTAATATATTTTGACAATGCCGCCACAACTCAGAAACCAAGCTGTGTAATTGAAAGAATTAAAAAATATTATGAGCATGAAAATTCAAATGTTCATCGTGGTGTTCATTATTTAAGTGAAATTGCCACTCATGAATACGAAAATTCTCGTGAAACTGTTAAAAACTTTATAAATGCAACATCCACAGAAGAAATCGTTTTTACAAGAGGAACAACAGAAGCAATTAATTTAGTAGCTTATTCCTTTGGTAAAACTTTTATTTCTGAAGGTGATGAAATTATAATTACTGAAATGGAACATCATTCCAATATTGTTCCTTGGCAATTGATGTGTGAAGATAGAAAAGCAAAACTTAAAATTTTACCTTTTGATGATAATGGAGAACTTATTCTTGATGAATATGAAAAACTATTTAATGAAAAAACTAAGCTTGTTTCAGTTGTTCATATTTCAAATTCACTTGGTACAATAAATCCTATAAAACAAATTATTGATATAGCTCATAGTTATGCAATTCCAGTCCTCATAGATGGTGCTCAATCAATTATGCATAGTAAAATTGATGTTCAAGATCTGGGATGTGATTTCTTCGTATTTTCAGGTCATAAAGTTTATGGTCCAACTGGTATAGGTGTTTTATATGGTAAAAAGGAGTTGCTCGATCAGATGGTTCCTTATCAGGGCGGTGGAGATATGATCAAATCTGTTACATTTTCAAAAACGATTTACAATGATTTACCGTATAAATTTGAAGCTGGAACTCCTAACATTGCTGGAGCAATTGGGCTCAAGTCAGCTTTAGAATATCTGACTAATATTGGTATCGAACAAATCTCTTCTTATGAAAATGAGTTATTAATTTATGCAACCGAGAAACTTTCACAAATTCCACAATTAAAAATTATCGGAACAGCAAAAGAAAAAGGTCCAATAATTTCTTTCATACTTGATAATATTCATCCTCATGATATAGGAACAATATTAGATTATGAAGGAATTGCTGTTCGAACTGGTCATCACTGCACACAACCTGTGATGGAACATTTCAAAATTCCAGCTACCACAAGAGCTTCATTCTCGTTTTACAACACGAAAGAAGAAATTGATTTTCTATTTGAGGGAATACAAAAAGTAATAAAGGTATTTAGTTGATGTCCGATTTAAGAGAACTATATCAAGAAGTAATTCTTGATCATTCAAAACATCCAAAAAATTACTATAAAATGCCTGATGCAACTCATGTTGCTGAAGGATATAACCCACTATGTGGAGATCATTTTAATATTTATCTAAAAGTTGAAGATGGAATAATTAAAGAAATAAGTTTTGAAGGTTCGGGTTGTGCAATTTCAAAAGCATCTGCGTCAATTATGACTTCAATCGTTAAAGGAAAATCGATTGAGGAAGTTGAACATATTTTTAATCAATTTCATTCATTTATCACAGGAAAAGTTGATAAAAATTTTGATCCAAACTCTTTGGGAAAACTCGCTGTTTTTACTGGTGTTTCTGAATTTCCTGTTAGAGTTAAATGCGCTACTTTAGCTTGGCATACACTTATTAATGCTCTGGAAAACAATTCCGAAGTTGCTACAACGGAGTAAAATATGGAAGAAAAGAAAACAGAAGAGATTAAGAATTCAAATATTCAAAATCAAGAAAATAAAAATCAGGAAAATCCAAACTTAGACCTGAAACAACTTGAATATGACATTATTCAAACTCTTAAAACTTGTTATGATCCAGAAATCCCAGTTGATATTTATGAATTAGGATTAATTTATCGAATTGATATTCATCCGGATGGAATAGTCGAAATTGATATGACATTAACTTCTCCTGCTTGTCCTGTTGCCGGTTCACTCCCACTTGAAGTTGAAAGAAAAATTAAAGATTTACCTGGGGTAAAAGATGTAATAGTAAGAATTGTCTGGGAACCCATCTGGAATAAAGACATGATGTCCGATGTAGCAAAAATTAAACTTGGTTTTTTCTAATTGAAAAGTAAAAATTTATTTAACCCTTAATAAAAAGGAGAAAAAATATGTTTGATGTTAAGAAAGCCCCATTATATGATCCAGAATCAGTTCAATGGATGAGAGATGAGTTAATCTATGTTGGATTTGAAGAAATGCTTACACCTGAAGCAGTTGAATTTCATCTTAGAAAAAGCGATGACGAAATAAAACTTGTTTTTATTAATTCTGTCTGTGGATGTGCTGCAGGAAGTGCTAGACCTGGAGTCTCACTTGCTCTCCAAAATAATTTAATTCCTGATAAATTGTTAACCTCTTTTGCAGGACAGGATAGAGATGCAGTAGATTATATCAGGAATGAGTTTCTTAAAGATTACCCACCATCCTCACCTATGTTAGCTCTCTTTAAGAATGGTCAGGTCATTTATATTATGCATCGTTATCAAATTGAAGGCAGAAGTCCTGAACAAATTGCATCTGAATTAATAGAGTTTTTCAATAAAGTATGTAAACGAGTCGGTCCATCAATTCCAAAAGAGAAATATGAACAATTAATTCATGCAAAATCATGTGGTCAAGCAATTCCTTTAAACAAACAATGAGTAGACGAAATGAAGTTTAGCACAATTGAAGAATATGGATTAAGATGTTTAATTCAAATTGCTAAAAATGAAAATGAAAACGGGCTAACAATACCAGAACTAAGTGAACTTGAAGGATTATCCGAAGCAAATGTAGCCAAAATTCTGAGGATACTAAGAATCGGTGGACTTGTAGAGGCGGAAAGAGGTCAAAACGGAGGATACAGATTAACAAAACCTCCTGAGAAAATTACACTGCGAGAAATATTATATACATTAGGTGGCAAATTATTTGAATCCGAATTTTGCAATACTTACACAGGTATTTCTACAATCTGCACCAATTCCACCGATTGTTCAGTCCGTTCGGTCTGGAAAAATGTTCAAAGAGTTATTGATGAGATTCTTAGTAGGTTAACATTGAAAGATTTACTCGCACCAGAAAAAGTTGTAGATAAAGTTGTATGTGAAAGAGTTGAAAATTTTGTAAGTATAAATGATTTAAAAATTATTCAGTAGTTCTTAAAATACAATTAAATAAAACTTAGGGGCTGCAAAAAAATATTATTTTGTCAACCTTTATTTGTTTCAGGTTCTATTTTTAGCTAATAATTTAGAGTTTAGATACAAAACAAGTTCATATTGACAATTTTTGGACAGTCTCTAAGTTGCAATTATCTAAATAATCAACTCAAAAGGAGTAGAACGTGAATTAGTTTCTAAAACAAATTCAGAATGAAAATTTTAAGGATTTAGATTCTGAAAGAAGTTAAGAATAACATTTTGAGAGGCTTTTAAGATACAGAAACAATTTCGGAATAATGTTTTTGTTAAAATAAATTCTAATACATTAATAAGTCACCCTGAACTTGTTTCAGGGTTTATGACCAAATAAAAAAGAATCCTGAAATAAGATAGGGTGACATTTTGAGATTCTATAGTTTCACAGACACGTTCGGAATGATTTTTCAACTTTAGATTCTGAAACAAGTTCAGAATGACAATTTGAGATATTTAAGATTCTGAAACAAGTTCAGGATGACAATTTAACAATTTAATTTCTGAAACAAGTTCGGAATAACATTCTGAGAAATTTAAGATCCTGAAACAAGTTCAGGATGACATTTTGAGAATTTTTAGATTCTGAAAAAAGTTCAGAATGAAAATAGTGTTACGCTGAATCTTGTGCTGAATTTATTTAAGCATTATTTCAGCATCTTTTAGATTCCGAAATAAGCTTGGGATGTCATTTTGAGTCTATTTTAATTTCGACCTCGAAAGTTTTCAGAACAGAATAATATTTATTTGACAGCTCCCTCCGTCTTTAATTAAATCAATTTTTCAATGAGTTACTCTTTTTAATTCAAATAAAAATAGATTAAACAAAAAATTCCTTAGATGTTCGAAGAAATTTCAAATTAAACAAAAAAGGCTGTCATAAAAGGATTTATATGACAGCCAAAGAAAAAAATATTTTACTAAAGTTATTTATTACAAGTTTTTCAATTCATGAACAAGTTTATTCACCGCTTCTTTTGCATCACCAAAATACATTAATGTATTTGGATAGAAGAATAATTCATTTTCAATACCAGCATATCCCACATTCAGAGATCTTTTATTAACAACTACTGTTTTTGCAAAGTCTACATTTAAGATTGGCATTCCATAAATTGGTGAGTTTTTGTCATGACGTGCTGCAGGATTAACCACATCGTTTGCACCGATTACAAAAGCAATATCAGTATTTGGGAAATCATCATTAATATCTTCCATAGCATAAAGTTTATCATAAGGAACTTGGGCTTCAGCAAGAAGAACATTCATATGACCAGGCATTCTTCCTGCAACTGGATGAATTGCAAATCTCACATTTTTACCTTTTGATTCAAGAATGTTAAATAAATCTCTAACTGCATGTTGAGCTTGTGCCACTGCCATTCCATAACCAGGAACAATAATAATATTTTCTGCCGCATCAAAAAGCATAGCAAGTTCTTCAGCTTCAACTGACTTTACATTTCCTTTAACCGTTGTAACTGCAGGACCACTTGAACCCGCAGATTCCCAACCACCCAAGACGACATTCATTAAAGAGCGATTCATTCCTTTACACATTATGTTTGTTAAAATAATTCCAGAAGCTCCAACAAGAGCACCAGCAATAATTAATTCATAATTATTTAGAACAAATCCTGTTGCCGCCCCAGCAAGACCAGAATAGGAGTTAAGCAACGAAATAGCAACTGGCATATCGGCACCACCAATTGGCAGAACAAGCAAGACACCAAGCAAAAGTGATATTCCAACAATGGAAAGAATGAGTACTTCATCTTGAGGATTCATTGTGAAAAATATTGCTATAGCAACAACAGAGAGGAGTAACAGTAAATTCAAAGGATGTTGTCCAGGATACTTAACTACTTTACCAGTAACAATTCCCTGTAATTTTCCAAACGCAATAAGAGAACCAGTAAATGTAACTGAACCTATTAAAATACTTAAAGAAATTGTTACCGTGTCATAGGTTGTAAATTCGATTTTATCCGTAAGTTTATTTAATATTTTATAATATTCAGAAAGAGCCACAAGCATTGAGGCACCACCACCAAATCCATTTAACAAACCAACCATCTGTGGCATTCCTGTCATTGGAACTTTAAATGCCATTAATGAACCAACTATTGACCCAATCAAAATACCAATTATAATCCATTCATAAGTTAATATATGTTTATCGAAAAGAGTCACAACAATAGCTATAAGCATTCCTATGGCAGCAAAAAAATTGCCTCTTCTTGCTGTTTTTGGTGAAGCGAGAAGTTTTATTCCGAAAATGAAAAATACTGAGGAAATTAAATAAGAAATTTCAATAAATATATTCATACATTATCTCACTTTTTTTTGAACATTTTTAACATTCGATCAGTTACCAAAAAACCGCCAACAACATTAATAGTGGCGAAAATAACCGCAACTAATCCAAGAATCGTGCTGATTGTATATTCTTCTAAACCTGCACTTATTAAAGCACCAACAATTGTAATTCCAGATATTGCATTAGAACCTGACATCAAAGGGGTGTGCAATGTTGGAGGAACTTTGGTAATCAATTCAAAGCCCACAAACATTGCCAGCACAAATACATATATTAAAATTAATAATGTACCATCCATAGTAAATCCTTTCTTAATTATTTAAAAGTTCTTTTGTTCTTTGATGAACTATCTGACCATCTTTAACAATCGTTGCTTTACCTATTATTTCATCTTCCACATTATGGTTGAATTTTCCTTCTTTAGAAGCATAAGTAATTAAATTAAACAAATTTCTTGCATACATTTCGCTTGCATGGTAAGGAACAAGACTTGGGAGATTTGGCTCGCCGATGATAGTTATGCCATATTTCTTAACTGTTTTTCCTTTTTCGCTTATCTCAACATTACCACCAAATTCAACTGCCATATCAAGAACAACCGAACCTGGTTTCATACTTTTAACCATTTCTTCGGTAATTAAGAGTGGAGCTCTTTTACCAGGAACAAGTGCCGTGGTGATAACTATATCTGCTTCAGAAACATGTTTTGCGATCAATTCCTGTTGCTTCTTTAAAAATTCTGGTGACGCTTCTTTAGCATACCCTCCTTCGTCCTGCATTGATTCGTCAGTTTCTACTTCAATAAATTTTCCACCAAGACTTTGTACTTCTTCTTTAACAGCAGGTCTGATATCAGAAACCCAAACCACTGCACCAAGTCTTTTAGCTGTTCCGAGTGCTTGAAGACCCGCAACACCAGCTCCCATTATAACTACTTTTGCAGGTGAAATCGTACCAGCGGCTGTCATCATTAATGGGAAAATTTTATGAAGGTAATTAGCTGCAAGAATAACTGCTTTGTATCCTGCAATATTTGCTTGTGAACTTAATGCATCCATAGGTTGAGCAAGAGTTGTTCGTGGAATGGCATCCATTGAGATTACATTAATACCAAGCTTAGCTGCTTGATTAGCAACTTCTGGATAATGCAAGGAATACATAAATGTAATTAGCAATGTTCCTTTTTTCATCATCTCTAGTTCATTTTTACCGAACTTTGGATGTTCTATTGGTCTCTGGACTTTTAAGACAATGTCCGATTTATTATAAAGTTCATTTAAATCTTCAATTACTTTAGCTCCAGATCTTTCATAATCTTCGTTAGTAAAGCCAGCATTAACTCCAGCATCTTTTTCTATAATTACTTCATATCCTTTTTTGATAAGTTTCCCGGCTATATCTGGAACTATTGCAACTCGATTTTCACCAGGATAAATCTCTTTTGGTACACCTATAATCACTTTTAACTCCTTATTAATTTTTCAAATTTACTGATTAGTGAATTTAATTACTAAAAGGGCGTCATATGAAAGAAAGCAATTTTTAAGAATAATTTGGGATAAGAAATGACGGAGTAAAGTTAACAAAGGTTTTTATTTTGTTATTATATTCCAATTAATTTTTTTTCAAAGTTTTATTAATAACCGGGAAACTCCAGGAAAGTTTAAGAATATTTATATTGATATTTCCTATAACACTTTCTCAATCAAAATATGACCAATTCAAAGTAAAAATGGACTTTAACTTAAAATTATAAGGAGGTTTTATTTTTTCTTCCCAAGAAGCCGTTTATAAAGTTTTGAGTTCACTATATCAGGAAACTCTTTTTCAAATTGTGTTTGCTTTGTGGGATCAAGTTTGAAACTCTGTCGTAATGATTCAAAAGCATCCTGAGTTCGACTGAGAAAGAAATAAATTTTAGCTCTTTGATAATATGGTTCAGCCCAATTGGGTGAAAGATTAATGCAGTCATTGTAATATTTCAAAGCTTGACCGAGATCACCCATTTCATAAAAAGTAAGAGCAATATTGAAATAGATATCAGCATTATCAGGGTCGAGTTCAAGTGCTTTCAAATAATTTTCAATTGATTCACTTAAATTACCAAGTGAATACTCCAGATCGGCTTTTGCAAGCCAGGCATCTGGATTTTCAGAAGAAATTTCAATCGCTTTATTGAAGTCGTTTAATGCTAGAGTGTGTTTTCCAAGTGTATCGTAACAGAATCCTCTGGAAAGATAAGAATTATAATGTTGAGGATTAATTTCAATTGCTTTTGTATATGCTTTTATTGCTTTGTGATATTCTTCAAGCTCTTCATAACTTAAACCGATATTGTACCAGGCAGTGAAATCATTTGGATCAAGTTCTATGGTCTTTTTATAAGATTCGATTGCTTCGTTGTGTCTTCCAGTTGATGCTAATGCATTGCCAAGATTAAAATGGGCAGAAGCAAAACTATCATTTATAGCTATGCTGAAGTTATAACTTTCAATTGCATTATTCCATTTTTGTAATTGTGAATATATTACACCAAGATTATAATAAGTCAAATAACTGTAAGGATCGATTTCCAAAATTTTTTGATAGACTTCGATTGATTTCTCAAATTCCGAATTTAATTCAAAGCAAAAAGCAAGTTCATTGAGGAGTTCTAAATTTGTTGGTTCGTTTTTCAAAGTGTCGTATAAAATCTCAATTGCTTTATTTACATCATTATTTTCATAAAAATATATTAAGCTCATTTTTGCGTCACGATTATTTGGATAAAGTTCATTAGCCAACTTCAAATAGTAGAGTTCCTGTTCAGAATTACCTAATTTCGAGTAAACCGAGGACAAGTTAAGTATTGTTTCAATATCAATTGGATTTAATGAGTATGCTTTAAGTAAAGCTTCTTCTGCTTTCTCAAATTCTTCAAGATGATAATGAAAGATGCCTTTCTTCTGCCATATTTCAGAATCGTATGATGAAAATTTTAGATAAGCTTCGGTTAATTCAATACCAATTTCAAATTCACCAAGTTCATGTGCTAATCCTATGTAATCTTCAAGAGAATCGAGGTCAAAAATGATAGGATTTGATTTAAATGAATTGTAAAATTCATTTAATGACGCAAGTTCAGAATCATAATCCTCATCTTCAAAATCATCTGCGTCATCGTTAAAATCGTCATACCAATTATCGTCAAAGTTATCTTTCATATTCCTTTTTACTTTTATCTTTTGTTAAACTAATTAATCAATTTTTCTAATTCAAGTTAATTATTTTTAATAAAAAAGTTATAATTCGTTTTATATAAAATTTACAAATGCGAAATTTTTTTCAACTTGTCAAAAAATTCTGCTTTTTCATATTTCGAAAAACCAATATTTTCAATTTCATTTTCATCAATATTGTCAGGTAAATATTTTTGCAATACAATCAATTCTTGCTTTGAAAATGTAACTGCATTCAAAACGTAGTCTTCAAATGCTTCATAGGCAATTGGAACCACTGTTTTTACAATCTCAGCCATTTTTTCTGCGTATACCCTAATCTCATATTGTGCGTGTTTGTCCATTCGGAGTTTAAGGAAATGAAAAAGGTTATGCAAGTCGATTTTCCAGTACCATTGAGTATAAAGTGAAAGAGGTAAATTTATTCTGGCAAGTTCTCTGGCAATATTGTTTTCAAGCATTTCCTGGTAGCCAGTGAATGCCGACTTTTGTTCTTCTAAAAGTATTTCCAGTACTCTTTTGCGGACTTCGGGTGGAACTTCTTCACTATCTCGCCCCTGCTTATTAGATCGATTTTGAAACTTAATTACTGATTCATCAGGAACATAGAATTCTTCAGGCATTATTGAGTATCTTCCTGAATATTCATTGACATTTGCTGTTCTGTGTCTTATCCACTGACGGGCAACAAAAATCGGAAGCTTAACATGAAACTTAAATTCCACCATTTCAAATGGCGTTGTATGCTGATGACGCATCAGATATCTTATTAAAGTTCGATCTTCGCTGACTGTTTTTGTTCCTTTGCCATAACTAACCCTTGCAGCTTGCACAATAGATTCATCGCCTCCCATATAATCAACAAGTCTGATGAAACCATGATTCAATACTTTGAACTCTTTGTCAAGAATTTCGTCTGCCCTGGGATTTAAGACATGAGCCATTTTATTCCTCTAAGTTTTTTTACAAATAAATCTTACAACCGCACCTTCCCCCTCATGAAATCTTCCTTCATGAAGAGTTACAACTTTTTCTTCAGATACAATGATTTCGAATTTTGATTCATTCTGGTTTTGAAATACTTTTTCAATTTCGATTTTGTCAAACAAAAGATTATAATCCTTAGGTCCGCCTGAATTATAATTCAATTGTTTTTTTGAAAATGCCTCAACGAAAAACAAACCTCCTGGTAAAAGAGCTTTTTTAATTTTCTCAAAGAGAATTAATCTTTCTTCTGTATTTAGATGAAGATATATCAAAACAATAGTCCCCCATCTATTTTCGCCGAAATTAAACTTATTTACATCAGCAAGGATAGTTTTAATTTGAACATTTTTTTCTTTAGCAAGTTTTTCAGCTTTTTCTAATCCTTTGATTGCATAATCAAGTGAGGTTACATTCATACCTTTAGTTGCCAGGAAAACTCCATTCCTTCCTTCTCCATCACCGAGCATTAAAACAGGATTCTTAAATAGTTTATGATTACTTTCAAAAAACATTTTCAAGAAATTATTTGGTTCTTTTCCGTAAACATATTCTTCTGATGAAAATCGATCGTTCCAGTGATTTTGCATTTCACACAACACTAGTATTTCTATGAAATTTACCTTGATTTTATTTTATGAATTCAGAGTAAAATTAAAAAATAAATTGAGATTAAAGGAATTAAAAAAATTGTTACAAATATCTTAAAATCTATAGTTCAAACCTAAAATTAAATTCAAGCCATCAAGGTTAATTTTCGTATAGAAAATTTTTTCAAAAAGTTGTATCCTGTCTCCGTTGATAAAAGTTTCTGTTTTGGTGAATTCATTTCTAAATTCAAGTTCAGGATCTCGAAACTTCATCTCAAATTTTAATGATAAATTTTTTATTAAAGAAATATCAACTCCAGCATTTACTAAAATTCCATAATCCATTCTAATTACTTTACTTTTAGACATAAGATCATAAATTTTTCTTGAATATGAACCATAATAAACACCTATGCCTGACCCCATATAAGTCCAGTACCAATGACGACTAAAAGGAAAGATATAGTATATCATAAGTTCAAGAGGATATATTTGAAAACTTTCTTCAACCTGAAATGTCCTTGGTAGATTATTAAATAATCCTCTGACTGAATAGAGTAAACTTGATGTTCTTAAAATTTCTGTTCCAATACCAAAATAAATTATACTGTTCCAGACATTAGTTTTAATTTCAAAGGTATAGCTCAAGAATCCATCGAAGGTATAATATTGATTTCTCAAATCAGGATCGGCAGAGCGAGGTGTCAGAAAAACTTTTGCACCAGTATTATAATTCAAATTAATGCTCAAATCGAATAATGAAGGACGGTTTAAATAGTCCGACTCTTGAGCGAGTAAATTTGCCGTTAGAAATAAAATTAGAATTAAATTTTTGATCTTCATTTTACTAAAGATAATTTATAGAATTCTAATTTGAAACGCCTGAATTATCAGCTTAAAATACTTCTACAAAGTGAATAGAAAAAATATTAAGATTTTAACTATTCTCTCTCTTATTAAATGAAATTTTCTGCATTTTTATTAATCTATTTCAAAATAATAATATGAAAAGTTAACTCTAACAAATTCATAGAAAAATGGAAATAATAAAAATTCACGCTCTGAAATCAATCAAAATGAAAATAATAACCGTCTAATAATTTATATCAAATTTATAGCATAAGTAATACGTTTCTGAGGTGTATATAACGCTTGTGTAAAAACTAATAAAGATAAAATCAAGAAAAAATCGAGAGAGGCTAAAGAGATGATAAAGTGAGAATATTATGAGTTTCGAATAAGGGGAGAAAGAGAACTAAGTAAAAAATAAGGAGAAAACTAAAACATTATAGATAAGATTTAGAAAAATTTGAAAGAAAATACGGTTTATAAATCTTTTATCTTACTTAATAAAATAAGTTTTTAGCTATTAACAAATTTCAAATAATTTCAAGATATTTTTTAATATGTAATTTGCCTGTCGAACTTTTATCAATCCTTTGAAAATAATTCTTGTTATTTGATGACTCGAATCGGCTTAACCTTAATTAAACATGCATTAAAAATTTTTTAAACATGTTTGCAAATACATATGCTTTTTTTTAGCTTTATTTTCAATTTTAATCTTCAAAATTTTAATTTTCATATTGAATTTATGTTGAATAAAAAAACAGGATTGAAATGAAGTTTAAAAAACGTACTCATACCTGCGGTGAATTAAGGGAAACACATATCGGACAAATAGTCACATTAAATGGCTGGGTCGATAATCGTAGAGATCTTGGTGGTGTAATCTTTATTGATTTAAGAGATAGATACGGAATTACTCAAATTGTTTTTGAACCAAATTACAATTCAAAGGCTCATGAAGAAGCAAAAGATTTAAGAAACGAATGGGTACTATCAGTAACAGGAAAAGTTAGACGACGACCAGAAGGCACTGAAAATCCTAACTTAGAAACCGGTCTAATAGATGTTATGATTGATGAAGTCACAATTCTTAATAAAGCTCAAACACCTCCATTCCCAATTGAAGATAATATTTCTACAAGTGAAGAAATAAGGCTAAAATATCGCTATCTCGATTTAAGAAGAAGACCAATGCAGAGAAATTTGGTTCTTCGCCATAAAATGTATCAGATAGTTAGAAAATATTTTGATGAGAATAATTTTCTTGAAATTGAAACTCCCTTTCTGATGAAATCTACTCCAGAAGGGGCTCGAGATTTTCTTGTACCAAGTAGATTGCATAAAGGACATTTCTACGCATTACCGCAATCTCCTCAAACATATAAACAAATTTTAATGGTTGCTGGATTTGATAGATATTTTCAAATTGTAAAATGTTTTCGTGACGAAGACCTTCGAGCAGACAGGCAATACGAATTCACCCAAATTGATGTGGAAATGTCATTTGTAGATGAAGAAGATATCTTTACAATTGTTGAAGGTTTGATGAAAAGATTATATCAAGAAACACTTGGAATAAATATTCAAACACCATTTCCACGTTTGAGTTATAAAGATGCAATGGAATTGTATGGTTCTGATAAACCTGATTTACGGTTTGACCTTAAAATGGTCAACTTAAATTCTGTTTTTGCTCAAAGTGAATTTAGATTATTTTATGATACGGTAAAGAAAGGTGGAATTGTTTCTGGATTAAATGCTAAAGGTTGCGGTAATTATACTCGTAATCAAATTGATGTATTAACTGATTTCGTTAAGAAGCTGGGATCTGGTGGGCTTATATGGATCAGAGTGACAGAGAATGGTTTCGAATCTCCTACATTAAAATTCTTCTCAGAGAAAGAACAAATTGAATTAAAACAAAAGATGAATGCTGAATCGGGAGATTTAATTTTGATTCAAGCTGGAGAATGGAAAAAAGCTCTCTCAGTAATGGGAGCTTTAAGACTTGAAATGGCAAGACGAATGGGACTGATCAAAGAAAATTCAGAACCAAAAATTTTATGGGTTGTGGATTTCCCACTTTTTGAATATAGCGAAGAAGAAAAAAGATTGGTCGCTATGCACCATCCATTTACATCACCAAAGGATGAAGATGTAGATTTAATGCTAACAGATCCATTAAAAGTGAAAGCCAAAGCTTATGACTTAGTATTAAATGGTAATGAAATTGCTGGAGGAAGTATTAGAATCAATACTCCTGAAATTCAATCAAGGATGTTTGAAGCTCTTGGAATTTCCAGAGAAGAAGCTGAAGAGAAATTTGGTTTTTTACTCACTGCATTTAAATACGGAGCACCACCACATGGTGGAATTGCTTTCGGATTTGATAGAATGGTGATGTTGTTTGCTGGAGAAAATTCAATTCGTGATGTGATCGCATTTCCTAAAACATCAAACGGAATTTCACTTTTGGATAATGCACCATCACCTGTAAGTCCTGAGCAATTAAAAGAACTTCATATTAAAATAATTTAATCATTCAGAATAAACATACACTTTAATGCTATTGTAAGAGAATTATTAAAATGATTCTAAAACAAAAAAGCCACGAGAATAAAATCGTGGCTTTTTTATTAGTTTAAAGATTGAAAAATTAGTCTTCTTCTTTTGCTCTCATCGTTTCCCACATCATATAAAGAATTACTAAAGTTAACATGACCATACCCAGAATTTCAGCAGATTTACTTTCAGCCCAGATTGAATTGAACCAGTTAAATCCAGCAAATCTCAGCAAAGCGCTCACTACTCCAAATAAAGCTCCCCCAGCAATAAATCCACTTGCTACCAGAGTACCTCTAGAAAATCTAGCATTATTTAATTTTTCATTTTTTGTTCTTGTCTTAGCCCAGTGAGCAATTAAACCACCGATAAGAAGAGGTGTATTCAGATCAAGCGGGATATACATTCCAAGAGCAAAAGCTAAAGGAGAAATCTTTAGCCAGGTAACAATTAAAGCAATTACAGCACCAATAAAGTAAAGCATCCATGGTGCAGGAATATTTGACATAAGCGGTTTAATAACAGCAGCCATCGCATTAGCCTGGGGAGCAACAAGTGCGCCTTCACCAACGAAACCATATGTTTTATTGAGAATTATTATTACCACACCAACAGTAGCAGCGGAAACAAGTGTTCCGAGAAATTTAAATGTTTCTTGATTTCTGGGTGTTGTTCCTATCCAATAACCAATTTTTAAATCAGTAATAAAACCTCCAGCCATAGAAAGAGCAGTACAAACAACTCCACCAATAATCATAGCACTTAACATACCAGATTCTCCACTTAATCCAATTTGAACAAGAATGAAAGAAGAAAGAATCAAAGTCATCAAGGTCATTCCACTAACAGGATTTGTTCCAACAATTGCAATAGCTGTAGCAGCGACAGTTGTAAAAAGAAAAGCAATTATAAGAACAATTAATAATCCAACAAATGCGTGATATAAATTGAAAGTAACCCCACCATAAAAGAAAACAAAAATTAAAAGAGCTGTGAGAATAATAAACAATACATTAAAAGACATTTTAATATCTACCTGAGTTCTCGGGATACGATTTGTATCTCCAGATTTTTTAAGAAAAATTTCGTTATACGCAAGAGTAACAGCATCTTTAATGATTTTTGAAGAACGAATTACTCCAATAATTCCCGCCATTGCAATACCACCAATGCCAATATGCCTTACATAATTTCTGAAGATTTCTTCAGCACTCATTTCAGAAATTAATTTTGTAGCAGTTGCCCCTAAAGGAGTTGTAAGATGTTGGCCTATTTCATAAAAAAGAGGAATGAAAACAAACCACGATAAAAACGATCCTGCACAAATAATTATTGCATATTTCAAACCTACAATATATCCCAAACCCAAAACCATTGTAAGCGTATTTACTTTAAAGACGAGTTTAAATTTATCAGCAAGAATTTCACCAAAATGAAAAATTCTTGTTGAAATTACCTCACTCCACCATCCATAAGTTGTAACTACAAAATCAAATAATCCCCCAATTAATCCACTTACAGCTAAAACAGATGCTTGTTTGCCCCCTTTTTCTCCAGCTACTAAAATTTCAGTTGTAGCAGTAGCTTCAGGAAAGGGAAATTTTCCATGCATATCCTTAACGAAATATTTTCTAAAAGGAATCAGAAAAAGAATTCCTAAAAATCCACCAAAAAGCGATGCAAGAAAAATCTGATAAAAATTGACAGGTAGGTTCAAAATATAAAGAGCTGGAATTGTAAAAATTGCACCTGCAACAATAACTCCTGAACTTGCACCAATTGATTGGATTATAACATTCTGCCCCAAAGCATTTTTCTTTTTCATTAAAGAAGAAATTCCCACTGCTAAAATTGAAATAGGAATGGCAGCTTCCATCACCTGACCAATTTTCAATCCTGAATAAGCTGCAGCCGCTGAAAATAAAATTGCCATGAACAAGCCCCACAATACAGAGTAAGGAGTAACTTCTGGATAAATTTTATTAGGATGAAGAATTGGAATATATTCTTCACCTTCTTTTAATTCCCGGTAAGCATTTTCTGGAAGACCATTTGATGTTTTGCTTAATTCCATTTTTCTCTCCTTGTTATTTTTGGGTAAATTAATTATTCAAGAATTTCTTTTATTGCTTCTTTAAGGGTTTTTACCTGAACAATTTTAATAGGTAAATCACTAAACTTTATATTTATCTTTTGCACAGGAGTAACTATTTCTTTGAATCCAAGTTTGTTTGCTTCCTGAATTCTTTTTTCAAGATTACTTATGCCTCTGATTTCACCACCCAGTCCAACTTCTCCAACAACACATGTAAGAGAATCGGCCGGTATATCTTTAATGCTTGAGATAATTGCAGAACAAACAGCAAGGTCTGCAGCTGGCTCATCGATTTCAACTCCACCAGCAATATTTAAAAAAACATTATTCTGGCTCATCTTGTAATTTAATCTTTTTTCAATTACAGCGAGTAATATTGAAAGTCTTCGTAAGTCAAAACCTGTAGTCACTCTTTGAGCCATACCATAACCAGAAGGAGTAACTAATGCCTGCACTTCTACAAGAATTGGTCTTGTTCCTTCAATAATCGAAGTTACAACTGAACCCGAACTTCCATACTCTCTCTCTGCCAGAAAAATTTGTGATGGATTTTCAACTTCTTTAAGACCATTTTCCTGCATCTCGAAGATTCCAATCTCATTAGTGGAACCAAATCGATTTTTTATTGCTCTAAGAATTCGGAATGAATAATTTTTCTCTCCAGAGAATTGAATTACTGTATCGACAATGTGCTCAAGAGCTTTTGGTCCAGCTATCAATCCATCTTTTGTTATATGACCTATAATTATAACTGCAACATTATATTTTTTTGCAAACTCCATTAATTGAGCAGTACATTCACGTATCTGTCCAATTGTTCCTGGTGATCCATCAAGTTCATCTCGGTAAATAGTTTGAATTGAATCTATTACTACAACCGATGGGGCTTCTTTTTCAAAAATTTCTAAAATTAAATTAAGATTTGTTTCCGGAAGAATAAATAAATTTTCATTTTTGATTTTTAATCTTGAAGCTCTCAAACTAATTTGTTCAAGCGATTCTTCACCGGTCACATAAATAACTTTAGATTCAATATTTGATACTGCTTGAAGCACTAATGTTGATTTCCCAATTCCTGGATCACCCGCAATGAGAACTATACTTCCCTGAATAAGTCCACCACCAAGAACTCTATCAAATTCTTTTATTCCCGTTTTAATCCTAATTGAATCAATCTTTAATTTTTCATTATTAAGTGCGAAAATTGATTTTACTTCATGCTTTCTTGAAGAGATTTGATGAGTCTTTGTTTTCTTCTCAATTTCTTCTGAGAAAGTATTCCAGCTACCACAGGAAGGACACTTACCTAACCATTGTATCGATTCATAACCACAATTTTGACAAACAAATTTTTTTCTTACCACACTCATCAATATCCTGTTCTTTTTATAAAGTTTTGAATAATTGGATCATAAGTTTCAACAAAATCATCAAACGCCCCATCGAAATAGATTTTACCGTCATGTATCATAGCTACTCTATCGGCAACTTTTTTTACACTAACAAGATCGTGCGTTACAACGATAGATGTGACTTTCAATTTTTTTGAAAGGTCATAGATTAATTGATCTATTGAATCAGAAGAAATAGGATCAAGACCAGTAGTAGGCTCATCATAAATAATGTATTTAGGATTTGTCACCAGAGCTCGAGCGAGCCCAACTCGTTTTTTCATTCCTCCGCTTAGTTCGGCAGGTTTTTTTTCATTAATTCCCGATAAGTTTACAAGTTCAAGTTTTTCATTGACAATTTTTCTAATTTCATCTCTTTTCATTCGTGTGTTTTCAATTAATGCGAGCCCTACGTTTTCTTCCACAGTCAAAGAATCAAACAAAGCCGCTCCTTGAAAAAGAAATCCAAAATTTTTTCTTAATTCATAAAGTTCATCTTCATCAAGTTCATTAACAATTTTACCATCAACTTCAATTGTTCCACTATCTGGTTTGAGAAGTCCAATAATATGTTTAATTAAAACACTTTTGCCACATCCGCTTCGACCAATAATGGCTATAGTTTCACCATCATTGATATCTAAATCAATCCCGTTTAATACTTTTTGATCATTGAATGATTTGTGTAGATTTTTAATTCGAATCATAATTATTCAAATTTAACTGTAATGTTAAATATTTTTCAAAGTTTTAAGTGAATCTTTTTTGACTTTTAGTAAAATACTACGGGTAAAAATTCAAATAAAAAAGTTAGATTAAAATGATTTTTAGATATTGAATATGTTATGTAAGGTTTGGTGATTTGTAAAATATTGCTCTTTATCCTTTTAACTTCGGAATCTGAATAGCTCTTTCATTTAGCTGTCATTGCGAGGAGTGAAACGACGAGGCAATCCTTTACAAAAACATAAAAATGCAAAATGAAAATTTTTGCCGTAACCAGAAAAGATTGCTTCCCCGCCTTTGGCGGGTCGCAATGACTGGAATAAGAGAAAAGATTGCTTTCCCGATTTTCATCAGGATTCGCAATGACATGTAAGAGAGAAAAAATACCTTCGCTTTCAATAACAAAATATTATTAAAATTTTATCAAATGATTAATAATGAATTTCAAAATTTTTAATTGAGCAGATCGAAACATTATTGAAAAATATTTATCAAATTTTGAAATTGATTATATCGGTCTTTTCAGGATAAAATATC
>CALDZP010000036.1 GCA_937944105.1 uncultured Ignavibacteria bacterium
TTTCCTATTACACTTTCCAAACCTTTTATTTCAAGAGATGATACACCACTCTACATTATTGAAAATCCTGTTCGTAAGGATAAAGTATTTGGTATCCCCTTTACTTCAGCAATGGCTTGGAAAGGCAATTTAAGATGGACAATGATGAAGAAGTATTTAGAGTTAAGGACAGACAATCCAGAAGAATTTGCCGAGATACGCTTTCAACATACTTTATTGTTTGGGGCAGAAAAAGGAATGGAAGAGATTGCAAAGGGATGGACTGATTATTTAGATACTCTCTATCCAGACGCAAAAGAAATTTACAGGCAGAAATTAAAGGAGAAATTTAAGAGTGATGAAGCCCCTTCATTAACAGGTATGCTTCATTTCTATCCTACATTCTGGGACAGAATTGATATGGAAGTTATAAATCCACATGATAGAAAGACTAAAACAGGTAAAAATCCAATATACTATGAAGTTGTTCCAGCAGATGCAAAGGGAATTTTCAGGCTCCTTTATGTTCCTTTCTATTATTTAGACTACTCTAAAACAGATCTTATACATATTGTTTTACAAGACTTAGAGAGTATCGCAGGAGGTTTGAAAGAAATGATGCTTACTTATGGATTTTCAGCAAAAAAGTCATCTGGATATGGAGTGATTCAAAATAGCTGGGATAGAAAATCAAGCAGATTGATTATCAACGGCATATCAAAGGCTCTTCATTTTGGCAATTTTGAAGAATTAAATGAAGAAATTAAAAAATTAAAAATGGGCTAATAATGAGCTCAATTCTTGAAAAATTAGAACATAATAGAACACCCATTCTATTAGCCGAAATCGGAGCATATCTGCATGATTTGGGGAAAGCAAGACGTCAATTTATGGAGCATTATGCACTTGATGGTGGGTCTGGCTGGGATGGACATAATTATCCATCTATTTTTAGTAATAGCTTAGCAAGTCTATTAAATCAAATTGCTGTTGAAATTTGTTCCGAAAAAATTACTTTAATGGATTTCATAGAGAAACATCATGCGGAAAAAGAAAATGGAGGTAGGCGGAAGCTTGAAGATATTCCTAAATTGATTCTCCTTCTTTATGCTCCAAATAATGGTTATGATGGAATTGATTCAGGAGTGGATAAAGGAAGTGCATCTGCTAAACAATCAAAGAATAATATTTTTATTTCATCTGCATTTGGCTATGAACCCAGGAAAAATAAGATAGAAAGTGAAAAAGCAGACGAATTAACAGAGGATTTATATAATCATGTTCAAAACGCTTTGTCTAATTATAAAAATAATAAAGATATTATTACTCTAAGAAAAGAAATAATAGAAGGCACTAAAGTTTATTATCTAAAATTTTTAGGTGAGACTCGCAGGTCTGCAAATGATGTAACACTTTGGGATCATTCATATTCGGTAGCGACACTTTTAAAGTGTGCAGCGGCAAAAATAGTCTTAGACTGCCAAAATGTATCATTTGACCCTTTAAGTTTTGATTGGAAGATTCTTTCAGTTAACTTAGATGTTTTGTCTATTCTCTCAAAAGGTATAAAAATTGGCGATATAAAAGGTTATGAAACTATTATAAACTGTGTTTTTAATAAAGTAAAATCAATTGTTGAAGAGGAGTATCCTGTGGGAAACGAAATTTACCGTGATACAAGTGGCATATATTTTTTAATCGCCAATATTAACACAGAGGAATTAGAAAAGAAAATAAAAGAAGAAGTATATGAAAAAGTTGATGTAATTGAGCCTATGATATCAGTGAATACTTACGATCTCAGCGGTAAGAGAAGCAATTCGCTAAATACAAGTCAGCAGGATAGAAGAGAATTGGAAAACTTAAAGAAGGAAGAATTAAAAAAGATACTTCCTGATGCGAGAAAGTTCGCTTTACAAAAAATAGTTTATCCTTTCTCATCTAAAATAAATTCTATTAATAAATTTACTATTTTTAGTGAAGGCAAAGAAATATGTCCTATATGCAGGTTATGTCCAATGGAGGAAAATTCGGATGGATGTGAGTATTGTCTTAAAAGAAGAAATAAGCGAGCACATATATGGATTGAAAATCCAGATAAAACTATATGGCTGGATGAAGTATCAGATCATAATGACCGCGTTGCCCTGATTATAGGTTTATTTATTCTTGATAAATGGTTAGACGGTACCTTTATTAAAACAATGGCAATTAGGAGTAATCCTCTTCATTCAAAACCCCCATCTCCAGCCCGTATTAGACGAGTCTGGAATACCACTCAAGAATTTATAAAAGAAACCATCCTGGAAAATATCTTAATAAATCACCTTTATGGAACTAATTCTTTATATAGAGAACTTAGAGACAAAAGAATTCAGTTTACCATCTCTCCCTCTCCTCAAGTTTTGGAAGGTTCAACAGTTGATATAGATTTAGAAGGGGTTAGATTCAGTCCAGTATGTATTGATAAAGATAATGGAATCTTTGTAACCACGACTAATTTACAAATATTATCAAATAAAGGTGATACAATAAATAAAATAATCTCTTGGATGAATGGTAGAGAGATAAAGTTAAAAAAGGAGGGAGGAACATGGGATTTTAGTTTCAAGATAATAAATGCAACATTCGCTGAAGAAAAGTTTCAAAATTATCTACCATATATCCCTATATATGACTTTCCAGACCAATTTATGGTTCTTGTTCCTGCTTATGACGCGTTAGATATTGCAAGTAAGATTTTTGAAGAGTATGAAATACAGTTTTCAAAGGTAAGAGATAGATTACCATTTCACATTGGTATTATTGCTTTCCATAGGCGAAATCCACTTTATGTGGCGATGGATGCAGGTAAAAGATTAATAAAGGCCTTTGAGAAGAAGACAGAAACAATTCATGCAAAGGTAGATTCAATTAAAAAGTTTTCAAATGAAAGATTGGGCAATTGTGTTAAAAAACTCACCATAATACCAGAACCTTGCTATTCCTTTAATTCATTAATATGGCAAATATCCTATTCCACAGGTGACCCAAATCAACAGGATGAATGGCATCCTTATATAAGGATCAAAAACAAAGGAGACAATGGAAGAAATTTCTTGTTTGATTATGATGGGAATGGTAATTATGTGGTTCATGTAAAAGAACTCAAGTTAAATGATTGTGTTGAAATTGAAACTTCCTACTTTAAAATTGTATTCCTTGAGAGTGCAGCTGATCGGTTTAAGATTGATGATAATCTGAGAGCTATAGATGATATTAAACGACTTAAAGATTTATGGACAGATATTGAAAATATTATAAGTTCTAAAAAAATCGGACTATCTCAAATATATGCATTTTGGGAGGAGACCAAAAGAAGATATAAAGATTATAAGGGAGATGAAGTTTGGGAGAAATTTGTTGGCACATCCCTCACTAATATATTAAAAATTTCTCCTGTGGAGGATAGGGAATTATTTGATAAGTTGTTCGAATCTATAAAAGATGGTTTGTTAGAACTTTGTCTTTACTGGAATCTTCAAGTTAGAAAAGTAAAATTTCAAAAAGGAGGTTAAAAATGTGTGTAGATGCTTATGAAATTAAAAATTACTATGCCTTATCTCTTGACCCAATTCATATAGGAACAGGTGGTTCAAGATTAGGAAGGGTGGATTTACCAATTATTAGAGAACCAGCAACAAATCTTCCAAAAGTACCTGCTACCAGCATAAGTGGACCAGCAAGGGCTTACACCGCATTAGCAACAAATAGATATCTCTGGAAAGAAAACAATCAGGAATTTTTTTGTGCTGGAAGAGGTGGCGAAGGTGGAGAGAGACATTGTGGGAAGATTAATCCAGCCTGCCCAGTGTGTATTCCTTATGGGTTTTCAAAGGGAACGAGTTTTAGTATTCAGGGACTTGCACAATTTTTTGATGCTCACATTCTTTTTTTCCCTGTATCTTCAATGATCGGGACTGTGTGGGTAACCTCACCTATGGTTTTTTCTGGATTGGGATTGCAGTCAAAATTTATAGTTCCTGATGATTGTTTTTATCCACTCGGTGAGCAATTAAAAAATAAAGATAAAATGAACTTTGGCTGGCTTATGTTGAATAAAGAAAATGGACAGGGAAATTTAGATGCCTTACAACAAGTGCCAGACATTATTAAACAACGGGCAGTACTTGTTTCAGATAAACTGTTCAGCCATATAGTAAACAGTAATCTTGAAGTAAGAACATCAGTGAGTATTGACCCACAAACAGGGGCAGCAGAGGAGGGTGCACTTTTTACCTACGAAGCAATACCAAGAGGAACAGTTTTAGAATTTGATATCACCTACAATTCTGCAAAAATATTTAAAATTGCTGGGAAGGAAATTAAAGCAGAAAGTAATGCCGATGTTGGAACTTCATGGGTAAAGGCACAGGTAGAAAAGGGATTGAGATTATTTGAAATACTCGGGATCGGTGGTATGGGAACAAGAGGAATGGGAAGATTAAAGATTTTGAATCTATAAAAGGAGGATTATGATTATGGAAAACCTGGATAAGCTTTGTGCAGAGTATGGTTATAAATTTGCCAAAGAAATAAGCGAAATTAGCAATTATGGTGCAAAAAAGACTGAAGTATTAATAACAAAAGCATTAAGTGTGCTACAGGAACAAGGACTTTACGCTTTTGGATTATTTTGTGAATCGGTTGGTAGCACAGATAAAAATGCGGCAGAGAATTTAATAAGGATAGCTAAAGAATTACTGCAGAGTAAACTTCAAATTATTGGTAACGGAGATTTATTAGAGGAAATTAGAAAAGATGATGGACTTGCTTCAAAACTTGATGACCTTATGCTTGCAATTCAGGTACTCGAAAAATCACTCATATATGCCCGTTATCATGCAAAGGCTTTAGTTAAATTACAAGAGCATTCTCAGTCCGAAGTAAGAAACGAATGATTATGGAGTTATAAGATGGCCTGGAAGTGTTATCAGATAACTTTTAAGATTAATTCACCCTTACACATAGGTTATCACAAAGTAATGCATTTATATAGAACAAGGTACTATGTTTACGGGAAACTCTTATGGGGAGCAATGACTGCAAAGATAGCTCCACTTCTTGATAATGATTACCAAGCAGTAGGAGAGTTTTTAAAAGAGGCGATGAGGTTTGGATACTTTTATTTATCTGATTCTAATGAAATTTACTTACCCAGATATACAGAAGAAGGACTTAAATTTGGAAATCTCTACCTCTATGATTTTGAGAAAAAATTTATCTCTTCAATATCTTCAACCGCCATAGAGCCACATTCCTTAACTGCTGAAGAAGGAATGTTATATGAGGTTGAATTTATTAATCCTCTTATAATTAATAACATTACGAGTGCTAAATTAATAGGTTTTATTTGGCTTCGTGAGTTTAACAAAGAAGGAATGCAGTTAAAATCAGATTCTGACAGTTTTTTGTTTGAGTTCAATAATAAAAGTATTGGTCTAAAAAAAGTTTTAGAAAGATTACAAATCGGTGGTGAGAGGCGATGTGGTTTTGGTTTAATAGAATGTGAGGATTTTAAGGAAGTAAAGAATAATAATATGAGCTTTCCCGGTGCTTGGGAAGAGGATAAAAAAGATGAAGTAATAATTAAATTGTCAGTAGGTGATTACGTCTGGGCTCATACACTATATTCTACAAATCTTAAAATAAAGGGTGATGTTGAACCTCTCGTTGGAAGAGAATGGGATAAAGACCAAAGAGGAGCAGGAAGAAGGCTCACAGGCAGTGGGTTATATTGGTGTCCGGGGTCTAAAGTTTTGCAAGAGACAAAATTCAAAGCTGGAATGTATGGTACTTGGGAAAAATTTTGCTAGAAAATTAATTTTATTGAGAACTTAATTTCAATACGTTTTGAAAAGAGACTTTATAACACCAAATAATTTCTATCAATTAGAAATTTAATTAATCTCGCGAGATTTCAATTAGTGATATTTTTGCGAATTAGATGCAAAATGTTTCAATTATAATGTGATTAAGAGTTTAAAAATGATATGATTTATTAAAGGCTTACAAAATAATTCTAATATATGAAAGGACTTTTAATGTTAATTAGACATAAATGATTTAATTTTAATAAAATCTATAAGTTTGGACAACTAAAAATTTTAAATTGACCATTATATCTAAGTAATACTTTTTAGAAATGTTAAATTGATTAACTGTTATTTTTGTTTATTTTGAATTTGACTATTACTTATTGATAATATAATTTTGCATTGTATGAAACAAACAATCTTTATTTTATTAATTAGCGGTTTAATTACACTTTTATTTGCAAGTGCAACTCTTGAGTTTTTTAGAGGCAAAAGCGAGAATGGTAAAGTAATACTTGAATGGAAAAGTAAAGAAGAAATTGCTGTAAAGGAATTTATAATCGAAAGAAAATCCAATATTGGCGACTTCGTCCAGATTGGCTCTATCCCTCCAAAAGGTAACAATTCCTATTATTCATTTATAGATGAAACAGCTTTTAAGTCTTCAGGTTCGATCTATTATTATAGATTGAAGATCATCGATTTAAATGGTTCAATTTCATATTCAAATGAGATTACAATTTTGCATAGTGTATCAAGTGTTAAGCGAACCTGGGGAAGTATTAAAGCAATGTTTAGGTAATTTGAATCATACCACAGAATTATATCCCGTAATTTCAAATGAGCCTTGAACGGTTAAGAAATTTTCAATTCATTTTAGCTTCACAATCTCCACGTAGAAAACAACTTTTAAATTTGCTTGGATTAAAATTTAAATCATTCCATCCTTTGATCGAAGAAAATCATCGGGGTGAGAATCCAGTTAACTATGCAAAAAAACTGGCTGAAGAAAAAGCAGAAGAAGCTAATAAAAGATTTCGAAATAAAATTATTATTGCAGCTGATACAATTGTAGTTATTGACGGAAAGATTCTTGAAAAACCAAAATCTAAACCTGATGCAAAAAGAATGTTAAGACTACTGAGTGATAGAACTCACATTGTTTATACTGCAATCTGTATAATTAATCAGAAAAATAGAAAGAAAATAATTGATTACGAAAAAACTTTTGTGACTTTTAGAAAGCTAAGCAACATTGAAATTGATGAATATATCTCCACTGGAAGTTGTCTTGATAAAGCTGGTGCATATGGTATTCAAGATGATCTTGGGGCTGTCTTTGTAAAAAAAATTAATGGTTGTTATTACAATGTTGTTGGTCTTCCACTTCAGAAGTTGTACCTTTTATTAAATAAAATTACTGATTAAAACGATGAAAAATCTTCAAAAGAAAATTATTGTTGGAATTATCTTAGCAGCTATTGTTTATTTAGGCTTCTCAATTTATGTTGATTTTGCCAAGTTGCTCGAAGCATTTTCTTTATTTGATTTTCGATATTTCCCCCTTATTCTATTCTTAAGTTTCTTTAATTATTATTTAAGATTTGAGAGATGGGATTATTATTTAAGGATTATTCAAATCAAACTTCCAAGAAAAATCTCATTTTCTATATTCCTTGGTGGATTAATCATGTCAATTACACCCGGAAAAGTTGGTGAATTATTAAAATCTTACTTAATTAAAGAATACAATAAAACCTCAATACATGCTTCTGCTCCTGTTATTCTCGTTGAAAGGTTAGGTGATTTTGTTTCTTTATTATTAATTGCAATGATTGGGGCTATATACTTTGATTTTGGAAGACAAATAGTCTCTATTACCCTTATAGTTTTTGGATTTTTCCTTTTTGGATTATCTTACCGACCTTTCGCTGAACCTGTTATTCGATATCTTTCTAACTTAAAAATTTTTGGTGGAATAAGTGAAAAAATATTAGTTGCTTATGAACACTCTTATAAACTTTTAAGGCCATTGCCATTATTTTCTATGTTATTACTTGCATGTATTGCATGGGGATTTGAAGCATTGGGTTTATATATTATTTTACAGATTTTCAACACAGAAGCATCTTTTTTTTGGTCATTGTTCGTATATTCTTTTTCAACTATAATTGGTGGTTTATTACTTGTTCCTGGTGGAATCGGACCTACTGAAGGAAGTCTTACTTACTTGCTCGTGAGGACTAAAATACCATTAAATGTTGCATTTGTATCAACGTTTTTAATTAGAATTGCTACATTATGGTTTGCGATTCTCATGGGAATTTTTGGATTAATGTACTTCCAGAAAAAAGTTGTTCATAAAAAAGTCTTCGAAATTGAATCTGTTGAAGATTAAAAAAGATAATAATATTTTTTTTAATATTACATTCTTCAATACAATCAGCTTTTCTTGAAACTCATTCAGGTTATAGTTAATTTTGAATAAAAATGGAGGAAACAATGGCTTCTGATAAAGGTGTTGCAAAAGGATTAATAATTGGTTTTCTTGCTGGAAGTGTTGTTGGTGGATTGGTTGCTCTTCTCTTTGCTCCTAAAAGTGGAAAAGAATTAAGGCAGGATATTAAAAATAAAGCGACTGATTTTAAAGAAGATATTGATGAAATTTATAGCCAAACAAAAGAAAAAGTTCAGGAATTGATTAACGAAGGTAAAAAAAAATCCGAGACTTTAGTTCAGGAAGCAAAAGAGAAAGCTCAGAATATTTTATCTGAAGCTGAAAAAGTTTTACAAGAGGCAAAGACAAAGGCATCTGAAAAAGTTGAGAAAATTAAATCGGATATCTCAAAGGAAGCTGGTCGTGTCAAGACCGCCATTGATGCTGGAGTTGAAGCTTACAAGCAAGAAAAAGAATCAACTTAATATTGCAAGTGGAATTATTACTTAATATTTTTCTAGTAATTGTTTATTTATCAATTAGTGCATTTCTTGTTTATTTTATTTTCTTTTTAAAGGATTTACTTAATTCTATTAAAAATATTGATAAAAACATTTCTGAAACTATTGGCAACCTTAATCAAGTATTAGACAATTTTAATTCTACACTTACAGATGTATCCACACTTTCAAAAAATTTGAACTCTGAATTAACAAGTCTCAGCGAAACTCTGGAGCCAATCAAGGAAACTGCCAGAGATTATAAAAGAATTAAAGACAAGGTTGTTAATACAATAGAAGAACCAATTGATGAAATACAATCGAATGCGAGAGCCATACTTAAAGGGATTAAAGTTTTTTTCCAGACTTTGTTCAGAAGATCGGTTTAAGAGTTTTCTTTTTTTTCGATCTAAATTTTTTTGGCAATTAAATAAAATTTTCATTTTAATTGAATTTTCTTTCCAATACTTATTTTTGTTAAATCTTTTGATTAAAATTAATTCAGTCCAAAATAAATCAGCGGAGGTATCTCTTGAAAGAGTATAAATCAAAAAATATCAGAAATATTACCCTTGTGGGGCACGGTGGTGCAGGTAAAACTTCTTTAGTTGAGGCTATGCTTTTTACGGCTGGCGTCACTACAAGATTAGGTAAAATCGAAGAAGGAAATACAATTTCCGATTTTAAACCTGAGGAAATTGAAAGACAAATTTCAACTTCTGCCGCTTTAATGCATTGTGAATGGAATCAAAATAAAATTAATATTATTGATACGCCCGGTTATGCTGATTTTATTGGAGAAGTTTTAAGTGGATTAAGCGTTGCTGATGCCGCTATTTTAACTCTTAAAGCCGTTGAAGGTATTGAAGTGGGAAGTGAAAAAGTATGGAAATTAATAAAAAATCATGAACTTCCTTCCATGATAGTTATTAACAAATGTGATAATGAAAGAGCTGATTTCGATGCAGTGGTTAATTCAGTTAATCAAAAATTAACTCATGATGCGGTGATTGTACAATTTCCTGTCAATCAGGGGTTGAATTTTAATGCTGTGGTTGATTTAGTTAAGATGAAGCAGCTCACTTATGATAAAAATGGGAATGGAAAATATCGAGTCGAGGAAATTTCTGATAATGTGAAGGCAACAGCGGAAAAGTTGCGAAATGAACTTATTGAAAAAATTGCTGAATCAGATGAAGAATTAATGAACAAATATTTTGAAAATGGTGAGTTAACTGAGGAGGAAATAGTAAATGGTCTGAGAAAAGGAATTTTAAATAGAAGTCTTGTCCCAGTAATTCCAGTTTCTGCAACATCCAATGTAAATACGGGGGGTTTCCTTGATTTTGTTGTTTCATATTTACCATCTCCAGCGGAGCGTAATAAAATAAAATGTTATCAAAATGGTAATGAAATTGAACTCGAAATAAGAGAAGATGGCGAACCAGCATTGTTTGTTTTTAAAACCATTGCAGAATCTGCAATAGGTGAGTTATCACTTTTCAAAGTTTATAGTGGAACAATTACACATGGTCTGGATTTATTTAATACTTCCACAAATAAATTCGAAAGAACGAGCCAGATATATATTTTGAATGGGAAAAATCGAGTTGAAGTTGCTCATCTTTATGCAGGTGATCTTGGTGCAGTAGTTAGATTAAAAGATACACACACGAATAATACTCTTTGCTCAAAAAACTTAAACATAAAATTCAAAGAAATTCAATTCCCCGAGCCAATAATCCATTTTGCAGTAAAATCGAAATCTCAGGGTGATGAAGATAAAATAGCAAATGGATTTCACTCACTACATCAAGAAGATCCAACATTTGTTATGTATTTTGATCCTGAACTTTCTCAGACAGTTATAGGCGGACAGGGTGAATTACATTTAACATTAGCTGCAAAAAAATTAAAAGAAAAATTTGGTGTTGAAGTTGATCTTGTGGAACCGAGAATACCATATCGAGAAACAATTAAAGGTGTGTGCAACGATGCAGAATATAAACATAAAAAACAGACAGGCGGTCGTGGACAATATGGTCATGTTCACTTGAAGATAGAACCACTTAAAAGAGGCGAAGGTTTTCAATTCGTTGATGCAATTGTGGGCGGAGTTGTTCCAGGTAGATTTGTTCCAGCAGTAGAAAAGGGAGTTTTAGAAACGATGTCGAAGGGTGTTCTGGCTGGTTATAAAGTTGTTGATGTTAAAGTGACTTTATTCGATGGTTCACATCATTCTGTTGATTCTGATGAATTATCATTTAAGATTGCAGGTTCTCAAGCTTTCAAAAAAGGATTTCTTTCAGCAAATCCATGTTTACTTGAACCGATCCAAGAAGTGACTATTCGTGTGCCCGAGGAGTTCATGGGTGATGTTATGGGTGATATTTCGAGTAGAAGAGGAAAAATTCTCGGAATGGATTCAGATGGCGAATTTCAAATTATTAAAGCTTTAATTCCATTAGCGGAAATGTTCAAATATGCCACACAGTTGAGAAGTTTAACTCAAGGTAAAGGGAGTTATGAGATGAAATTGTCGCACTATGAAGAAGTTCCAAAAGAGATTGAAGCTAAAATTATCGCTGCAGCAGAAAAACAAAAAGAAGAAGAAGATTAATGCAGAGATTATTTTCTCCATGGCGTTCTGAATATATTGAGTCGTTTCAGAGTCCTAAAGATGAAGGCTGTATTTTTTGCAATGCTAAAAATGAGAATGTTGACGATGAAAATTCGCTTGTTGTTTATAAAGGTAGAAATATTTTCATTTTAATGAATAGATATCCTTATAACAATGGTCATCTTTTAATTATTCCTTATAGACATATTGCAAAAATTTGTGAAATGAATGAAGAAGAGCGTATCGAGACTTTCTATTTAATTGAAAAATCTGTAGATGCACTCGAAAAAACTATGTCTGCTCAGGGGCATAATATCGGTACAAATTTAGGAAGAGTTGCAGGTGCTGGAATTGAAGATCATATACATTTTCATGTTGTTCCAAGATGGAATGGTGATACTAATTTCATGCCTGTTCTTGGAGATGTAAAATTAATTTCTGAAGATATGAAAAAAACAAAATTGAGATTGTCAAAATATTTTAAGGAGAATTTATGAAAATTGCTGTAGTTGGAACTGGATATGTTGGTCTGGTAACAGGTGTATGTCTTGCTGAGACAGGTAATAAAGTTATATGTGTTGATAAAGATAAAACAAAACTGGAAAGATTCAGACAGGGTGATCCCGTTATATATGAAAAAAATCTCACTGAGCTTTTAAATCATAACCTTCAAAAAAAGAGGATTGAATTTACTGAAGATTTAAGGTATGCTGTTGAAAATTCAGAGATAATTTTCTTTTGTCTTCCAACTCCTCAAGGCGATGATGGTGCAGCTGATTTACAGCATGTTCTTCAAGTCGCTGAACAATGCGGAGAAATCTTATCTCGATTAGATGAAAAATCTTATAAAATTTTTGTCAATAAAAGTACAGTCCCCGTTGGTACTTCAGATTTGGTAAGAGAGAAAATTAAATCTAAAGCTGGAGAATTTCCATTTGATGTTGTTAGTAATCCTGAATTTCTAAGGGAAGGTTTTGCTGTTGAAGATTTTATGAAGCCAGATAGAATTGTTGTTGGAACTTCATCAGACAGAGCAAGGGAACTAATGAAAATGCTTTATGAACCTTTTGTTAGAAGTGGTAATCCAATTTATTTTATGGATGAAAAAAGTGCGGAAGTTACTAAATATGCTGCCAATTGTTTTCTTGCAACTAAAATTACATTTATGAATGAGATTGCTAATTATTGTGAAAAAGTTGGTGCTAATGTAGATATGGTGAGAATTGCGATGGGAGCAGATAACAGAATTGGAAAAAGATTTTTATTTCCTGGTATAGGATTTGGTGGTAGCTGTTTTCCAAAAGATATTAAAGCCCTTCAAAGATCTTTTCAAGATGTTCAAGTAGAATCCAATATTATCAACGCTGTTATTGAAACAAATGAAAAACAAAAGCTTGTGTTAATTAATAAAATCATGAAACATTTTAATAATGATATTAGTGGAAAAACTTTTGCTTTATGGGGTCTTGCATTTAAACCAGAAACTGATGATGTAAGAGAAGCTCCAGCGTTTAAGATCATTGATAAAATTCTTGAACTTGGTGGGAAAATTGTAGCATACGATCCAGAGGCAATGGATAATACACGCAAAATTTATGGGGATAAAATTAATTATGCTCCTGATGCAATTTCTGCATGTAAAGATGTTGATGCTTTAATAATCGCAACGGAGTGGAATGAATTCCGAACCCCTGATTTTGAAGCTTTGAGAAATGCTATGAAAGAGTTTGTAATTTTTGATGGAAGAAATGTATTTGATAATGAAAAAGCTTTGAAATACAAATTTGTTTATTATTCAATAGGTAGAAAGCCAGTTTTAAAAGAAGATTTACAATAATGAAACAACTTGTTCAGAGAATAAAAGATGGGGAGATGAAAGTAGTTGATCTCCCCATTCCGTTTTTAAAACCCAAGGGTGTGCTTGTAAAAAATTATTATTCACTTATAAGTGCTGGAACAGAGAGAACAACTGTTGAATCGGGAAAAGAAAATTTATTAATCCGTGCATATAAAAATCCAGAAATAGTAAAACAGGTTTATCAAATAATTAAAAGAGACGGCTTAGTTCCGACCATTGAACGAATTCTTGGTAACTTAAATGATTATAAAACGCTTGGATACAGTTCAGCTGGTGTTGTGATAGAATCTTCAAGTGAAAAATTTAAACCTGGAGATCGAGTTGCCTGTGCTGGTGTTGGATATGCAAATCATGCTGAGATAATTTATGTTCCAGAAAATTTATGTGTTAAGCTTCCTGAAAATGTTAGTTTTGAAGAGGGAGCTTTTACAACCATTGGTGCAATTGCTCTTCAAGGTATCAGACTTGCAAATCCAACTTTAGGTGAAACCGTTGTAGTCATTGGTTTGGGTTTACTTGGAATAATAACCGTTCAATTATTGAAAGCAAACGGATGCAGAGTAATTGGTCTCGATATATCAGAAGATGCGCTCAATTTCGCCAGAAATTTTGGTTGTGATTTTGTATTAAAAAGTTCAAAACAGGAAAAAGATACAATTTTTAATCTTACAAATGGTTTTGGAGCGGATAAAGTTATTATTACAGCTGCAACTGAAAGTAATGAACCAATCGAACTTGCAGGTTTAATCTCAAAAGAGAAAGGTAAAGTTGTAGTTGTAGGTGCAATAAAAATGGATATTCCTCGTGGTCCCTTTTATAATAAAGAAATTGAAGTTATTATTTCAAAATCTTATGGACCTGGCAGGTACGATCCCAGATATGAAGAATTTGGTATAGATTATCCTTTCGGTTACGTTCGTTGGACTGAAAATAGAAACATGCAAGCTGTTGTTGACCTGATGAGTCAAGGTAAACTAAATACTAAAGATTTAATTACTCATAAATTCTCAATTGATAATTTTCAAAAAGCATATGATTTGATCACTGGCAAAACAAAGGAATTTTCACGGGGAATTCTTTTTGAATATGGGGAAATATCCGTTTTTGATAAAAAAATCTTTGTAACAGATAAAAAATCGAAACCTCTGAGTGAAATCTGTATAGGTTTTATTGGTGCTGGTAGTTTTGCACAGTCTTATTTACTTCCTTATTTGAAAAAACTAAATGTTAGCCTGGTCAATGTTTGTACGACTGATGGATTAACAGCAAGTAATGTTGCTAACAAATTTGGATTTGAAAGATTTACAACAAATCCTCAAGATATTTTAACAGATTCAAAAATAAATGTAGTTTTCATAGCCACCAGACACGATAGTCATGCTAAATATGTAATTGAATCTTTAAAAGCTGGTAAAAAAGTTTTTGTTGAAAAACCACTTGCAATTTATTATGATGAATTAAAATCTATAATGGACCTTGAACTTGATGAAAAATTTTTAATGGTGGGATTTAATAGAAGGTTCGCATCGTCCATCAAAGATATAAAAAATTTCTTTCCTACTGGACCTTTTAATTTTTTATATCGCATTAATGCTGGTAAGGTCCCATTAGAGCATTGGACACAATTTGAAGATCAAGGTGGTCGAATAATTGGTGAAGTGTGTCATTTTATTGATACTTTATCGTTTCTAAGTGATTCATATCCAGAAAAAGTTTTTGCTCAGTCTATCTCAGAAAAAATTGGTAATACGAAGGAAAGTGACACACTATCAATTCTGATAAAATTTGAAGATGGTTCTATTGGAACAATTGTTTATCAAGCAAATGGAGATTCATCTGTTCCAAAAGAATATGTTGAGGTTTCTGCTCTACAGAGAACGACTATTTTAAAAAATTTCGAAAGTGTAGATTTTTATCATGGTGGAAAGAAGAAGACAAAATATTATTCTGGTAAAGGACACAAAGAAGAAGTAGAAGAATTTATTAAAGCTATTCGGCGGGGGGATAAATCACCCATTGATTTAACGTCCATTTATTTGACCACTCAAACTACCTTTGCAATTGTTGAGTCTTTGATGACTGGAAAACCAGTTGAGGTAAAATTGTAAAGTTTCTTCGAATATTTTTATTGTGATTAGTTTGAATTTATTTTTGTGAAAGATATATTATAGAAAGTAGACTTAAAAGGATATGCAAAAAATTAAGATATTACCTGAGAATGTTGCTTCTAAAATTGCAGCTGGAGAAGTTGTACAGCGACCAGAATCGGTCGTTAAAGAATTGCTTGAAAATTCCATTGATGCAGGTTCAACTAAAATTATTCTCATCATTAGAGATGCAGGTAAAACTTCAATTCAAGTGATTGATGATGGATATGGAATGTCTGAGGAGGATGCAAGACTGGCATTTCATCGTCATTCGACAAGTAAAATTTCTGATGTAAATGATCTTGAAAGAATTACAACTCTTGGTTTTAGAGGGGAAGCTTTATATTCTATCGCTTCTGTTTCGAGAGTGGAATTGAAAACTAAAACAGAAACGATGGAATTAGGCACTCATATAGTAATCGAAGGAGGAAAATTTATTGAACAAAAGAAAGTTAATTGTGATAAAGGTACAAATATTACAGTAAAGAATTTATTTTTTAATGTTCCTGCTCGAAGAAATTTTTTAAAGTCAAACGCCACTGAATTCAAACATATTTATGATACATTTCAAAGATTGAGTCTGAGTTATACGAATATTCATTTTACATTTATTGATGATGATAAACTGGTAATTGACTTGCCCCCTTCTTCATTAGAAAAAAGAGTACAATATTATTTTGGAGAGTCATTTCTGGAATCATTAATTCCAGTTCAATTTGAAAATGAGAACCTGAAAATTTGGGGATATATTGGCGCACCACATTTTGCAAAGAAAGTAAAAGGTCAGCAATTCTTATTTCTTAATAATCGATTTGTAATTAATAAATCTATCTCTCATGCTGTTTATAGAGGTTATGAATATCTTATTGAAAAAGGTGAATATCCGTTCTATTTACTTTTTATCAGTCTCGAACCAAAACGAATTGATATTAATGTTCATCCCTCTAAGCTTGAAGTCAAGTTTGATGATGAGAATTTAATTTATTCAGCCGTTTATTCAGCTGTTAAAGACGCAATCTCATCCAAAGATTTTACTCCTCAAATTGAACTAAAAGAGCTTGATGAGTTTTCAACTCAAACAAGATTTAGAAATCCTGTTGTGGAACCAAATAGTTTTATAGCTAAAGAAATATATGGTCAACCCAGAAAAAAATTTTCAAATTTAGATAATATTGAGTCAAAAACTTCTAAGTTAGATCAGGATGATTTTTTACTGGATAACGATATTATTCAACAAACACAAAAAATTATTAGTACGATAGAACCTGAAAAAAGTGATGAAATCGTTGAATCAACAGTAGAACGACAGGTATGGCAACTTCATAATAAATATATTTTAACACCGATTAAAAATGGATTGATGATAATTGATCAGCATATTGCCCACGAAAGAATTTTATACGAAAGAGCAATTCAAAGTATAGAAAATTCAATTCCATTATCTCAGCAATTATTATTTCCACAGACAATAGAACTTACCAGACCCGATTTTGATCTTCTGATGGAATTAAAAGAATATTTTGAAAAAATTGGTTTTGATTTAAAACCATTCGGAAAAACGGCAATTATAATTTACGGTATACCACAGGATGTTAAGCAAGGAAAGGAGAAAGAAGTTCTACTTGAAATTCTCGAATTGTATCGTGAATTTGCATTAACAAATATAACAGATGAAAAAGATAATCTTGCTAAATCTTTTGCATGTAAGAGTGCCATAAAGGCTGGAGATTCATTAAGTGAGAAAGAGATGCTGTCATTAATTGACAATTTGTTTGCGACCAAAGTACCTTATGTTTGTCCACATGGTCGTCCAGTTTTTATAAAATTGACAATTGATGAACTTGATAGAAGATTTGGTCGGTCCTCTCAAAAAGAACACTAAAAGCGAGGGTAAAAATGGAAAAGAAAAATTTTATCGAAAAAAAATTAAATTGGAAAAAGGACGCTGAATCGCAACCAACAATTCCATTAACATTTAATTCAATAAGCGGAAATAAAGTTGAAATTTTATATACTCCTGATGATCTTGGAGATTTTGATTATGAAAGAGATCTAGGTTTTCCGGGTGAATTTCCCTTCACCCGTGGAATTCATAAAAATATGTATCGTGGCAAATTATGGACAATGAGGCAATTTGCTGGATTTGGAACTCCGGAAGATACAAACAAAAGATTTAAGTATTTACTTGAGCATGGTCAAACTGGACTTTCGGTTGCATTTGACCTGCCAACATTAATGGGTTGGGATGCAGATGCTCCCATGTCTGAAGGGGAAGTCGGTATTTGTGGCGTATCTGTCTCTTCACTAATTGATATGGAAAAACTTTTTGATGGAATTCCACTTGAGGAAGTTTCTACCTCTATGACTATTAATTCTCCTGCTGCAATGATCTTTGCTTTTTATCTTGCTGTGGCTGAAAAACAAGGTGTGGATTTCAAAAAATTAAGAGGAACATTGCAAAATGATATTTTGAAAGAATATATTGCTCAAAAAGAATATATCTTTCCTCCACGACCGTCGATGAAAATAATTACCGATATGATTGAGTACTGTGTAAATGAAGTCCCTCAATGGAATCCAGTTTCAATAAGTGGGTATCATATAAGAGAAGCAGGTTCAACAGCTGCTCAAGAGCTGGCTTTTACTCTTGCTGATGGTTTTGCATACATTGAAGCTTGTATTGAAAGAGGAATGGATGTAGACTCCTTTGCTCCAAGACTTTCGTTTTTCTTTAACTCTCATTTAGATTTCTTTGAAGAAATCGCCAAGTTTAGAGCTGCTCGAAGAATTTATGCACGAAGGATGAAAGAGGTTTATAAAGCAAAAAATCCAAGAAGCTGGTGGTTAAGATTCCATACACAAACAGCAGGATGTTCACTCACGGCACAACAACCAGAAAATAATATTATTAGAACTGCATTTGAAGCTCTTGCAGCTGTTCTTGGCGGAACTCAATCGTTGCATACCAATTCAATGGATGAAACTCTGGCACTTCCAAGTGAAAAAGCAGTTAAAATTGCATTAAGAACTCAACAAATTATTGCATATGAAACTGGTGTAATTAATACTATTGACCCACTTGGTGGTAGTTATTATATCGAGGCTCTTACAAATCGACTTGAAGCTGAAGCAAATGAATATTTTAGAAAGATTGATGAATTAGGTGGTGTGATTCCGGCAATTGAAATGGGATTTTTCCAGAAAGAAATTGCTGATGCTGCTTATCGTTACCAGAGAGAGATTGAAGAAAAACAAAGAATTATTGTTGGTATAAACGAGTTTATTGAAAAAGAAGAAAAGCTTGAAATCCCAATTCTTTATATTCCACCAGAGGTAGAAATTAAACAGAAAGAAGCTCTTGCTAAATTACGACAGGAGCGAAACAATGAAATGGTAAAGGAAAAACTAAAGTCACTGCATCAGGCAGCGATTGATGAGAAAAATTTGATGCCTTATGTTTTAGATTGTGCAAGAAATTATGTAACACTTGGTGAGATGGTAGACGAACTAAAGAAAGTTTATGGAGTTTATGAGGAAAGCATTGTATTTTGAATTAAAGGCTATTCCCCATTTAATTCGTGTAAAGCAATGGATTAAAAATTTCTTTCTTTTTGCACCTCTAATCTTTTCACATCACTTATTCGATTTCAATTACTTTTTTATAACATTTAAGGCTTTTGTTTCTTTTTGTTTGATTTCGAGTGTTGTTTATATAATTAACGATATTGCTGATCTTGAGCAGGATAAAAATCATCCTGTAAAAAAATTACGACCACTACCTTCTGAGAAAATTTCAATACCAATAGCTATCCTGGTTTCATTTGTACTATTCATTTTAATGATTGGAATATCACTTAACTTAAACTCTAAATTCAAATTAGCAATTGCTACATATTTTATCATTAATATTGTTTATAGCTTTAAGTTAAAGCAAATTGTTTTACTCGATATTTTTTTGATTGCTTTTGGTTTTATGATAAGAATAATAGCAGGAGGATGGGTAATTAATGTGTATATTTCAAGCTGGTTAATTTTAACTACATTATTTCTTTCTCTTTTTCTTGCTCTAACAAAACGGAGAAGTGAATTAACTATTTTAGAAAATAATTCAAATACAAGAAAAGTTTTAAGTGATTATTCGATTTCATTTGCGGATCAATTGGCAACTATTGCTGCAGCTGGTACGGTTATATCATATGCATTGTATACTGTTTCAGAAAGAACCAGAGAAATTTTCAAAACTGAAAATTTAATATTTACCACTCCATTTGTTGTTTATGGAATTTTTAGATATTTATATTTGGTTCATAAAAAAAATCTTGGAGAAAATCCAACTCAGATAATTACAACAGACGTTCCAATGATCGTAAATATTTTGCTCTGGGTTTTCTCTTCAGTTGCGATTATTTATAAACAAAAATTAGATGCTTCTATATGGGATTTTCTGGGAAAGTTATTTTAATAATTTTAATTTCATTGGTCTTTTCCTGTAAATCTATTTCGACAATGGAAAAGAACCCTTTTGAATTACAAGTTAATAGTTTAGAACTCTGGTTAGATTTAATGCCGAAAATTGAGTCTTATTCTCGTTTACATTTAGAAATTGATTTTAAACTTTTCAATCTTACAAAAGAAAAAATTGAAATTGACTCAATAAATTTTGAAGTGAATATGGACAGTAAATACATTTATAATTTTTACAGCTCAAGTAATGAATATCGAATGTTATTACCTGAGAGATTTGAGAATTATTTTATTAAATCTTCAATTCGTAATCCCTTTAGTTCAAGTATTAACAATAATCATTCTGCAAAGATTTCTGCAAATGTGTACTTTAAAATTAAAGGAAAAAGTTTTAGTAAAAATATTTTAATTGGTCAAAAAGAAATTCAAGTGGTTTATTGAAATATGGAATTTGTGGTAATGATACTTGCGTTGATTGGGTCTGCTTATTTTTCTGCTACAGAGATTGCTTTTATTGTTGCAAATAAAATTAAAATCGAAATCAGGGCTAAACAAAATGTTTTAGGTGCTAAAGCGGCAAGAAAAATTATCAAAAATCCTGAAGAAGTTTTAATTACAATTCTTGTGGCAAACAACATTGCAAATATTACATTTGCTTCGCTTTTTGGTTTATACTTGCAACAGTCATTTTACCTATCGGAAATATCAACCCTTCTAATAACGACTTTAATACTTCTTAGCTTTGGAGAGATAATACCCAAGGCATTTACACAAGAAGTTGCTGATATTGCCATTCTTTATTTCTCTTATCCCTTTAAATTCATAAGGGCGATTCTTTATCCAATTATTAAATTACTAGAAAATGTTTCAAAATATATTCTTGAAAAATTTAAGATTGAATTTGATTTACCGAAAATTTTAGAAAAAGAAGATATAAAAATTTTACTAAAAGAGAGCCTGGATGCTGGTGCAGTGGATAAAGAGGATAAAAAAATAATAGATCGAGTAATTGAGCTGGGTGATCAAAAAGTAAGCGAAGCAATGCGACCACGCACTGAAATTGTTGCCTGTGATATTAATGCGACGAAAGATGAGCTATATCAGATTTTTATTGAAAGTGGCTATTCAAAAATTCCTATTTATGAAGGTTCACTCGATACAATTCGAGGCGTTGTTTATTTAAATGATCTTTTTACAGATTTCAATGAAATTGTAGAAATCATGAAACCAATTAATTTTTATCCTGAGACAAAACCAAGTATAGAACTTCTCAAGGAATTTCTTTCTGAGGGTATTTCTATAGCAATAATTGTTGATGAATATGGTGGAACCTCTGGACTGGTAACAACAGAAGATTTAATAGAAGAATTACTTGGTGAAATCAAAGATGAATATGATGTAGACGAAAATATTTGTCGTAAAATAGCCGAAAACACTTATCTTATCAGTGGAAGAGTTGAAATTGATTCAATTCATGAAAATATTGGTGTACAAATTCCTGAAGGTAAATATGAGACAATAAGTGGTTTTATTTTGAATCGGTTAGGAAGAATTCCTGCTGAAGGAGAAGAGTTTCTTATAGACAATTTTAAGTTTACGGTGATTAAAGCAACTCCAAATAAAATTGAACTTGTTAAGTTAATTGAACTAAAAAGAGATGAGTTGTGAGTTTCTTCGAGCTCATTAAAACTGATCACAATTCAAAAGCTCGTGCTGGTATTATTCATACTTCTCATGGAGATATACTAACTCCTATTTTTATGCCTGTAGGAACTCAGGGGACAATTAAAGCGGTTGAACATCGTGAACTTCTGGAAATAGGTGCTCAAATAATTTTAGGGAATACTTATCATTTATATTTGAGACCTGGAATTGAGATTCTTGAAAAATTTGGTGGTCTTCATAAGTTCATGAACTGGTCTAAGCCAATTTTAACTGATAGTGGTGGTTTTCAAATCTATAGTCTATCTGAGCTCAGAAAAATTCGAGAAGAAGGAGTAGAATTTAAATCTCATATCGATGGTTCGATGCATTTTTTCTCTCCGGAAAAAGTTATTGATATACAGAGGTCAATTGGTTCAGATATTTTAATGGTATTAGATGAGTGTGTTGGTTATCCAGCTGAGTATAATTATGTAAAAAAATCTGTTGAACTTACAACTAGATGGGCAGAAAGAGCTTTCAAGCATTTTAAGTCAACTGAACCAATTTATGATCACGAACAATTTCTATTTGGTATTGTTCAGGGAAGTGTTTACAAAGACTTGAGAAAAATTTCTGTTTCAGATTTAGTTCAAATTGATTTTGATGGTTTTGCTGTTGGGGGACTTGCTGTTGGTGAATCAACAGAACAAATGTATGAGATTACTGATTTCACAACTGATTTTCTACCACAGAATAAACCGAGATACTTAATGGGCGTTGGTAGACCTGAGAATATTCTTGAAGCTATCGAAAGAGGAATAGATATGTTTGATTGCGTTATGCCGACACGAAATGGTCGGAATGCATATCTGTTCACAAGCAAAGGAGTTATTTCAATTAAAAACAGTCAATTTAAAGAGGATGAATCACCAGTTGATGATGAGTGCGATTGTTATACATGTAAAAATTTTTCGAGGGCTTATCTACGCCATCTTTTCATAGCTAAAGAATTACTGGCACTTCAGCTGGCTTCTATTCATAATCTAAGATTTTACTTAAATTTGATTTCAGAAGCTCGTAAAATGATTCTTGAAAATCGTTTTATCGAATGGAAGAAAGAAAAAGTTATTCAAATTTCAAATAAACTAACAATTAACAAGGAGGAAATCATTGATTAATTTAGTAATATTATTTGCTCCACAACCTGGACAGGACCCTGGTGCTAGTATGATCAGCACCTTAATTATGTTCGCTGCTATTTTCTTAATAATGTACTTCTTAATGATTAGACCTCAGCAGAAGAGAATGAAAGAAAGAGAAAAAATGCTAAGTGAACTTAAAAAGGGCGATAAAGTCGTTATGTCCAGTGGTATTTATGGTGTAATTACACAAATAGATGATAGAACGGTTATTGTTCAAGTCGCTGATAATGTAAAACTAAAGTTTGAAAAATCAGCTGTAGCAACTGTTCTAAAAGATTAGTTGAGACTAAAAATTAAATTTAGCCGGGAATCATTTCTCGGCTTTTTTATTTTAAATGAGAATTAATCTAATTATTGCTAAAGAATTAATCTTTTATAAATTATTTCATTAATATGGCTTATAAATTTTTAGAACACACTGCTGACATAGGAATTGAAGTAGAAGCTCAAAATTTAAAGGATGCTTTTATTGAAGCAATATACGGTCTTCTTGAGCTGATATTTAATAAATCCTTTAAAGAGATGGATACAAAAAAACAAAATGAAATTATTGAAATTAGTTCTTCAGACCTCCATAGTTTACTGGTTGATACATTAAATGAGATTTTATTTCTCATAGATTCCCGTAAAATAATCCCATTGAAACCTGAAATATTTGAAATGAGTAATATTTCATTGAAATTAAGATATAAAAAATTTGAATTTGATTTTGCAAATTTTCCAATGCATATTTATGTGAAAGCAGTTACTTATCATCAACTCGAAATAGCTCAAAAAGAAAATCTGGTATTAATTAGATTTTTTCTTGACATATGATAATAGAAAAAATTACTGATTATAAATATCGAATTCCAAGATCAAATTTTCCCTTCATGAGGGTAGATGGAATTATTTACGCTGACGAAACTTTACTTGAGGCAATAAAAAATGATAAAACTATTGAGCAAATAGCAAACACTGCATCACTACCAGGTATTGTAGGTTATTCACTTGGAATGCCTGATGCACATCAAGGTTATGGATTCGCTATTGGTGGTGTTGCAGCAGTTGATTTAAAAGAAGGGGTTGTTTCTCCTGGTGGAATTGGTTATGATATAAATTGTGGTGTTCGTCTGCTGGCAACTGATCTTGAATATGATGATGTCAAAACAAAAATTGAAGAGCTTGTGAAACAACTATTTCATGAAATTCCATCAGGAACTGGCAAGAGTGGTAATCTAAAATTAAGTTTTTCTGAACTTGATGAAGTGATGAAAATTGGTATCGAATGGTCAATTAAAAATAAATTTGCTCGACCTGAAGATAGGGATTTTATTGAAGAGAATGGTAGATTACCAGATGCAAATCCTGATATGGTTTCAAACAAAGCAAAAGAGCGTGGAAGGGATCAACTTGGAACACTGGGTTCGGGTAATCATTTCGCAGAAGTACAGATTGTTCAAGAAATTTTTGATGAACAAACTGCTAAAAGTTTTGGATTATATAAAAATCAAATTGTTGTTTTAATTCATACTGGTTCTCGTGGTCTTGGTCATCAGGTTTGTACGGATTATTTGAAGGAAATGGATAATGCAATGAAAAATTATGGAATTAAAGTCCCCGATCGAGAGCTGGCTTGTGTTCCTATTGATTCAAAAGAAGGAAAAAGATATTTACAGGCGATGGCAGCCGCTGCAAATTTTGCATTTAATAATCGTCAACTTATTACATTTAATGTTAGAAATGTTTTCAAGAAATTATTTAAAACTGATAAGGTAAAGATTGTTTATGATGTTTGTCATAATATTGCTAAAGTTGAAGAACATATAATAAACGGTAAAAAACTTAAAGTTCTTGTACATAGAAAAGGTGCAACGAGAGCGTTTCCAAAAGGTCATAAATCTTTACCAGAAGTTTATAGACAAACAGGTCAACCAGTTATAATTCCAGGGAGTATGGGAACGTATTCGTATGTTCTGGTAGGTACTGAAAAGGCGATGGAAGAGACTTTTGGTTCAACCTGTCATGGAGCTGGTAGAACTCTTTCAAGACATAAGGCAAAGAAAATGATGTCGGCTGATGAAGCAGTCAGTAAATTACGTGAAAAAGGTGTCTTTATTCAAGCCACTACAAAATCTGGAATCACTGAGGAAATTCCCGAAGCATATAAAAATGTCTCTCAAGTAGTTGAAGTTGTTCATCAAGCAGGAATTTCAACTAAGGTTGCAAAATTAAAACCAATTGGTGTAATTAAAGGTTGAAAAATGAAATTAATAAAATTTATTTTTTTGTTTATCTTCCTTCAAATAATTTTTATTCAAGCAGAAGAGAATAAAAGAGTTTATGTTATTGATATTAGTGGTGATATTGATTTGGGTTTAGCTCCTTATGTTCAAAGAGTTTTTAAAGAAGCAGAGAATAACAATGTAAGTGCGATTATTCTTAAAGTTAATACTTTTGGTGGAAGGGTTGATGCTGCCACACAAATTCGTGATGCAATAATTAATACAAAAATTTTGACAATAGCTTTTGTGAATAAAAGAGCTATTTCGGCAGGAGCGTTGATTACGATTTCTGCAAAAAAAATTGTGATGTCCTCTGGATCAACAATTGGTGCATCTACGGTGGTTGACCAATCTGGTACAAAAGCATCGGAAAAATACCAATCTTATATGCGTTCAGAGATGAGATCGACAGCTGAGAAAAATGGGAGGAGACCTGATATTGCAGAAGCTATGGTAGATGAAAAAATAGTCATCAAAGATTTTCCTGAATTAGATGATTCCACAAAACTTCTCACTCTTACAACTGAAGAAGCTATAAAGGTTGGTTATTGTGATTTTGTTGCAAATGATATTTCCGAAATCCTTGAACATTTTGATTTGAAAAATGCAAAACTAATTTATAGTGAAACAAACTGGGCTGAAAATCTGGTGAGATTTTTAAGTAATCCTATCATAAGCGGAATTTTAATTATGCTTGGAATTATTGGTTTGTTAACTGAAATTAAAACTCCAGGTTGGGGTGTTGCTGGAACAATTGGATTAATTTCCCTTGCATTATTTTTTGGTACTGGTTACATTCTTCAACTCGCAAATGTTTGGGAAATTTTAGTTTTCTTAATTGGACTTGGTTTACTTTTAGTTGAGATATTCCTTGTTCCAGGATTTGGGTTTGTTGGTATTCTTGGTATAATATTAATGATTGGTTCTATATTTTTTAGTTTGATTGGAGATTTTCCTGTTGTATCAGAAAACGAAATTTCAAATGCCTTAATTCAGCTTGCAGCTTCGCTAATTGCTTCTATTGTATTTTTATTCCTTTTGTGGAAATTTTTACCCGGAATTCCTGCATGGGGAAGATTAATTCTTTCTACTTCTGAAAATCAAAGTGAAGGTTTTATATCCAATCCAGGTTTCACTGATCTGGTTGGCAAAAGAGGGAAAGCGTTATCTCAATTGAGACCTGCCGGAATTGCTTTAATTGAAAATAAGAGATATGATGTAATTACTGAAGGTGAATTTATCTCCAGGGACGATACCGTTGAAGTTATCCAGGTAATTGGTTCGAAAATAATTGTAAAGAAAGTTTGAAGGAATAAGAAACAGGCTAATTTTACTTTATCTTGTTTTTATTTTTGAGAAATGAAATTCAAAATTAAACCTGGGTTAAAATTTTTCGTTTGCCTGTTTCTATTTTTTATTGACCATATAAATGGACAAAAAATTGAAAGAGTTTTACAGGATACATTTAAATTAGAAAAATTAGCCATTAATCTGGAAAATGTTTCATATCTAATTGATTCGATTCTTTCTGTTAAAAATTTATCCGAAAATGAAATAATAACCAGCTACATTTTTGACAAAGATAGCCAGTCAATCAAATTTTTAGACGATAGCTTCTTAAATAAAGATATTGTTATTATCTATAAAACGATACCAATTCCTCGGATAACATACCAGAAAAATATTCCACAAATTAGAAAAGATACACTCACACAAAAACGGATTACTGGTATTCAAAAAGTTCAAACAAAAAATATTGCTGATGAAATATTTGGGTCAAAAATTGAAAGAAGCGGAAGTATTTCACGGGGATTTGCCGTAGGAACCAATAAAGATTTTACACTTAATTCAGGATTACGACTTCAACTTGCAGGTAATTTAAGTGATGACATTGAAGTTGTTGCTGTTTTGTCCGATCAAAGTTCTCCAATTCAACCTGAAGGAAATACAAGGACACTTCAGGAAATTGATAAAGTTTTTATTGATATCAAGCATCGATTTGCTCAAGCTACATTTGGAGATTTTCAATACACATATAAATCTGGAACTTTTGGAATAATTGATAAAAAACTCCAGGGACTGAAAACAACTGCCATGTTAGATGATAAGAATTTTGCCAATATTTCTTATGCCACTGCACGAGGAAAATTTAAAACTCAAGAATTCAATGGAATTGATGGTGTTCAGGGTCCTTATAGATTAACTGGTGAAAATAATGAAAGGGATATTATTGTTCTTGCTGGAACTGAAAAAGTTTTTATTAATGGCGAAGAAAAAATTCGAGGAGAAAATTATGATTATACTATTGATTATTCAACTGGAGAAATTTTCTTTACACCCAAAATGGTGATAACAAATGCATCCAGAATTAAAGTGGATTTTGAATATTCTGATCGAAAATTCGAAAGAAATTTTTTCGGTTCAATTGTTAATGCCAATTTACTCTCCAATAATTTGTCTGTTGGATTTTCATATTTCCGTGAAGGGGATAATCAAAATTTGCCTCTTGATATTTCTCTTTCAGAAGATGATATGAAAATTCTTTCACAAAGTGGAAATGATAAATTAAAAGCCTCGAAAGACGGTGTAAAGTTTGTCGGTGTAGATTCTACTGGTAAACCTTTAGGCTCATATAAATTGCGTGATACTTTAATAAATAACCAATTATATCGATTTTATGAGTTCAGTCCTGGATCAGATTCGGCATTTTATAATGTTTCATTCTCTTTTGTTGGTGATGGGAATGGTGATTACATTAGATTGAGTCTTGGGCGATACAAATTTGTTGGTCCAAAAAATGGGAATTATTTACCTCTTATTCTTTTGCCAATGCCTGAAATAAAACAGGTTGGAAATTTTTATTCAAGATTTTTTCTTACCAGGAATTTTTTTGTTGAAGGAGAGATATCTTTATCTTCGTTTGATAAAAATCGATTTTCCATAATCGATGATGAAAAAAATAAAGGAAGAGCATATTCATTTAGAGCTGGAATTGATTCAACCGAATTAAACATTTCTAATTTTTTTAGTGGGCAATTTTCAATTAACTATTTTGAAAGAAGAATTGAAGATAATTATTCTCCCATCTCAAGAATTAATGAGATTGAATACGAAAGAAATTGGAATATCATGCAACAATTTCTGGATTTAAATGAAGTATTGAGAGAGATCCAAATGTCTTTAAATGGGCAAAGGTTTAATTCTAAATTTTCATTTGGGAGTGTAAGAAAAGGATCAAAATTTAAAAGTGATCGGTTCACTTCTCAGTTGAATACTCAGATTATTAAAGACTTGAATATGAATTACGCTTTTACATCTTTGCATACAAAATCATTTAACTTATCTTCAAATTATCAAAAGCATTTTTTTCATTTATTTTATCCTGGAAGAAACATAACTCCATTCTTAAAATTTGAATTTGAAAACAAGCAGGATAAAAATGACAATGATACATTAATTCAATCAAGTTTTAAATTTTTAGATGGATCGATTGGAGTTAATTCTGAATTTTTAAAATATTTTGATTTGAACACTTCATTTAATTTCAGAAAGGATTTTTTCCCTTTAAACTTTACTTTGAAATATGAGTCATTCAGCTATATGTATCAGACTGGATTGAAATTAAAAAACTTAAAGGACTTCAATTCATCATTAGATTTTTCAATTAGACGAAAGAATTATTCCCGGGAATTTAAGGAACTTGGAAAAACAAACAATCAGTCATTAGCAATAAAATATCTCGGGAGAGGATATTTTTTTGAAAGATTTTTGCAAATGGATGTTTATTATGAAGCATTATCACAACGATCTGCAAAACTTGAACGAATATTTATTCGAGTTCCAAAAGGTACAGGTCAATATATTTACAAAGGCGACTTAAATAATAATGGAATAGCAGATGAATATGAATTCGAGCCATCTAAATTTGAAGGTGATTTTATTCTAACAACCTATCCTACTGATGAGCTTTTTCCAGTTACAGATTTAAAGGCAAGTTTGAGAATAAAACTTGATTTCAGAAACTTTAAATTCTTTGACCTGGTAAAGAAATATTTTCAACCTTTATCCTCTGAAACATATGTACGAGTTGAAGAAAATAGTCAGGATAAAAATGAATCTAATATCTATTTGATCAAAACTAAAACTTTTCAAAATCCACTAACTACAATTCGTGGAAATAGTTTAATTCAGCAAGACCTTAATCTTTTTGACTACAACCCCGATTTCAATATTCTGATTCGTGTTATCGAGAGAAAAAGTTTTTCAAAATTTAGTCTGACCGATGAAAGAAGATTTAATCAAGAAAAGCTAATTCGATTACGAATTAAACCTCTGAAAGAATTTGCAAATCAAAGCGAATTAAATTTTTTGAGAAATAATTTGTTTTCTTCTAATTATTCAATTAGAAATTATTTGATAAAACAGGTTAGTTTTAATTCAAAAATATTTTACTATCCTTTTAATCATGTTGAGGCTGGATTCAAGTTTGAATTTGCTAGCGCAAAGAATTTTTATCCTGAAAAGCCAACGGAATTAAACTCAAATTCCCAGGAACTATCAATAATAATTATGTATTCTCAAAAAGGAAAAATTAATTTTTCCTTGGAGCGAACTGAATTGATAATAAACCAAAATTTAAGCTATATCCCATTTGAATTAACTCGTGGTTATGTGATTGGTAAAAATTATATATGGCGTTTAAATGCTGACTATCAATTTGAAAATAATATTCAGGCAAATTTAATTTATAATGGTCGAGTTCAGGGGAAAAACATTCCAATCCACAATGTAACTGCAGAAGTAAGAGCATTTTTCTGAGGTAACATATGACAAAAGTTGTTTCGAGTTATATCGAGCTTCACATCTTTAAGATAGAAGCAAATAAAATGAAATTTCTTTTGTTAAAAAGATCATCTAATGAAAAATATCCTAACATATGGCAAATGGTGACAGGTAAAATTAAAGCAAATGAAAGTGCTTTTGAAACAGCAATAAGAGAATTGAAAGAAGAAACTGGTCTTGAAGCTGAAGAAATTTTTACTGTTCCTATTGTCAACTCCGTTTACTTGATTGAAAGTGACGAGGTATGCTTAATACCGGTATTCGTTTGTAGAGTGAATTCAAAATCAGAAGTCAAAATTTCGTCTGAACATTGTGAATTTAAATGGGTAACTACTGATGAAGCAATTAAACTTTTGAACTGGGAAGGTCAGAAAAAGTCAGTTAAATTGATTAGCGACTACTGGTTTAATGAAAAAGATAAACTGATAAAAATTAAATGAAAAAGAATTATTAGAATGAAAAGAATTTAGATTAAATTTGTAATTGAATCATAATAAATTGAGAGGTTAAAGGTGTCAATACTTGTAATTGGTTCACTTGGACTCGATACAATTGAAACTCCATTCGCAAAGGTCGAAGAATCTCTTGGTGGTTCTGCTGTTTACATTTCTTTAGCAGCATCGTACTTTTGTCCAATTATTAATCTTGTTGGAGTAGTTGGTGAAGATTTTCCAGAAAAATATATTCAACTTTTAAGAGAACATCACATAGATCTCGATGGTCTTCAGATCATAAAAAATGGAAAAACTTTTAGGTGGAAAGGTAAATATGATTATGATATGAATTCAAGAGAAACGATCTTTACTGAGTTAAATGTATTCAAAGATTTCAATCCAGTAATTCCTGAAAATTATCGTGATAGCAAATTTGTAGTTCTAGGCAATATCGATCCGGAACTTCAAATGAATGTTTTAAATCAATTACACAATCCAAAATTTGTGATTTGCGATACAATGAATTACTGGATAGAAAGAAAGAATGATGCTCTAAAGGACTTGCTCAAGAAAGTTGATATGTTAATAATTAATGATTCAGAGGCTCGTTTGCTTGCCAATCATCCTAATTTAATTCAAGCTGGCAAGAAAATTTTGAAAATGGGACCTAAAAAGTTGGTAATCAAAAAAGGTGAACATGGTGCTTTATTAATGACAGATGAAATTTTATTCACGGTTCCAGCTTATCCACTTGAAAACATTAACGATCCAACCGGCGCAGGCGATACCTTTGCAGGTGGATTGGTTGGATATCTTTCAAAGGTTAATGTTATCAACAATGAAGAATTAAAACGAGCCATTATTTATGGTAGTGTTCTCGCTTCATTCTGTGTTGAAAAATTTAGTGTCGATGGACTTTTGGATTTGAACTATTTAAAAATTAAAGATAGATTTAATCAATTCTTTTCAATAACTCATTTTGAGGAATAAATTTGGAATTTAGTGCCCTTAAATACGAAAATGATAAATTAGTTTTCATTGACCAGACCAAACTGCCTGATGAAGAAGTTTACATTCAGACCGATAATTACGAAAGAATAGCAGAAGCAATAGAACGACTTGAAATTAGAGGTGCTCCTTTGATTGGTATTGCTGCAATTTACGCTCTTGCTCTTGCAATAAAAAAAAATACTGATGAATTTGAAAAAGCCTTTGAAAGATTAAGAAAAACTCGTCCTACTGCTGTTAATCTTTTTAATGCATTAGATCAGGCAAAAAAGTTTTTTTATTTATCTGAGTCAAACCAGAATTTTAATGCACTTCTTGAGTTTGCCAGAGAATATCATAATTCTGAAATTGATTATTGCAATAAAATTGCAAAAAATGGATCAGAATTTATAAGTGCTAAGTCTAATAAGCCTTTGAGAATTTTAACTCATTGTAATACTGGTTCACTAGCAACTGGTGGAATTGGTACTGCTTTTGGGGTAATTCTTGAATTGAAAAGAAAAAATTTGGTTGAAATTGTTTATGCATGTGAGACACGACCATTATTGCAGGGGTTAAGACTGTCATCGTTTGAGTTAGCTAAGAATGAAATACCATACAAAATAATTACAGATTCATCGGCAGCTTTTTTAATGCAAAAAAAATTAATTGATTTTGTCATTGTTGGGGCAGATAGAATAGCATTAAATGGAGATACGGCAAATAAAATTGGTACTTATTCTCTCGCTGTAAATTCAAAATATCATTCTATACAATTTTATGTAGCTGCACCTTCTACTTCTATTGATTACAACATCACTTCTGGAAATAAAATTATTATTGAAGAAAGAAGCCCAGGTGAACTATTTCACTTTGGAAAACATAGTTTCATTACAACAAAAATTAATGCTTTGAATTTTGCTTTTGATATTACCCCAAACGAATTGATTGATGCAATAATAACAGAACAAAAAGTTTTTCTTCCACCTTTTGATTTTTCAAAATGACCAGGATACTGAAAGATAGAGGCTTTGTATTAAAGAAAAAAAAATTTAGAGAAACAAGTAGACTAATAACCATTTTTGCTGAGAATGCTGGTAAACTAAATTTAATAGCCAAAGGAGTAAGAACACCTAAAAGCAAAACTTCAGCTGTACTTGAACCATTAAATTTTATCGAGTTTGTGTATTATGATAAACCAACCAGAGAATTACAATATATTTCATCGGCTGATTTTATTGATGATTTTTCAGTAATAAAATCGGATCTCGAAAAAATAAGAATTGCATATTTAATAATTGAGCTGGTTAACATCTTTGCTCGTGAAGGTCAGGCGAATTTGGATCTTTTCAATATTATTCAACTAACTCTTACAAGTCTCGATCAAAATTTAATATCAGATTATCAATTACTCATAACTTTTTTGATTAAACTTTGTGAAATTTCTGGTTACACATTATATACAGGTGAATGTCCTATCTGTCATAAATCTTTGAATCTGTTTCAGGAAGAGTATGTTTTTACAAGAAACTATGGAGTTGTATGTTCAAGTTGTGGTGGTGTTTCAAACAGTATTATAAACCTTGGAATTGAAACAAAAAAACTTCTTGCTTCTTTTTTAGAAGGAATGACCGATAAATTTTCAGAAAGTGACGAATTAAGGCTTAAACATATTTACTTACCAATATTTGATTTCTTACAACATCATGTTGATGAAATTAAAAAAATAAAATCTCTTGAACTTTTTTGAAACTTTGTTAAAAATATATAAGTAAAAACGAAAAAATTGAGGATAAATATGAAACGAACAAAATTATTAGCTTCATTATCATTGATTTTAGTGGGAGTGGTTTTTGGTGTTGTGTTGGTTACTGGTTTTAATTGGGTGAAACCAGGTTTTGGAATTTCACAAATTGGTTCTCCAAATCCATTAGTAAGTGTAAATCAAGATGCTCAAAAATTAAGTGATGCATTTATTAAGGTAGCTGAAGCAGTTACTCCTACAGTAGTGTATATTGAAGTTAAAAGTGAAAGTGGCAGAATTGAATTTCCTGAAGATCACGATTTCCTCTTCAAAGATTTTCCATTCTTTAAAAATTTACCAAAACAACCACAGGTTGGAACTGGGTCGGGTGTAATAATTTCATCTGATGGTTACATCGTTACAAATAACCATGTTGTTAAAGATGCAAAATCTATTTCTGTCATATTAAATGATAAAAGAAAATTTTCAGCTGAACTGGTTGGAACTGATCCATTAACCGACCTGGCTGTTATAAAAATTGATGCAAATAATCTTACTCCTGCTTATCTGGGCAATTCTGATAACTTAAAAGTTGGTCAATGGGTTTTAGCTATTGGGAATCCACTCGGTTTAACTTCTACAGTAACAGCAGGAATAATTTCTGCAATAGGTCGTGGTGGATTAAGATTAATTCAGGATAGTTACGGTATAGAAGATTTTATTCAAACTGATGCTGCTATAAATCCAGGAAATTCAGGTGGTGCCCTAGTTGATTTGAACGGTTCAGTTATTGGGATCAATACTGCAATTGCCTCTCGAACTGGTTACTATCAAGGTTATGGCTTTGCAATTCCTATTAACATTGTTAAAACAGTTGCAAAAGATTTGATTGATTATGGAAAAGTAAGACGAGGATATATTGGCGTTCAAATTAGAGAAGTTGATAATGCTACTGCTAAAGCAGTAGGACTTGAGAAGACACAGGGTGTAATTGTTGAGGGTCTTGTCGAAGGTGGTGCTGCCAAAGATGCAGGTATTGAAGAAGGTGATATCATTCTTTCAATCGATGGTAAAGAAGTCAATAAGCCAAATGATTTGCAATCCTATGTTGCAAGTAAACACGCAGGTGACAAAGTTAAATTAAAAATATACAGAAATGGAAAAACATTTGAAAAGGAAATAACTTTAAGACCTCGAAAAGAAGATGAATCTGATACTAAACCAGTTAAAAAGAAAGAAGAGAGAAAAATCGATGAATCTATAGAAAGTAAAACATATAAGGAAATCGGTTTAACAGTTAAGAATTTAAGTTCTAATGAATTGAAAAAATATAATGTAGAGAACGGAATTTTAATTACAAAGGTTGAGTCAATCAGTCCTGCTTTTGATGCAGGATTAAGAGAAGGATTAGTAATTGTTGAGGTGAATAAGAAAAAGATTGATTCAGTTAAAGAATTTGATAATGAGATATCAAAGAAAAAGGGCTCGGCAATTTTAATGCGTGTTCGCGACGCACAAGGTAATGCTCGATTTGTTGGCTTAGAAGTCCCCAAATAAAACCTCCTAATCTAAAATCATAACGCCTCCTATAAGGTCCGGTTGCCCCGCCGGACCTTCTTTTTTTATTTGAAGCTATTTCAAATTTGTTATTTTGTATTTAGTTTTTGAATAAATTGGAGATCTTATGAAAGATAATTTGAAAATTGAAAAATTCATCTTTAATGATTTTGAACAGAATACTTATTTACTTTACGATATCCATAGCCTTGAAGCGGTAATTATTGATCCAGGAAATTCAAATGATTTTGAAAACGACGAAATAGAAAGATATATTAAGGATAATAATCTGAAACTTACTAAGATAATTATTACCCATGGTCACATTGATCACATTTTTGGAATTGCCTTTCTTAAGGAAATTTTTAATCCCGATTTATATTTTCCATTTTCTGACTTACCGCTATTACAAAATGTTAGATTGCAAGCAGAAATGATAGGTGTACCAGCTCCAAAAACAATTGAACCCGATTTTGATTTACATCAATTCAAAAAAATAAGTTTTAATGATTCTGATATTGAAATAATTGATACACCTGGGCATTCTCCTGGTGGAACAAGTCTTTTAATTAAAGACATTAAAACACTTTTTTCAGGGGATACTATTTTTTTTGAATCCATTGGAAGAACAGATTTATGGGGCGGTGATTACAATATTTTAATTAAATCTATCAAAGAAAAAATTTTCACTCTTGATGAAGATATAAAAATTTTACCAGGTCACGGTCCAGCTACGACTGTTTTGCATGAAAAATTGCATAATCCTTTTATCAATCAGTGAGGTTAAATATGAAAAATAAAATAGAAGAATTAAAATTAAGAAATAAGTTAGCTGAAGAAGGTGGCGGAAAAGAAAAAATCGAACAACAACATAAGAAAGGAAAATTAACGGCACGTGAAAGATTAGAGATTTTACTCGATGAAAATTCATTTATCGAAATCGATAAGTTTGTAGTACATCAATGCAATGATTTTGGAATGGAAAATCAGAAAATTTATGGTGATGGGGTGGTCACTGGTTTTGGTAGGATAAATGGAAGAGATGTTGCTGTTTTTAGCCAGGACTTTACTGTTTTTGGTGGAAGTCTTTCAGAAATGCACGCAAAAAAAATCTGCAAAATAATGGATATGGCAATGAAGCTTGGAATTCCTGTCATTGGTTTAAATGATTCTGGTGGGGCAAGAATTCAAGAAGGTGTTTCAAGTCTAGGAGGTTATGCTGAAATATTTTTAAGAAATACTCTTGCTTCAGGTTTAATACCTCAAATATCGGCTGTTCTGGGTCCATGTGCTGGTGGTGCAGTTTACTCTCCAGCAATTACTGATTTTATATTTATTGTTCGCAAAAGCTCATACATGTTTGTAACAGGTCCTAATGTAGTTAAAACTGTTACTCACGAGGATGTAACATTTGAAGAACTTGGCGGGGCAGATACTCATGCAACTAAATCGGGTGTCGTTCATTTTGTTTATGATAATGAATATGATTGTCTGATGAACATCAGAAAATTACTTGATTATATTCCACAAAATTGTGATGAAGAGCCTCCACAGCTTGAGTATGATAATCCAGAAAATGATATTCAAGAACTTAATAATATTATTCCTGAAAATCCGAATCAGCCTTATGATATGAAAGAAGTAATCAAATTAGTAGTTGATTACAATGAGTTTTTTGAAGTGCAAGAGAATTTTGCACAAAATATTATAATTGGATTTGGGAGATTTCGAGGTAAATCAGTTGGAATAGTAGCAAATCAACCAGCGGTTCTGGCAGGTGTTCTTGATATTAATTCATCTATTAAAGCAGCTCGTTTTGTTAGATTTTGTGATGCATTTAATATACCTTTGATCGTCTTTGTTGATGTTCCTGGTTTTATGCCCGGTACTGATCAAGAATGGAATGGAATTATCAGAAATGGTTCAAAATTGCTTTATGCATTTTGTGAAGCGACCGTTCCAAAGATTACTGTAATAACTAGAAAAGCTTATGGTGGGGCTTACGATGTTATGAATTCAAAACACATCAGAGGTGATTTTAATTTTGCCTGGCCTACTGCAGAAATTGCTGTTATGGGTCCAAAAGGTGCTGTTGAAATTATTTTCAAAAAAGAAATTCAAGCTGCTCAAAACCCTGAAGAAGAAATGAATAAAAAATTGACACAGTATATTGAAAAATTTGCAAATCCATACGTTGCTGCTGAAAAAGGTTACATTGATGAAGTAATTTTTCCAGGTGAAACAAGAAAAAAAATAATAAAGGCACTCGAAATTACTAAAACTAAGGTTGACAAAAATCCTCGTAAAAAACATGGAAATATACCGCTTTAGTTTATCAATTATCGAAATATCAATGAATTATAAAATTTACTTAAATTATTTCTTGACATTTTAATCATAGTCAATTAAATTCCAATTAGTTAAAACGGAAAATAAAAATTAAATATTGAGAGTTAGATGAGTTCAAAATTTCTACCAATCCTTATTGCTATTGCTTTTTTTTCTTGTACTTCAACAAAACCAGTTATTCAACAGAAAGAAGTTATTGCTGATAATGTAAAAAATGATTCAACTCAAATTAACATTATTTCATTTTTACTTGAACAGGTGAGACAATCTTATATTAAAGCTATTAAACTCGAAGAGGATAAACAAAACTTAAGTGCATTACAAGAATATGAGAAAGCTGTAGAACTCCTTAATAAAATTGGAGATTATCCCGGAATAGAAAACTTTTCGGATTATCTTGATTTAGAAAGAAGTGTTATAGAAGATTATCAAAGATTAATAGATAAAGTTGATGAACTTCCTGCAGATATATCACTTCCAAGTCTACAAGAATGGCTGAGCAAAAGAATTAGTAATTTTCAACATCCTAAGTTTGAAACTCCGAAAACCTTTAGTCTTGAAAATGTACCTATTGAAATTAATTCTTATGTCGAATCGTTTCTTAATTTCTTTACAGATCGTGGAAGAGCAATAACCGAGAGGTGGTTGGCAAGGTCGGGAAGATATTTTCCTATGATGAGAAAAATATTTAAAGAAGAAGGAGTACCTGAAGAGCTTATTTACCTTTCAGTCATTGAAAGTGGCTTAAATCCTAATGCTGTTTCATGGGCAAAAGCAGCAGGAATTTGGCAATTTATTAAAGGAACGGGTAGACTTTATGGATTAGAAGTGAATTTCTGGATTGATGAAAGAAGAGATCCAGAAAAAGCAACTCGTGCTGCTGCCAGGCATTTGAAAGATTTGTATCAATCACTTGGTGATTGGTATCTTGCATTGGCTGCCTATAATGCTGGTGAAGGTAGAATACGAAGAGCAATGAACCGGGTTGGTTCAAATAATTATTGGGAAATAATTTATTCACTGCCACGAGAAACAAGAAGTTACGTCCCACAATATCTCGCAGTTACAATAATATTCATGAACCCTGAAAAGTATGGCTTTACTGATATTGAATATTTTGAACCATATGATTATGAGATATTTTATGTTAGGGACCCATTTGATTTAAGTGCTATTGCCAAGGCTGCTGGTATTGACTATTCAATTTTGAAGGAGTTTAATCCTGAATTAATTCAAGATTGTGTTCCACCAAATTTTAATGGTGGTTATCCATTAAAACTTCCAAGAGGAAATTTTGTAAAGAATCTTGCCTATAATTATGATCAGATTCCTCCATCGGCAAAAAAATCATTTGTATTTCATCGAGTTAAACGAGGAGAAAACCTTGCATCTATTGCAAAAAAATATGGGACAACTGTAGAAGCAATTGCTGATGCAAATAATATTTCAAGGAAAATTAGATTAAAAAATAATGCTCTTTTGAAAATTCCCGTTCCTTATTCTTTCAATGAATTGACATTTAATTACCCAGAATTTGAGGAGGATGAATTTCAAACTTCTGATGAACTGGTATCTGAAAATACATCAGAAAATACCGGAGATGAATCGGATTTGATAGATGAACAATCTAACGAACTGGCAAGTGATGAAAATAACACAGTTAATGGAAACCATTATACTTACAATGTTGAAGGTAAAAGCCCAATTAAATATATAGTAAGAAAAGGTGATTCGCTTACAAAAATTGCTGAAACATTTGAAACACGAATTACAGATATTAGAATCTGGAATGACATTCCATATGATAAAAAAATTTCAATTGGTGAGGAACTAATTATTTATGTCCCAAATGAAAAGTATAACTTTTATAAAAATATTGCTAATTATTCACCTGTAGAACAGGAAACAATTAAGCGTGTTGCAGAAGTAAATGAAAACTCATTTGAATTAAAGAAAAAACAATTAATTCATAGTGTTAAAAGAGGAGAAAGTTTGACCATCATCGCAAAAAAATATGGTGTGTCCATAAACGACTTGAAAGAATGGAATAATTTAAAAACTTTATCTGTAAAAACAGGTCAAAAATTAAAAATTTATTCAAGTTCAAGTGCTAAACAATATGCAGCTTTGAAAAATACAAAATCACCTAATTATTATATTGTAAAAAAAGGTGAGACATTAAGCGATATTTCAAGAAAATTTAAAATATCTTTGAGCGAATTAAAAGAATTAAATAACTTAAAAGGTGATAGAGTCAATGCAGGGCAAAGGCTCTTAATTTCACATGATGCAGGGAATACCTCTAAAGGAGATAATGTATTGCGAAAGAGAGTTTATCATACTGTTAAAGATGGTGAATCATTAGTGGTTATAGCAAAAAGGTATAATATGAGTGTTGTAGAATTAAAGAGAATTAACAATATTCGCAGTAACAGAATTAAAGCTGGTCAAAAACTTTTAGTTTATCGTTAATTGAAAAGCTGACAAACTTACAGACCGTTGGGGGTGCTTGTAGAAAATTTTCTACAGGCTGAGATTATACCCCTGAACCTGATCTGGGTAATGCCAGCGTAGGGAAACGGTCGCCTCCTTTAATTGGAGGTGACCGTTGAATTAAATAATCGGTAACCAAAAATTAAAGGAGGATAAAATGAAAACCTTAAAGTTCATCGTCATAATTCTTTCCCTTCCACTCTTTCTATATTCCCAAACATTGAGTGGTTTTGTTTATGATAAAATCAACAAAAAACCTCTTCAATATGCAAATGTTTATATTCCGGAATTAAAAACTGGAACGGCTTCGAATAATTCAGGTTATTTTTCGATTGATTTAAAAAATTTTTTATTGCCTGAAAAATTTACAATTCGAATCTCTTATGTGGGTTATCAAACTTTTTCAAAACAAATATATGCTTCAGAATATTATGAGCCATTGTTTGTTTATCTTGAGCATCAAATCATTCCGTCACAAACTATTTTAGTAACATCTTCGATTGGAAGAGAACAATTGCTTCCAATCACTTATAGTAACATCTCGAAATTAGAGATTGAAAAAAAATATGTTCTTCAAGATTTTCCACAATTTTTATCCGAATATCCATCTGTAATTAGTTATTCTGAAAATGGAAATGGAATTGGATATAATTACATGAGCATCCGAGGATTTGATCAAAGAAGAATTTCAGTAACTATTAATGGAATTCCACAAAATGATCCTGAAGATCATAATGTATACTGGATTGATTTCCCTGATTTATTCGAAGATGTTAATAATATTCAAATTCAGCGAGGGGTTAGTAGTAATTTAATTGGAGCCCCTGCAATTGGTGGTTCAATTAACATTATTACATCTCCCTTCACGCAGAAAAAAGAAATTAAATTGAAAACAGGTTTTGGATCGTTTAATACTAAAAAGCTTTCATTATCATTTAATTCAGGTTTAATTGATAATTATGGAATGTACGCTCGAATTAGTAAAATTAATTCTTCAGGTTATAGAGAAAATTCATGGGTAGATTTCTTTAGCTATTTTGTAAGTGTAATTAGATACGATGAAAATGCTACTAATCAATTGAACTTTTTTGGAGCTCCAATTGCCGATGGTCTGGCTTATACAGGACTTCCCAAATGGGCAATCTATGATAAGAATGAACGTAAAAAGAATTACTCATACTGGGAAGATGCAAATGGCCGATATACATATGTTGCTCCTCGTAGGAATAATGAAATTGAAAATTTCAATCAACCTCACTTAGAATTGTTAAGTGAATATCGATTCAATGAAAATTTAAAGTTTAATAGTGCACTTTTTGCATATTGGGGTAAAGGTTTTTTTGATTATGATGGTTCGTGGGCTGATACAACATATTTCAGAATGACTTATGATAACGGATTTTCTGCTACTTCCAATCTTTCAAATGCTCTAATCAGGGCATATGTTGATAATGCTCAATTCGGATGGATTCCAAGATTACAGATAAATACTTTTTATGGGAATTTTATTTTTGGTCTTGAATTAAGAAGACATCGTTCACTGCATTGGGGGAGTGTCTGGTATGCTCAGGGAATTCCTTCAGGTCATGATCAAACCTGGAGATATTATGAATATCGTGGTGCCAAGGATGTTTATGGCGGATTTGCATTTTATCAGAATAAATTTCTGCAAAAACTAACTTTAAATGTGGAAAGTCAATTTGTTTTAAACAAAACAAGATTATTTGATGAAAAATTTGTCGGTACTGATTTTACAATCAAAAACTTTTTCATTAATCCAAAATTTGGCTTGATTTATGATTTAAATAACGAAATTAGTTTTTATAGTTATATCGCCAATGTTTCAAGGGAACCAAGACTAAAGAATTATTACGATGCAGCTGAATCAAGCGGAGGAGCAGTTCCACAATTTGAAGTTGATGTAAATGGAAATTATGATTTTTCTAAACCACTTGTTAAAAATGAGAATTTGACAAACTTAGAATTAGGTTTTTCTCAACGAAGTAAATTCTATTCATATAATCTTAACTTCTTTTATATGTTCTTCAAGGATGAAATTATAAAAAGGGGAATGGTTGATAGATTTGGTCAGCCGATTACCGGAAATGCTGATAGAACAAGTCACATGGGAATTGAATTTTCAGGAATGTTTAATCCATTAAATTATTTATTCTTCAATGTAAATTTGTCATATATGAAAAATATTGTTAATAAAGGTTTTGTTTATATGAAATATCATGATCCAGTTACTGGTGAAAAAGATAAAGTTGCCAAAATTGATTTATCTAGTTTTAAAATTCCAAACTCTCCAGATTTAATTGGTAATATTAGAATTAGTTACGATGATGATAAACTATTTTTAAGCTTATCTGCTAATTACGTGAGTGAGCAGTTTACTGATAACTTTGATAAGAAATTGAACGAACTTTTAATACAATATCCAAAAATGGTAAATTATTCAGACAATGTTGTTCCAGATTATTTTGTCGTGAATCTGGATTTTAGATATAAAGTAGAATTGCCCGCTTTTGGAAAATTTACATTATTTGGTCGGGTTAACAATTTACTTAATAGAATTTATGCAACTTATGGCATTGGTAATGAATTTTTCCCTGCTGCTGAAAGAAATTTCTTCGGTGGAATTGAAATTAATTTGTGATTATGTGAGTTAGTACTTAGATCATTTTTTATTGAAAATTGAATGCCCGGTAAATTTTTAAGCCGGGCATTTTATTTAAATTTCCTATAATGGTATAAAATCTTGGTATTGTAATATAACCAAACTTAATCTCTCCTAAAATTTCAACATCCATTAATTTTTTTTATTTTGTATTGATAATAGAATGAAGTTACTATGAAAGAAGAAGAGAAAATTTTATATGGATTTGGAGAAACAAAAAGAATTGTATCTGTTCAACAGATATCGTCAAAAGAAATGCGAATTTATATTAGAGATGGTGAAAAAGTAAAATTCGTAGACAAACGATTCTATCCTTTCTTTTTTGCTTCTGATGATTCACTCCTACCGTCTTTCGATGGGATTTATTGGAAAAAAAGGTTAATGGGGGATGAGTTCTATAAGTTCATTTTTGCTTTTGAAACATGGTCGGATATGAATAAAGCAATAAGAATGATTGCAAAGAGATTGGGTAGACCAATAACTGGTAAACAAAGATTTAAAGAAATCTATGTTAATTATGAACCGATTACTCAGTTTTTAGTACAGAGTGGTGAAACTCTTTTTAAGGGAATGAGATATGATGACCTTAATATTTTATACTTAAAAGTACTTGCCATTATCGAAAATAATACAATATTTCACTCCAGATATTTTAATCAAATTTTTGCAATAGCTCTTGCTGATAATAATGGTTGGAATAAATTAATTTATAGAAAAACAAAATCGATAACAGAGAAAGATATCTTACTAGAATTTGCTAAGATAATTCAAGAAAAAGATTCTGATTTAATTATCGGTTTTGATGTTATAAATGAGTTAGTTTATCTTAATTCAAGATTTGAAAATTATAATCTTAATTTGCCAATTGGTCGGGATGGATCCAGTATGTTCGTTGATGTAATAAATAAGATTAGAGTTGGAGAAAGATTTGCTCCATCTATTATGATTTCTGGAAGGCACATCGTTGATTTATTGCAAATGCTATCTCTTTCTAAAACTTTGACGCGGGAATTAGATGATTTATCTATCCAGAATGTTACGAAATTTTTTGGGATAGAAATTCCAGAATATGAACCCATCGAGGATTCAAAAATACCATTAACTGCAGATAGAAACCCTGAGCAGTTATACAAAAAATTAAACTCAGAGATTCAAATTATCAGTGAGCTCAGTAATCAATTGCTTCCTCAATATTTTTATCAAGCTCAATTTGTACCTATGAATTTTGATCAAATAATATACAGTGGAATCTCATCGAAAATTGAACTTTTAATGGTAAGAGAATATTTGCGTAAAAGACATTCTATCCCAGTTCCTAATGAGCGAGTCTCATTAACTGGTGGATATGCCGATGTTTTTTATCGTGGTTTGTTTGATAGAATTGTATATGCTGATGTTGAATCACTATATCCATCAATTATCATAAATGAGAAAATTTCCCCTTCTTCGGATAAGCTTCAGGTATTTTTAAAGCTCATTACAATTCTGACCAGGGAAAGACTAAAATATAAAAGAATGAGAGATCAATCGAAAAATAATACTCTAAAAAAGCATTATGATATTATTCAAAATGCTTATAAAATTTTGATTAATTCGTTTTATGGTTATTTAGGTTTTTCGGATGGCATTTTTAATGATTTCAAAAAATCTAATGAAGTAACTATTAAGGGACAGGAATTACTTAAAAAATTGATTCGAGAGTTTCAAAAAAGAGGTTGTCTTGTAATTGAAGTTGATACTGATGGTTTATATATATCACCGCAGAAAGAAATCACTGAAGATGAAGAAAAAATGTTAGTTGAAGAAGTTAATCGATCAATCCCAGCGGGAATAAATTTAATTTTTGGTGGAAGGTACAAACGAATGTTAAGTTATGAAAAGAAAAATTATGCTTTATTAACTTATGACGATAACCTGATCATTAAAGGAAGCGCATTAATCTCAAAAAGTATTGAGAATTATGCTTTAAATTTTATCAAAGAGTGTATTAGATGTATTATTACCGATAATATTAATCTTATTCCTAATTTGTATATCAAATTAAGATCTGATCTACAAAATCTTAGGATCAATATTATGGATTTAGCTAAAACAGAAATATTAAGAGACTCATATCAACAATATGACGAAGCAGTAAAAAGCGGTCGTAGGCAAAGAAGTGCTGCATATGAGCTTGCATATAAATATTTCGGTGATAAGTTTTATCCAGGGATGAAAATTGTGTATTATATTACAGGTAATGATCCTAATGCTAAAGTATTTGAAAATTGTGAATTGGTTGAATTTTTTAATCCCAATATTCCAAATGTTAATATACCGTATTATTTAAGAAGATTGGATGAATATATTTCAAGATTTGAAGTCTTCTTTACAAAAGAAGATTTTAATGCATTGTTTCCAAAAGAAAATGGATTTATTTTTGATACTAAACCAAAAGTCATAAACTCAGTTATAAAAGATCAAAATTGAAAAAGTTTTCAGGAAATATAGCTTTAATTTTTATTGTTGTCCTAATTGATTTAATTGGTTTTGGAATTATAATTCCAATCCTTCCAAGGTATTCTGAAACGCATTTTGGAGCAAATGAAATTCAAATAGGATTATTAATAGCATCATTTTCGTTTTTTCAATTTCTATCTTCACCAATCCTAGGGAAATTAAGTGATAGAATTGGAAGAAAACCTGTGATAACTTTTTCCCTGGTTCTTTCATCAATCAGTTATGTTATTTTTGCTTTTGCTCCAAATTATTGGATTGCTTTATTCTCGCGTTGCATAGGTGGAATAGGTGGAGGTAGTATTTCTGCAGCACAAGCATATATAGCGGATGTAACTGAAAAGTCGGAAAGAACTAAAGGGATGGGACTAATTGGCACTGCTTTTGGACTTGGATTTGTATTTGGTCCTTTTATTGGTGGTATGTTATCAACATTTGGATATATTGTTCCAAATCTTTCAGCTGCAGGCTTTTCCTTTATTGCTTTAATTCTAACAAGAATTTTTTTAACTGAGTCATTAAAAAATAAAACTCAGTTTAGTTTGAAACTAAAAGATTTAACTTTTTCATTTGAAACAACAAGATTCAATAAAGCTTTTTCTAATGTTTATGTTGGTAAATTTTTACTAATTTTTTTCTTAATTACTTTTTCCATTGCTAATACTTATGGTGTAATTCCAATCTTTGCATATAGATATTTACACTTTACAGATAGAGAAATTGGTTATATTTACGCAGTGATTGGAATTATCGGTGTAATTTTTCAAGGTTATTTGATTGGAATATTAACAAGACAATTTGGTGAAAAAATAATCTTATTGGCAGGTATGACATTGATGTCTGTTGGTTTATTGTTCATTCCATTGACTGTCAAGTTATATTTAATGATGTGGTTTTTTGTGATTTTGATTTCGATAGGATTAGCTTTGATAAATCCAACTATATTAAGTTTAATTTCTAAATTAACTTCGCCTTTTGAACAGGGTGAAGTACTGGGGGTAAATCAATCGATGGGCTCACTCGGTAGAGTGATTGGACCTCTCTGGGGTGGAGTTGCGTTTAATACTTTTGGTTATGGTTATCCTTTTTGGACTGCTGGTATTTTTACTTTGATTGCTTTATATGTGGGTGTTATAAATTTTGCGAAAATGAAAAAAAATAAAATTGAAATTTGAGTTATGAAATTCAAAATAGGAAAATTTGAATTCGAAAATCCTTTGTTACTTGCTCCAATGGAAGATGTGACTGATGCTTCTTTCAGAATTATCTGTAAACGACTTGGAGCTGATCTTGTATTTACTGAATTTGTAAACTCGGAAGGATTGAGACGTGGATCGGATAAAACAAAATTAAAATTAAAACTTTTTGATGAAGAACGACCTGCAGGAATTCAAATTTATGGTTCAGATATTCAAGCAATGGTAGATGCTGCTAAAATAGCCGCAGAAGAAAATCCAGATTTAATTGACATCAATGCTGGTTGCTGGGTCAGAAATGTTACAGGTCATGGCGCTGGTGCGGCTTTGCTAAAAGACCTTGTCTATCTTGAAAAATTAATTACCGATGTTGTTAAATCTGTCAATATTCCAATTTCTGTTAAAACAAGGCTTGGATGGGATGAGAAATCCATTAAAATTGTCGATGTTGCGAAAGTTTGTGAGAATAGTGGAGTTAAATTATTAACAATTCATTGCCGCACTCGTTCACAGGCTCACAAAGGACTTCCAGATTGGTCCTGGATAGAAAAAGTTAAGTCAGTTGTTAAAATTCCTGTAATTCTTAATGGTGGAGTGATGATACCGGAGGATGCTTTGAGGGCTTTTAATGAAACAGGATGTGATGGAGTGATGATTGCCAGAGGAGCTATTCAAAATCCTTTTATCTTTAAGCAAACTAAAGAATTTTTAGCTAAAGGGACTTATTCTGAAATTTCTCTGGAAGATAGAATCCAGACTATGTTCGAGCAATTAGAGATTGCCGTTATAATTAAGGGTGAAAGAAAAGGTGTCATTGAATTTCGTAAACATTATTCAGGTTATTTGAAGGGTTTTTATAATTCGGCAAAACTTAGAAGCGAATTGATGCAATTTTATACAATTGACGAAATAAAAAATCACATTTACCATTTTTTTGAAAATAATTTACATTACCCAGAAATTACAACTGGAAAGATTGAATAAAATAAAACTCGCTCGTATTGTTTCAGATATTTTTATACCGATAACTTTTTCTGCTTTCATTAGTTTTTACTTCCCGTTTCTTTTTACAAAAAATAATTCTGAATTTTTTTACAACTTTCTTTTGACTTTTCTTTCAACCGTTTTATTTCCTTTGATTTATTTCTTGTATAAGCGAAAAAAAGGTGAAATAATAAATCGAGATGCTGTAATTAAAGAAGAAAGAAACAAGGTCTATTTATTTTCGATCGTTATATTTGCCTTTGCTTATGTTATTTCAATTTTTATAAAATCCCCATTATTTGTTCAGATTTATCTTCTGAATTTTACTTTATCCACGTTTGGTGTTTTATTTATAAATAAACGAATTAAGATAAGCGTTCATTCAATGTCAGCTGCCGGGACATCATCAATTTTGCTTTTTGTTAATCCGCTTTTTTCAATGGTGTTATTTATTTTAACATTGTTTATAATGTGGTCGAGGGTAACTCTTGGTGTTCATTCAGTTCGTGAAGTCATCTATGGAATGATCTATGGTTTTTGTGTAACTTTATTTACAACATTGATGGTTTTGAATTATGCAACTTAGAGATGCACTTGAAGTACTTGAAGAGATCGCATTTTATCTTGAACTTAAAGGCGAAAATGTCTTTAAAGTTAATGCCTTTTATAATGCTGTCAGAAATTTATCTAAACATGATATTTCACTTGAAGAAGCCTTTAGAAAAGAAATTATTCAAAACACTAAAGGTGTTGGAAAATCAATTCAAAATGTTCTTCAAGAATTGCTCGTTGAAGGCAAATCATCTCTATTAAACGATTTAAAAAAAGAATTCCCAGAAGAAATTTACAGGCTTACACAAATTCGTGGACTTGGAGCAAAGAAAATAAAAAAGCTTTATGAAGAATTAGGAATTTCAAACATTAATGAACTTGAACAGGCGTGTATCGAAAATAAGCTCTTAAAAATTCCTGGATTCGGCGAAAAGACTCAATCCTCAATCATAGAAAACATAAAGAAAATTAAAGATTATCAGGGTAAGCTACTTTTGCATTATGCTGATGATTTAGCGAACTCAATTTTAAGTGAAGCAAAAAAAATAGGAATAGAAAAAATTTTACCAACTGGTGAATTGAGACTTAGAACAAAAATAATCTCTTCTCTTGATTTTTTAATTTCTTATGATAAAAACATCGAAAAATTTTTGAAAAGTCAAAGTGCTAATAAAATAAAAGATGGCTTATATGAGTCTCAAACAAATGGAGTAAAGATTAAATTTTATATAACGTCTGAAGATTTATTTAATTTTGATTTATTGAAAACCACTGGAACAACGAATTTTCTAAAAAGAATTTCCTTCTCAAACATTAAACCTCGAATCTTTAGTTCTGAATTGGAAATCTTCGAAACCTTAGGGTTGCCTTTTATTCCTCCTCAAGCGAGAGAAAACGACCAACTTGAATTGTTAGAATATGATTTTCCAGATTTAAAAGATTTGAAAGGATTGATTCACATTCATTCGAACTACTCAGATGGTTCAAATTCAATTAAGGAAATTCTGGAATTTGCTGAAAGAAATAATTATGAATATGTTCTTCTATGTGATCATTCTAAATCGGCGTTTTATGCAAATGGTTTGGATGAAGTTAGATTGCGTGAGCAGTGGAAAGAAATTGAAAGCTTAAATTCTAATTCCAGGTATGTTAAAATTTTGAAAGGAATTGAATGTGATATATTACCCGATGGTTCACTGGATTTTGACGATAAAATTTTATGTCAATTTGATTGTGTAATTGCTTCAGTTCATTCTAAATTTAAAATGACAAAACAAGAGATGACAAAAAGAATTACCTCTGCATTAAGGAATAAGTATGTTAAGATTCTTGGTCATCCTACAGGAAGGTTGCTACTTTCAAGAGAACCTTATCCACTGGATGTTGATGAAATAATTAATGTGGCAGCTCAAGAAGGAAAATCAATTGAGCTAAATTGTAATCCACACAGGTTAGATCTTGATTGGGAATACCATCAAAAAGCAAAGAGTCAAGGAATCAAAATTACCATTTCACCTGATGCTCATTCATTTGAAGATATGACTTATGTCAGGTATGGAATCGATATGGCTATAAAAGGCGGTCTTGAAAAATCAGATATAGTTAATTGTTTAAATCTGAAAGAGTTTAAATCTAAATTTTGTAACAAATAAAAATCTTGAGGTATAATTATGGATTTAAAGAAATTTATAAGAGATATTCCAGATTTTCCAAAAAAGGGGATCATTTTCAAAGACATTACAACGCTTCTTAAAGATAAAATTGCTCTAAAAGAAGCACTTGAGCAACTCTTTTCAAAAGTATCAGGCTTGAATGTTGATAAAGTCGTTGCAATTGAGGCCAGAGGATTTATATTTGGTTCTTTGCTTGCAGAGAGACTAAATGCTGGTTTTGTTCCTGTAAGAAAACCTGGAAAACTTCCAGCCGAAAAAATTTCCGAATCATACCAACTTGAATATGGCATAGATTCTCTTGAAATTCATACTGATGCAATTAAAAAAGGAGATAAAGTTCTGATTCACGATGATTTACTTGCAACCGGTGGAACAGTTCAGGCTGTTTGCAAAATGGTTGAAAAACTTGGCGGTGAGATTATTGGAATTTTATTTTTAATTGAACTTGATTTTCTAAAGGGCAGAGAAAAACTTAAGAATTATCCAGTTTACACAATTATTCATTATGAATCTGAGTGAAGTGAATTGATAAGTTGAAAAAGACGAAATCATTGTCATAAGAATTTGAGTTTTAGAATTTTAGTTTTCTGAGTTAAAGGATCCGTAAGAGAGTTCGTTGGTAAGTTTTAATTAAAGACTTAAATCTGGAAAATTCTTAAATTATACTTTAAGAAATTTCCGAAAAAAATTAAAATGTATTTGAAGAAAATTCGGAATTTTCTTAATGAAAGTTTTAAAATATTCCTGAATTTAATTAATTAGAAAAAATTGATATGTATATCGAGAGAAACCTTTCTGATTTTTTTAACTTGATTAAAAGTTCTTTTAATATGATAGCCATTGTAGGTCCACGACAATCAGGAAAAACAACTTTCCTCAAAAATCGACCTGAAAAAAATTTAGAATATTTATTATTTGATGATTTTGAAATTAGAGAACTATTTAACCAGAACATCAAAAAATTTGAAGCACAATATCTATCAAAAGACAAAATTTATATTTTCGATGAAGTTCAAAGTGCCGAAGAATCTGGAATAAAATTAAAGTATTTGGTCGATTCAGGATACAAATTATGGATTACTTCCTCTTCTGAATTAATACTAAGAAAAGAAATCCTTGCATTTTTGGTTGGCAGAATTTCTATTTTAAGATTGTTTCCTTTCGATGTATTTGAGTTTTTCAGGGCTAAGGGATTAAAAGTTGATGAACAGAACATAGCAAGTAGATTAATTGATGAGCACATTCGCTTTGGTGGTTATCCAAAAGTAGTCTTAACGGAGAATCATGAAGTGAAGAAAAACATTTTGCAGAATATTCTTGAAATAATTTTATTAAAAGATATAGCTTATAATTTTGGTATTAATGACATAAAAAATCTTGAAACTTTAGTTGAATATCTTGCACTAAATGTTGCAACCATATTAAACTTTGATTCTATTTCAAAGGAGTTAAGGATTTCTTTTCCCACGCTTAAAAAATACATAGATGCACTTGAAAAAAGTTATATTATCTTTTTAATCAGACCCTATTTTCGAAATAAAAATAAGGAATTGATAAAGCAACCCAAAGTATTTTTTATCGATAATGGAATATTAAATCAGACCATTAAAAATTTTTCAATTACAGGATCGACATTTGAAAATTATGTTTTTACTGAATTACTAAAATCAAACCTTACACCTAAATTCTGGCGCAACAAACAAAAAAATGAAGTTGATTTTATCATTGAAAAAAACGGTTTTTTAATTCCAATTGAGGTAAAGCTACATTTCCATAAAATTGAATCTGGATTAAAATCTTTTATAAAGGAATACAATTCTAAAGTAGCTTATGTTTGCATCTATGAAGGAGAAGAAAAAACTCTGGATCTTAATGGATGCAAGATAAAAATTAGATTTGTAAACAACATTTTAAAAGAGTTGCAGAGTTTAGATGAAACTGGAGGTAAAAAATGAAAAAACTTATTATAATTAGTTCTTATTTAATTTTTGTATCACTTTCACAGGCTCAATTCTATAATTTTAATGAACCATTCTCACACACATATTCGATTGTTGCTCGTGACGAAGAGACTGGTGAATTGGGTGTGGCTGTTCAATCTCACTGGTTTTCTGTAGGTTCTATTGTCTCCTGGGCAGAAGCTGGTGTGGGAGCTATTGCTACTCAATCTTTTGTTAATGTTTCTTTTGGACCCGAAGGATTGAGGTTGTTAAAGAGTGGAAAATCTGCAAAAGAAGTTTTGGATGAATTGATTTCAAAAGACGAAGGTCGAGATTTTCGTCAGCTTGCAATTATAGATGCAAAAGGGAATGTAGCTGCCTATACTGGTTCAAAATGTATAGAAGTTGCTGAACATAGAATTGGTAAGAATTATTCGGTTCAGGCAAATATGATGCTAAATGATAAGGTAATTCCAGCAATGTCAGAAGCATTTGAAAAAACAAAAGGACCACTTGCAGAAAGATTAGTTGCTGCATTAAAGGCAGCACAGAATGTTGGAGGAGATATTCGGGGTCAGCAGTCGGCATCCCTTCTAGTGGTTCGTGGTAAATCAACCGGTAAAATTTGGGAGGATAGGTTAATCGATCTAAGAGTAGAAGATCATCCAACACCAGTTGATGAAATTGAAAGATTGCTAAGATTATATCGTGCATATGAGCATATGAATAATGGAGACTTGGCAATTGAAAAAGGAGATGAACAGGCTGCTTTAAGAGAATATGGCGCTGCTTGTGATATGTTTCCAGAAAATCTTGAAATGAAGTATTGGTATGCAGTCTCACTTGTAAATATTAATAAATTAGATGAAGCTTTACCTTTATTTAAGTTTGTTTTTGAGAAAGATAAAAACTGGATTGAATTAACACGAAGAATCGTAAAAAATGAATTATTAAAAGTTGATGAAGAAAAACTTCTTAAGATTTTGTCTGTTGCAGGTAATTAAATTTTCATAAACTAATTTACTGGGTGAGACTATTTTTTATAATTGCTTTAATTAAGTTTTGATAAGTCTCACCCAGAAAATATTTCTTGTAAAATGTGGATTTTAATTTAATAATAAAACTGAATTCTTAGTTTGTATCTTTTCAATTCTTTTGTAAATCTTAGGATTCCCTTTTTGTTGCATATCAACAGTAACTTCAAATGTTACATCAGCTGATGAACTTCGTACACACTTTTTATCGATATCAAAGTAAGTCTTACTCAGTCCTGTTACTTTGGGCTTATGAAACTTGTAATTTATGTTGTTTTCCGAATAATCTTGTTTCCCTTTTGATACAATACTTAATGAACCGACAACTTCTACAAGCCTATTTTTGCCAGATTCAAAAATCCTGGTGACCCTGTATGTGGCTGTATTTTCAATTTCAAAAACAGATAGTTGAGTAGGATAAGTTTGTGTCCAGGTTGAATCGACATTCAACTTTTTGTCAGTTACTATCTTAAAAATTTGCTGGATCAATGGTCTTAAAAGACCCTGCGAAACATCGTTTGTAATCTGGAATCTCTCTTCAGTTGATGGCTTTCTTGGTGCATCTGCAATTAGTTTGTCGATGATCGAATCAATTCTGTAAATGTCAAGAACCTCTCCGGTTGGTGATATTCTTGCAGAGAAATTTGATTTTGCCATTACATCAAAAGTTTTAGTCTGTAATTTTTTAAGGCTATCAGTCGGGGGATCATCAGAATTATAGCTTAAACTTTCACCAGTGGATGATTTGACATTTGCAATTACTTTCTCACAGTAAAAGTCAATGTTTAAGTTACCATTAGATTCTTTTTCTTTTACGGTTGCATTTATGAAATATTCAACATCCTGTTCGAGATAACCAGAGATTAATGAATCAAGTTGTATAGTTTGTGTGCTTTTCTGATATGTTGTTAGTTTATATTTTAAGTTTGTGTTTTTGTTAATATCATATAGCAAAGATAAGTTTTCCTGAACCTTGATCGGTTTAAGATTAGTTGTATCAACAATACTATCGATTGTTTCAGGTTCTTTCTTTTCGGTTTCTTTTTTGCAACCAAAAGCAATTAAAGAAACAATTATTCCATAGATGATTAATTTTTTCATGTTACCTCTCAATTATATAGTAAATATTTTTTTCTAATTTGTTTGAAATTTGTTAATTCGCTTTGAAATTTATTAATTATTTCTGTGTAATCAACTGCACTATCTAACATTTTTGTTATTTCATCGTTACCAGTAAGTCGATTCATTCGAGAAACATTAATTTTAAATTTTTCGGGATATAATTTTTTCAGCGTTGATATTAATGCTAATCCAAATTGAACTGGATACAAATTTTTAGTGTTAAGAATATGAATTTTAATTCCATTACATTTTTCATCTTTGAACTTTGGATTTGATGCCATTCCTTCTATGTCAGTAGGTATAAATTGAACAGATTGAAATGAAAGAGAAGAAAAGTTTAATTTATTTAGTTCGTTAATCAATTCTGCGCTATTAATAAATGGCGCACCAATTTGTAAAAAAGGTGAATCAGTTCCTCTTCCTTCTGATACATTGGTTGCTTCAATCAAGCAAGTTCCTGGATAAATGAGAGCTGTGGATAAATCAATTATGTTAGGAGATGGTTTAATCCAGTTTATTCTTGTTTCATCAAATAACATTTCTCTTTTCCAGTTATCCATTTTAATGACTTCGAGAATAGCTTTTTTACCAATTTTTGATTCGATTAAATCGTTGAAGTAAAGAGCTAATTCTCCAATGGTCATACCGTGTTGAATTGGCAATGGAGCTATACCCACGAATGACTCAAATTCTTTTTTTACAATTGGACCATCAACGATAACTCCACCAATAGGATTTGGTCTATCACAAACGATAAATTTGATATTATTTTCTGCAGCAGCTTCAAGACAAAGATATAATGTAGAAATATAGGTATAGAATCTTGCTCCTACATCTTGAATATCATAAACTAAAACTTCAATATTTTTTAACATCTCTGGAGTCGGTTTATTTATTCTACCATAAAGTGAATAAACCGGTATTCCTGTTTTATCATCGATTGTAGTTTCAATTTTTTCACCTGCGGGAGCAGCTCCACGAAAACCGTGCTCCGGACCAAATACAGCTACTAATGAAACGTTTTTATTTTCATAAAGAAAATCAACTAAATGTTTCCCATCACTTAAAAGACTGGTATGGTTTGCAATAACACCAATATTCTTGCCCTTAATTAAATTAAAATATTCATTGACAAGTTTTTCATTTCCCAGACGGACTTTTGTAGACGCAATTAAAAATAGTTGAAACATTAAAATGTAAATTGAAATTAAAGAAAGCTTTATCATTTTTTAGTTCTCCAAGACTTATAAAGTGTCCAGGCTGCAATCGTCATTCCATCCCAAATGATGTTTTTAGAAATTAAATTGTCGATTTCATTTTCGGTCAAAAAATGAACAATGAATTCTTCAGTTTCGTCTGGAATTGAAGATTTTCTGAATAATTTATCAGTAAAGAAGACAGAACAAATTTCATCCGAGACACCATTATAAGGTGAGAAGAAACCAATTTTGACAAGTTCATCACTGCCAAAACCAGTTTCTTCTTCAAGCTCTTTTTTCGCATTTGAAATTTCATCAAGTCCTTTTTCAATTGAACCACAGGGGAATTCTATACTGGTCATTTTATTCAAGTATCGATATTGTTCAACAAGTATAAATTCATTGTTGAGTTCAGGAATAATCATTGTTGAACCTTCAGTGTGCACATAATGATACTCACTTACTTTTAGTTTCCCTGAATCAAAGATATCCAGTTTATAAGTCCAAAATTTATTATCAAATAGTGTATGTGATGAAATTTTTTTCCACCGCTTTAGCAATTTTCATCCTAATAATTCATGTCTTGAAAAAAAGTGATTTATTTCTTTCACTGCATTTTCAGGAGAATCACTGCCATGAACAATATTTTCCTGAACACTGGTTGCGTAAAGTTTTCTTATAGTACCTTCTTCGGCTTTTGCTGGATCAGTAGCACCAATTAATTTTCTGAAATCTTCTACGGCATTTTCTTTCTCTAATACCATAGGTACGCAAAATCCAGATGTCATGTATTCAATTAAATCATTAAAAAATGGTCTTTCTTTATGAACTTCATAAAATCCTTTTGCACTCTCTTTTGAAAGTCGAATCATTTTCATTGCAACTATTTTAAATCCAGATGATTCAATTTTTTCAATTACTTTACCAATTAAGTTTCTTTGAACACAGTCAGGTTTAAGAATAGCTAAAGTTCGTTCCAATTTTTACTCCTCATTTTTTTGTTTTTGATTTAGTTTTTGGTTTTACTGTTTTAATAGTCTTCTTTATTTTTTTGTTTGAAGATAATTTTTGTGATTTATTCGATTTTATCCTATCTAAAACTTTCTTCACTGTTATTCCAATTTCAGCAGGACTTTCGACAACGATAATACCAGCTTTTCGCATTGCTTCCATTTTTTCGGCAGCAGTCCCTTTTCCACCAGAGATTATTGCACCGGCATGTCCCATTCTTCGTCCCGGTGGAGCTGTTCTACCAGCAATGAATCCAATTACTGGTTTCTTAACATATTTTTTTATGTATGCAGCAGCCTCTTCTTCAGCTGTTCCACCAATTTCACCAATCATTACTATAGCATCAGTATTTTTATCTTCATTAAATAGCTTGATAATATCAATAAATCTTGAGCCAATGACAGGATCTCCACCAATTCCAACACAAGTTGATTGTCCAATTCCAAGATCTGTTAATTGTTTTACAGCTTCATAGGTCAATGTTCCACTTCTTGAAACAATACCAACTTTTCCTTTCTTATGAATGAAACCTGGCATTATACCAACTTTTGCTTCACCAGGGGAAATAACGCCTGGACAATTTGGTCCAATCAATCGGACATTCATATCTTTTATTACATCATAAACTTTAACCATATCTTTTGCAGGAATTCCTTCAGTAATACAAACAATAACTTTAATACCGGCGAATGCTGCTTCAAGTATTGCATCAGGTGCAAATTGTGGTGGAACAAATATTACTGATGTATCTGCCTTTGTATTTTTAACTGCTTCTTCAACTGTATTAAAGATTGGTACTCCATTAAAATTTTGTCCACCTTTTCCAGGAACAACCCCTGCGACTATGTTCGTTCCATATTCAATCATTTGAGTTGTATGAAACGAACCTTCGCTTCCAGTTATTCCCTGAACAACAACACGAGATTTTTTATTTACAAGAATGCTCATTTTTAATTCCCTAATTTATTTTTATTAAAGTTATTTTCAATAAAATAACTCATTTGTAAGAGTAAATCTTCTTTGAAAAAATTTGCCATCAATTGCATACCAATTGGTAATTTATTTGAATCAAATCCTATAGGGATATTTATTGCTGGCAACCCAGCAAGATTTGCTGATGTAGTATATATATCACTCAAATACATTGAAAGTGGATTATCTGTTTTCTCGCCAATTTTAAATGCAGTAGTTGGTGTAGTTGGTGAAATTATAAAATCAACTTTATTGAATGCATCAATAAAATCATTTTGGATTAATCGTCTTACTTTTTGAGCTTTTAAATAATAAGCATCATAATATCCAGCAGATAAAACAAATGTTCCAAGCATTATTCGTCTTTTAACTTCATTACCAAAATATTCATCTCTTGTTTGTGTGTATAAATCTTTTATTGATTGTGGTAATTCAATTCTACTTCCGTATTTAACCCCATCATATCTTGATAGATTTGAAGATGCTTCAGCTGTAGTTAATAAATAATAATCTGCTATTGAATATTTGATGTGGGGGAGAGAAATTTCTAAAATCTGGAATGAATTAGATTTTAGAAATTCAATTATTTCGAAGATTTTATTTTTTATATCAGATTGAAGTCCGTCATTGAAAAATTCAACTGGAACTCCGAATGTTATATTATCTTTTGGGAGATTTTGAATGATCGAATCATACTCTGGAACTTTTTGATTTGAGCTTGTGCTATCCTTTAGATCATAACCTGAAATTACATTTAATGTTTTGGCAAGTGAAATTGAATCACGAGCAATTAGACCAATACAATCAAAAGATGAAGCAAATGCAACGAGCCCAAATCGTGAAACTCTACCATAGGTTGGTTTCAATCCATAAACACCACAGAATGCTGCTGGTTGACGAATAGAACCACCAGTATCCGATCCTAATGCAACATCACACATTTCTGAAGCTACAGCGACTGCAGAACCACCACTTGAACCTCCAGGCACTCTTTTTTCATCATAAGGATTTTTCACAATTCCAAACGCTGAATTCTCGTTGGATGAACCCATTGCAAATTCATCCAGATTTGTTTTACCAATAATTATTGCATCTTCGGCAAGAAGTTTTTCAATAACTGTTGCGTTATAAAGTGAAGTAAAGTTTTCAAGTATCTTAGAGCCACAGGTTAACTTTTTGTCTTTAATAGCAATATTATCTTTAACTGCTACAACAGTACCACAAAGCTTACCAACCGATTCACCATTATGAATTTTTTTTTCTAATTGGTTGGCTCTTTGAATAGATTCTTCTGAGAAAACTTCAAGAAATGCATTTAGGTGCTTTTTATCTTGAATCCTTTTTAAGTAGTTCTCAACTTTCTCAACAATCACATTAATTCCACAAAATTAATTTATTTCTTTTCAGCTTCATCTTTTTTTGACTCAATTTTATCAGGCTCTTGTTTAATTTCTTCTTCGACATCTCTCATAGCTTTTTTAAATTCCCGAATTCCTTTCCCGAGACCTTGAGCAAGTTCAGGAATTTTTTTTGCACCAAATAAAATAAGAACAACTAATAAAATTAAAATTATTTCGCCAGTTCCGATATTTCCAAACATTTTAATTCCCTTTCATTTGTTTAAGATTGATTCAAATATTTTTATTCCATCTGTGTTTCCAAAAATTGGCTCGCCACACCTTTCAGGATGAGGCATTAAACCAAAAACATTTCCGTTTTTATTACAAATACCAGCAATATTATCAATTGAACCATTAGGATTTGATTCTTGTGTAATATTACCGAATTCATCACAATATTTTAAGATAATTTGATCATTATCATACAAATCTTTCAAACCATCGTTATCAATTATATAATTACCTTCTCCATGAGCGATAGGCATTGATATGACTTCATTCATTTGATAATTATTAGTAAAAAAAGTTTTGTTATTTACAACTTTAAGATTCTGTGAATAACAAACAAATTTCAAAGTGTTATTTTTAGTTAATGCACCAGGAAGTAATCCACTCTCACAAAGAATTTGAAATCCATTACAAATACCTATCACTAATCCACCTTTGTTTGCAAAATTAATCACTTCTTTCATAATTGGAGAAAATTTAGCAATTGCACCCGTTCTTAAATAATCACCATAAGAAAATCCACCTGGAAGAATAATCACATCAGCACCTTGTAAGGAATTTTCTTTATGAAAAAGAAAAATAGTTTCAACACCAAGTACGAACTTTAAAAAATAGTAGGTATCGTAATCACAATTTGATCCTGGAAAAATTACAACTCCAAATTTCATATTTTTTCTAATTCAAAATAATAATCTTCAAGATGAGGATTCGCCAGAAGGGAATCACAAATTTTATCAACTTCATTTCTTACTTTTTCTTCATCAACTTCATCGATTTCAAATTCAATAAATTTATCAATTCTAACATTTTTTATGTTTTCAAAACCAAGTGATTTTATACCTAATTCTACAGCTTTTCCTTGAGGATCTAAGATTGTTCTTCGTCTCTTGATAAAAATTTTAGCTTTAAACATTATTAATCTCTTCTGAACTTAATTCATCATGAAATAATTTTTGAGTAGATTTAACTATTGAACGGATTAAACCAAAAAGTATAAAAAATAGAAGAAGAAATATAATTGCCTTACCTTTTGATAATAAAGAAACTATAACTGAAAAAATTAAAAAAACAGTCAGCAAAATATTTTTGCGAATACCTTCTCTTGTTAGTTTTGGGAAAGCTTCATATTTGACTTTGCTTACCATGAGTAATCCAAGTAAGATTGAAAGTAATACAAAATAAAATCCTGATGAACCAACAAATTGATTTATTGAATTATCATAAAAAGAGAGTATAAAAGAAGCTACAGTCATTGCCCCCAATGGACTTGGCAAACCCGTGAAATGTGATTTATCAAATCCAATCAACTGAACATTGAATCTTGCAAGTCGAAGTGCTGCCATAACTAAATAAAAGGCAGAAATTAAAATCCCAATTTCATGAAAAACATTTAACTTGATTTGATAAATTAAAAATGCTGGTGCAATTCCAAAAGAGATTAAATCTGATAATGAGTCCAGCTCTACTCCAAATTCACTTGCTGACTTTGTGATTCTTGCTGCTAATCCATCAAGTGCATCAAAGATCCCGGCAAGGATAATTAGAACTGATGCATAATAAAAATTACCTTCAGATGAATTAATCACTGAAAGAAATCCACAAAACATATTCATTATTGTAAAAAGATTTGGTATTACAGATTTTGTTACTCTCAATTTCATTTTAATTTTCTATAGTTGCTAAAATAGTTTCGCCTGCGTAAACCTTTTGTCTTAAATTTACTTTAATTTTAGAATTTTTCGGTAAAAAAACATCAACACGACTTCCAAATTTAATCATTCCAAATCTTTCGCCAGCTTTAACATCTTGATCAATTTTTAGATCTGTTACAATTCTTCTCGCAATAAATCCTGCTATTTGAACGAATTTAATTTTGCCGAATTTTGAATTAACACCTATTGACATTCTTTCATTATTTACTGATGATTTCTCTTCGAAAGCAACTAAATATTTACCAGGGTAATACTTTAAATATTCTATTCTACCTGAGATGGGGATACGATTAACATGAACATTAAGTGGTGACATAAAAATAGAGATTTTGTAGCAATCGGATTTAAGATACTCATCATCGTAAGTTTCAATGATTGATATGATTTTTCCATCGGCTGGTGATAAAATTAAATTATCACCTTCTGGTGATTTTCTTTCAGGATCACGAAAAAAATTAAGGGTAAAGCCAAGGCAGAAAATTCCTAAAACAATTAAAATATATTTTAAATAAGGATTTGTAACAAAAATTCCTATAGCTATCAATAAAAATGAAAAAAGTGCAACAGCACCAAGAGTTGTATATCCGTATTTCGTTATCATAGTCATACAAATATATCTTTTTTTAGAAGTTTAAAAAAGATTAATTGTGAATGGATTTCTGAAATTTAAAGGCACAAAGTCAATATTGAATAAAACATTCAATTTTGTAGCTCCTTTGTTTTTTTCTTTAATCTATCAAATGCCTTCAAGTGAGTTGGATTTATTCATCCATCAATAATATTTTTTACCCATTTAAAAATTTCTTTGCTTTTGAGGATCCCAGTTTGTAATAGGTGCCCATACAGGAAAAATAATCGTATAAAGTTTGCCAGTTGATTTTGGAATTTATAAATGAGAGTGATGATTATCTGAGAAATTATTTATTTTATCAGAGTAATTTAGATTTTTAACAACTTTTAATAGTTAATTAGATTACCTCTCTTATTGGTAATGTTACAGGTAAAAAATAAAAAGAATTGATATTAAACGTGTACAGCTGTTTATTTTTTTATGAATTAGTTTACATGAAAATTTCAAGTCTAACTGAAAAACAATTTCTTTTAAAGAATACTTTTGTTTGTCTAAACAATGCAACATATTAAATTGAAAATCTTCTATGGATTTAAGTGATAAATAAAATTAAAAAAGATTAACATGAGTTTTTTCGCTTATTTTAGATATATGTGAGTTTATTACATTTATGAATATTATTAAGAATGAACTCATTGAAAAAGAAAAGAGTTTAAAAGAGTTGACATAAAAATTAGGTTTTCATAAATTTAATTCAGCAAAACAAAGGAAACATTTTTTGCAAAGAGAGAAGCAAAATATTTCAACAACCTCCGGAACTCCTCAAGCAGTTCACAAGCCTAAACTGCTTGATTTAGTAAGAACCGAACTGCGGGCTAATCATTACAG
>CALDZP010000037.1 GCA_937944105.1 uncultured Ignavibacteria bacterium
TCAGCAACTTTATTTAATAATTCTTCAGTGTTTTTGTTTTGTTCTAAAGACTGCAATTTTTTAGTTAATCTTTCTTGTGATTTTAAATAATTATCTAAAGCTTTCTCAAGGGCTTTTGATCTTTTGTTTTCATCTTTAATATTTGAAGCAATTTCCGATGCTTCAGCCAACTTTTCATCAGCTTCTTTTAATTCTCTTTCAGCTTTTTTAACTGAATCAAAAGTAAAGAATTTAACAATACCTCTTTTCCACTCCTTCAAAAAATAAAAAGGGCTGGTTGGCAATAAACCAACATTTTGTTTGTCTAATAAAATTTCTCCTATTTTTTGATAATTATCATTAATTTTGATATTGTTTTTAGCTTCAACTACAAAAACTTGAAACAATAAAGAAAAAGTTAAAAATAAAATTAAGTACTGTTTTTTCATAAATTCAGCTTAGTATTTTGATTATTTAATTTTTTAACTTTAATTATTCAACGATAATTGTTCCGGTAAAAGAAGGATTTAAATGATCATGATATGGCCAAGTTCCCTTTTTATTAAAAGTAAAACTCCAAGAATTGCCGGGTTGAATTCCAGTGCAAGCATCAAAAGCAGTTCCTTCGGTGTCAGGACAATGTTCAGCTAAAGAAGTGCCACTATAGAGTCTATGAGTTGGGTGGTGATCAGAAGCGGGCCACATTGCTCGAGAGCTTTGATTTTTGAAGGTGACAGTTTCGCCGAGTTTTATTCTCAAAGTGTTTGGCGAAAAACCAGAATCAGTGTAAATAACAATGTTTTGAGTTTGAGGCTGAATTTGTTCAATTTGTGGTTCAGTTAACTCTGGCTGAGTTGCTGTTTCCGGTGTTTGTTGAGTTGGTTGAATTGGTTGAAATTCTTCTGGCAGTGTTGGTAGTTGAGGTAATTGAAACTCAGAACTTGAGCCGGACCGAGATTTTTGAAAAAAGAAATAACCCGCTAATCCTAAAACAATAATTAAACCAAGGATAATTAATATAGTTTTATTTTTCATACCGCCTATTTATTTAAATAGCGACTTACTAATTATAGCTCACTTTCTTGAAAATTTAAATTTATCAAGAAAATTTTTTGGCAAAGAATCAAACAAAATTGCTATAGCACCAGCTAAAATAGCAATATCTCTGACAGTAATATCAGTAATTCCACTTACAATTAGAACAAGAATGAGATGAATTATTGCCAAAAGAGAGGCTAACCAAGTCAAAGTGTCAATAAGAAGCAAAAAACCGACAATGATATCTAAAATTGCAGTTGTAATCATTGCTTGAGAGAGAGGCACTGGTAAAAGCCCAGCAGCCCACGGCTTTAAATAGCCACCCCAAGCTTCTGGTTGTTTAAAAATCAAAACGCCAATCCACAAAAATGTTATTCCTAAACCAACTCTTAAAATATGAAATCCGGCTTTTGTCATTTTTATGGTCGCGAACTTATGCTAACTTTTTTAATAACCGCGAACTAATGCGAACATTGTTATTGGTCGCGAACTTATGCGAACAATAATAATCGCGAACTAATGCGAACATCACCATTTTCAACCGCGAACTAATGCGAAAATTGTTATTGGTCGCGAACTTATGCGAACTTTATCATTATTTACCGCGAACTCTTGCGAACTTGGATGCGAACTTATGCGAACAGAAAAATTATCATCACAAAAATTAAGGATTTAGAGTGTCCTACTAAAAACAATTATAACACCCATTAACCATATTGTCAAAGCTGAGAGTAAGCACCAAAAACACCAAGCTTTAATAACTCGCCACTGAAGATAAGTAAATAAAATTGAAACTAATGAAGCAATAAAAACTAAAATTTTAAGAATTAAACTCCAGAAAAAAATTGGCTCAACTCCAATTGCTAAAAAAGCTGAAATCACTGAAATAATAATATAAGTTATAAATCCTAAAACATCATTATGAATTAAAAATAGTCTATTATATTTACTTGTTAAAACAATGTGACAATCTTCCCCAAGAATACAAATTGGTTTTTCTGAAGTAATTCTTTTACGAATAAGATAAATTGTCTCGCTGATTCCAATGCATGCTAATGTAAAAATTAAAGCAAGCGCTGTCATTTATAATTTTTCTAATTAAGTTTGTTTCTTTAGGTATCCCACCAATTTTTTATATTTTCCCAACTAAATTTAATCCTGGTTTTAAAGGTTTTTTGCCTGGTTTCCAACTTGCTGGACAAACAAGGCCTTTGTGTTCAGCAACAAATCTTGCCGCTTGAAGTTTTCTTAAAAGTTCTTCAGCGCTTCTACCAATAGTATTGTCATTAATTTCATAAGCTTTAATAACACCATTAGGATCAACAATAAAAGTAGCTCGTAAAGCAACTCCTTCGTCTTCAAGATAAACACCCAAAGCTCGAGCAAGTTTTGCTGAAGGATCAGCTAACATCGGAAATTTTATTTTCTTAACCGCCGGTGAAATATCGTGCCAGGCTTTATGAGTATAGACTGTATCAGTTGAAACACTTAAAACTTCAGCTCCTAATTTTTGGAAATTTTTATAATTATCAGCTAATTCTTCAAGTTCAGTTGGACAGATAAAAGTAAAATCAGCAGGATAAAAGAATAATATTGCCCATTTCTTTCTTAAGTTGGATAATTTAATTTTTTTAATTTGATTTTGATGAAAAGCTTCAAGTTCTAAATCAGGAAGTTTTTTACCAATTAAATTTTCCATAATTACAATATTATTTAAACATCGACGAATAAAATTATTTTTTTATACCAACTTAAGGTTGAATTGAGTTGAAAGCATTGATTAAACCGCAGCCGTAAAGATTGTCCTGTCCCGGAGTTCCTAAATCAACTGCTCGATCGCAAAGTTTTGTTTGAACTTCATCAGGATCCCATTTGCCATTTTCATTTAAATCATAAGAACCAACTAGAGTATTTAAAACTAAAGCAACAGTGCCAGCAACATGAGGAGCAGCCATTGAAGTCCCTGATAAAGTTGCATATTTTGTGCCTTTATAAGTTGAATAGATTGAAACTCCAGGAGCAGCAAAATCAATTTCTGGACCTCGACTCGACCAAGAAGCAATTTGGTTATTTTGATCAGTGGCTGAAACAGCAATTACTTCAGGATAAGCAGCTGGATAAGAAACCGCACCGCCTGAATTTCCCGCAGCAGCAACAACGACTATGCCAGCATTTTTAGCAGCTGCAACCGCATCATGAAGCGATTGAACATCTTGACTTGTACCCAAGCTCATATTAATCACTTGCATTCCATTATTGATTGCCCACTCTATTCCTTCAATAACATCAGATAGATAACCTGAACCAGAAGCATTTAAAACTTTAATAGCATAAAGGTCAATTTGGGGACCAACACCAACAACGCCAATA
>CALDZP010000038.1 GCA_937944105.1 uncultured Ignavibacteria bacterium
ACAATTTCTTTTAGCAGTCATTGCGAGGAGTGAAACGACGAAGCAATCCTTTACAAAAGAACAAAATGGGAATTGGTACTTGCAATGACTTTTCCAATTAGTCTGTCATTGCGAGAGACAACCTTTAGCTGTCTCGAAGCAATCCTTTCCAAAAACACAAAGATGCAAAATGAAAATTTTTGCCATAACCAGAAAAGATTGCTTCCCCGCCTTTGGCGGGTCGCAATGACTGACATGAGAGAAAAGATTGCTTCGCTTCGCTCGCAATGACAAGCATTGGGCAAAAGATTGCTTCGCTCCGCTCGCAATGACTGGTATGAGAGAAAAGATTGCTTCGTTTCAATCGCAATGACTAGCTTGCGAGAAAAGATAGCTTTCTCGATCTTCATAACAACTCGTAATGACTGGTATAAGAGAAAAAGCTTTTTTGATTTACATCAGGTTATAAACAATTCTTAAACTTGTGATCAACGAGTTAAAAAAAAGCAGACATTAAAACAGACTTTTTTTAATTTTTTTGTTCAAAATGGATTCAACTTGAAAATTGTTTAATATAATTATCAAAGAGAAGAAAATTAAAAATTTGAATTTTTCCTTTATTGACCTGAAATGAAAATTATTTTAAAAAATTTTATTTTGTTTTAAGACTAAAACATAAATGAAAGGAGCCATACTGTGAGGAGACTGTTTTTAATTTTATTAATTGTATTAAATGTTTTCGACATTAATGCACAAATTTATGTAACTAAAATTGAAAAATTACCTTTGCCAGTGAATCAGGAATGGGCTTATCCAGTTTTTTCTCCTGATGGAAAAAAAATTTACTTCACAAATACAAGTTATAATGGAATTTGGGAATACACATTTTCATCTGATAAGTTAAGACAGGTTACGGATGCACCTGGTTCGGGTTATGGTTTCAAAATTTCAGATGATGGAAATTTTCTGGTTTACCGAAGTACATATTATAATGAGAAGAAAGGAGAAAGAATTCAGGAAATTTATCAAGTTAATCTTAAGACTTTATTCCGAAAAAAAATAGCAAGTGGATCAGATTTATATAATCCAACATTCGTTAAGTCAAATGTTATTTATTCTTCAGGAACCGAAACTAAAAATCTTGAAAAAGTAAATTTATCAAATGAAACCAAAGTAATTGGCATTGAAAATGCAAAAATTGTTTTGCTCCATAATGGTATTAGAAAAGTTCTGGATCCTTTTGGAAATGGTAATTACATCTGGCCTTCACTCTCACCAGATAAATCTAAAATAGTTGCGTACGAAGCAGATCGTGGGGCATTTGTTTGTGATCTTGATGGAAATATCCTTGCAATACTCGGTAGAGTTGATGCACCAGTCTGGACAAGAGATGGAAATTACATAATTTACATGGACGATAAAGATGATGGGCATTTCATACTTTCTTCTGAAATAATGGCTATTACCCCAGATGGAAAACATAAATATCAACTGACATCAACACCAAATGTAATTGAAATGTACCCTTCAACTTCTCCAGTGGAAAATAAAATAGTTTGTTCTTCATTAAGTGGTGAAATTTTCTTAATTCATTATGAAGCAGGAGATAGAGATGAAAATCAGAATTAAATTTGTTGCTGGATTAATATTAATTCCGTTTTTGATATTCTCACAACAGAGAACAGATTTTAGTGGATTAAAATTTTGCATAGATCCAGGTCATGGTGGTCACAATCCCGCAAATGATCGTCATGTTGTTCCAGATCCAGGAATAGATTTCTGGGAATCAGAAAGTAATTTTCAGAAGGCACTATTACTCGATACACTACTAAAACAAAAAAATGCCTGGGTTATTTTGACCCGTTATACAAATGATTATCCTGATGATAGTCAGGAGCCATCTCTTGCAGCAAGAGCAGCCATTGCAAATGCAAATAATGTTCATTTCTTTCATTCAATACACTCGAATGCAACCGGCGGAACTAATACTGGTACTAATTACACCTTATTACTTTTCAGAGGATATGACAATCAACCTGTTTTTCCAGAAGCCAAAACTATGAGTTCGTATATTTCTCCACAAATAAAAAATCATTTAAGAACATCAACTTATTATGTGAGAGGAGATTGGTCCTTTTATCCAAATTGGGGTACAGCTGGTTTAGGAGTTTTAAGAACTCTGCTAATGCCAGGCCAACTCTCTGAAGGCTCTTTTCACGATTATTTTCCTGAAACTCGTAGATTGATGAATCAAGCTTATCGTAAGATGGAAGCTTTCGCTATCATGAAAGCATTTATGCAGTACTATAATGTTGTATCCGATACATTTGCAATAATTGCTGGAATTCAAACTGATGCAGATTCACTCAAACCCAAAAATGGAACAGTTGTAAGACTAATGCCTGAAAATCGAATTTATTACGGTGATTACTACAATAACGGTTTTTACATGTTCGATTTTGTTTCACCCACACAGCATATTATTAAATTTGAAACTCCTAATTATGTTTTTGATTCTTCAGCGATAAATGCGAATCCAAATGGATTACATTTTATTGATAAAAACTTAATACTAAATATTCCTCCAGTTGTAACGGCAACTCAACCAATTAATAATGACACTGCTTTTAGAGTTACTAATTATATTGGTATCAGATTTTCAAGAGCAATGGATACATCTTCAGTAAGATTAGCATTTTCAATCACACCTTCAATTAATGGAAGTTTTACATGGTTATCTGGTGGTTCTCTACTATTTTTCTTTCCCTCACAACCTTTGAGTTACGATACATGGTATACACTGAAAATCGATTCAACAGCAAAGTCAGCAGGTGGAATTAATATCGATGGTAATGGAGATGGGATTCCTGGCGATCCATTTGTTCTAAGATTTAAAACGCAATCTCAACCTACATCAGTGGAAAATAATCTAGTACATCCAGAAAAATTTGAATTATATCAAAACTATCCTAATCCATTTAATCCCGAGACAATTATTCAATTTGATTTACCGGAATCACAATTTGTTGTATTGAAAGTATTTGATGCTTATGGTAAGGAAGTAAAAACTTTGATTAATGAAAATTTAGAGGTGGGAAGATATTCAATTAAGTTTGATGCTTCTAATTTATCTTCAGGTATCTATTTTTATAAAATTATCACTCCAAAATTTTCAAAAGTCAATAAAATGATTTTAATTAAATAATTACTCATACTCTTGCTTAATTTGGGAGCAATACTATGTCAAAAATAATTCTTATAACTGGATCTACTGATGGTATTGGTAAACAGACAGCGTTTGAACTTGCAAAATTAGAACATAGAATAATCATTCATGGTCGTAATAAAGAAAAATGTATCAGGGCAATAGATGAAATAAAATCAAAAATTGATAATGCTAATCTTGATTATGTTGTAGCTGATTTCTCGTCGACTGATGAAATCAAAAAAATGTCCGATGAATTACATTCAAAATATTCATGTATAGATGTTTTAATAAATAATGCAGGTGTTTATTTGAAAAAAAGAATGACAAATGAAGAAGGGATTGAGTTGACTTTTATGATAAATCATCTTGCCCATTTTTATCTGACTTATTTACTTTTTGATTTATTGAAAAAATCTAATGATGCAAGAATTATAAATGTTAGCTCAATTGCCCATGAAAATGCTGACTTTGAAGATGATGATTTTATGCTTGAGAAAAATTATTCCGGTTATAAAGCTTATGCAAATTCTAAACTTTTTAATTTACTTTTTACTTATGCACTTGAAAGAAGATTGGATGGTAAAAATATTTCTACCTTTGCATTACATCCGGGCGTCATTTCAACTAAATTACTTTATGAAGGATTTAGAATTACAGGTAGTCCGCTTTCAGTTGGTGCTGAAACTCCTGTTTATTTAGCGACAGAAAATGATATAAAAGATCACAATGGAAAGTATTTTATCAAGAAAAAACCAGTTCGTTCCTCCCGGCTTTCTTACGATGAAGCTCTTCAAGAAAAGCTATGGGAATATTCAATAAAGCTTTTGAAATTAAATAAAGAAGAAGTGGAGTTAACTTTTTCATCATTAAAATAATTTTTTTAACTCTTTTAATTTAATTTCAAAAGTTGAAAAATCATAAAATTATAAATGTCATTACCAATCGGTGAATTTTTCTTATAAAGATACAATGCTATTGGCTATGTTGTTATTCCTATTTTTAAGCTAAATTACCAACGGTTCTAATTAAATTCTCCTGAAAATTTATTTGTTCAAAAGTTAGCAAGAATCTTTTCAATTTTTATAATCAAAGTAATTTTAACAATTTTAAATAAAAAATCATTTATTATTAAAGCTATGACAAAAGAACAAAAATTTTATAAAGCCCTACAGGATGTATTTATTGGTGCAAAGATTGAAGGCACCGGCGGTTTCGTCAATTTAATGAAGATAAAATCAAATTATTATCGCAAGATTGAGGAACTACTAAAAGCCGATATAGAAAAAGCATTAGGAAAATATCCAGCATTCCGAGACGAACTGTTTGATAAACTTTATTCTTTTTTCAGCCGCTATTTTACAGAAAGCGGCTCGATTTATTTTAATTCAACACCATTTCATAATAATGTGTATGAAAAAGTTTATACAAATGAAAAAGATGTGATTTTATTCTGGAAAACACAGATGCTTTATTATGTCAAAACCGATAGGATATTTAGAAGTCTTGAGATAGAAGTAGAAAATCATAAATTCTTTTTTGATGTTTCTAATCTTGAGCATAAAAAAGCAAATGAGAAACGAAGTTTGATATATGAATTAAAAAAAGTGACAGAAGATAAAACAATATATTTTAGTGTTAATTATTCAGAAAGGGGAAGGATAACAAAAACAGAAGAAATTCTAAAAGAATTGAAGAAAAAACAAATCAATCTAACAGAAGATAAATTAGAGAAAGCCTTTAGGATTTTTGAAAAGCAAAGCGAGGTAGATTTCTTTATAA
>CALDZP010000039.1 GCA_937944105.1 uncultured Ignavibacteria bacterium
AAAAACCAATTCAAGATTTTTATCCAGAGGAATTTAGTTATTGCTACGGTTGCGGACGGAACAACGAGTATGGATATCATATTAAAACCTACTGGGATGGAGATGAAACTGTTTCGCGTTTTACTCCAAAAGAATATCATATTGCAATTCCAGGTTATGTTTATGGTGGATTATTAGCATCTTTAATTGATTGTCATGGAACTGGAAGTGCTGCTCTGGCTGCGTATAAAGCTGAGAATCGTGAACCTGGTTCGTTACCCGCATTTCGTTTTGTAACTGCATCTTTACAGGTTGATTACTTAAAACCTACCCCTCTTGGAGTGGAACTTGAACTTCGTGGAAAAATTGTTGAGGTGAAAGGCAAAAAAGTTATTACTGAAATTTTTGTTTTTGCCAATGGAGTTAATACGGTGAAAGGTAAAGTAGTGGCAGTTAAAATTACTGAAGAATTTATAAAAAGCTAATTAAATGTAAGGAGCAATTAAAATGTTAATATTACTCGGTTCAGATGGTAAAGATTTACAAAGATCAGTTTCAAAGAGATTCGGTCATTCAAACTATTTTATTGTTTATGATACTGAGTCATCGAAATTTGAAGCATTTGAAAATGTTCATACCAAACATAATCATGAAAACTTAATTCAATTTATTACCAGAGGTGTTGAAATTTTCATTGTTGGTAATATTGGCCCTCATGCATTTGATTTAATAAAATCATTCAATAAAAAAATTTTCCTCGCTCGAAAAATGACTATTGAAGAAGCTATTCAAAAGTACTTAAATAATGAATTAATTGAACTTTTCGAACCTACAGTCAAAAAAAGCATCGGACATGAACATTAAATTATCTGTTAATAATTTTAGATTCGTTGAGAAAAATTCACATTGGATTATGATAACACAATTTCATAAATATTAGATTTTTCGTCTTCCATTTTTACTATTTTTTGTAAAATTAATTTTGCTTTTTATAAGTTCATCGAAAATTAAAGTCAAATAAATTAGTTTCGAATTTCATGAATCAAAAATTCAAAAATCTAATAATCGTAGCTGGTCATTCAGTTTATATTGGCAGGGATTTTAATAATATCTTTGACGATAATAATTGGATACTTTTTCCATTTCAGAAAGGTGAACCAAAATTATATGTGGAACATATCCGTGTCGGAACTGAAATAGCTCGTAACGACGAAAGTTCATTTTTGATTTTTACAGGTGGACAATCAAGAAAAGAGGCATACTTCCGTTCTGAATCTCAAATGTACTGGGAAATTGCAAATCACCTTGGTTATATTGACGATGACTTAAAGAAGAGAACTACCACTGAAGAATTTTCAAGAGATTCATTTGAGAATCTGCTTTTTCCTATTTGTCGTTTTCGGGAGTATCTTGGTTATTATCCAGAACATATAACAATGGTTACCTTTAAATTCAAGGAAAAACGATTTAAACTCCATTGTGAATCGTTAAGAATTCCAGAATCTATGATTACTTTTGTTGGACCAAATAATCCTGAGGATATTGAACTTGCACTCAAAGGTGAAGAAAAGGTGATTAACTTGATGAAAGATGATCCATATTGTGTTCATGGAGAATTGCTCGAAAAGAAAAGACAAAGAAATCCATGGAACAGACAACACGGTTATACTGTAAGTTGTCCCGAACTTAAGGATTTACTTCTTTATCAAGGGAAAGAGATTTATAAAGGAAAATTACCTTGGGATTAAGACCGAGAATATTTTTTATATTTCTTCTATTAACTTTAATCTCACTCCATTGTAAAGATAAGAAGGAAACAAAAGAGGGTAAAAAATTTATTGATGAAATTGGAAATGAAATAACTCTTAAACATAAACCTACAAGAATAATCTCAACTGCCCCAAATATCACCGAAACAATTTTTGCAATAAATGCTCAAAATTTACTTGTTGGCCGAACATCATTCTGTAATTATCCGGAAGAAGTAAAAAATATTCCCATCATTGGTGATTTATTAAATATAAATTTCGAAAAAATTATTGATTTGAAACCCGATTTAATTTTTATTACCGTAGAAGGTAATACTAAAGAAATATTTGATAAGTTGAAAAGTCTTGGTATTGAAGTTTATGTTACTAATCCGAGAAGTATTAATGGGATTATAAATTCTATAAAAAATATTTCTGAAGTTCTTGATAAAAAAGATACAGCTGAGATTTTGATTAAATTTTTAAATCAGAGGCTAAAAAATATTAAATCACAAAATATAAGAAAACACTCGGCAATGTTTGTTGTCTCACTCGCACCACTTATGATTGCAGGATCAAATACTTTTATTAATGATATACTAAATTATGCAGGATTCGAGAATATTTCTCCTGAATCAATTTCGTCATATCCTGTCATTTCAAGGGAAGAGGTTTTGCGAAAAAATCCAGATTGGGTAATTCTACCAGAAGGCTTTTCGAAAAGTGAAATATTGAAATATTATCCAGAATGGAAAAAACTTAAGGCAATTCGAAATGATAATATAATTTTCATTGATCCAGATTTATTCTTTCGGCCTGGACCAAGATTTATTGATGCAATTGAATTACTCGTTGCAAAAACAAAAACACGGTAGTTAATTGTTTCATATTATTTTTTCTTTTCTTATTGAGTCTTTGTTATCTAAAAGTATTTTCATCTGGAATGATTTAAATCTTTTAGCCCTGAAATTTTATAGGATTATAAAATTCGGGTACATTTCTATAAATTGACTTGGATTATAAACTTTCTTGATTTTTGTAAAAAATAGAATGGTTTTAATATGATAAATTTCAGAGATAAAAATTTGATTCCTATATGGGAAAAAGTTCAAAGAGGTAATGAATTAACATTTGAAGATGGAATTGCTCTTTTTAATTCGCATGATGTTATTTCAATTGGAAAAATGGCTCACTGGCTTCAGAGAGAGAAAAATGGTGATGCTGTTTATTTTGTGGTAAATCAAAAAATTGAACCTACAAATATTTGTGTTCTCTCCTGTAAGTTTTGCGATTTTGCTGTGAAAAAAAATTCTCCCGATGCTTATGAAATGACAATTGAATCAATTCTTGAAAAGTTAAATCCAGAATTACTTGAGGTTCACATCACTGGTGGATTACACCCAGATTGGGAATGGGATTATTATGTTGGAATGGTTAAAGAAATAAAAAATCATTTCCCCAGAATTGATGTTAAAGCTTTTACTGCAGTGGAGATCGATTTCTTTTCAAAAAAATTTAAAAAATCAATTGAAGAAGTTTTACTAGAATTAAAAGAAGCTGGATTAAGAACTCTTCCTGGTGGTGGTGCTGAAGTATTTTCTGAAAGAGTGAGACGGCTTCTATTTAATCAAAAGATTGGTGCTAAAAGATGGTTAGAAATTCATAAAAAAGCACATCAACTTGGTTTGAGATCTAATGCAACTCTACTTTATGGGCATATCGAAACCATTGAGGAAAGAGTTAATCATTTATTATTGTTAAGAGATTTACAAAAAGAAACAAATGGATTTTTGTCTTTCATTCCACTGGCATTTCAGCCAGGTGAGACGGGAATTAAGCCAAGAAATCAATTCACTTCTGCAATTGATGACTTGAAAACCATTGCCATTTCGAGATTAATTTTAAATAACTTTGATCACATAAAAGCATATTGGGTAATGTTGACAGAGGAACTCGCAGCGGTTGCCTTAAATTTTGGTGCCGATGATATGGATGGTACGGTTGGTGGTGAAAGAATTGCTCATGATGCTGGGGCAGTATCACCAATGCAACTTGCAAAAAACAAACTTATTAAGATTATTAATGATGCGAATAAAATCCCTGTTGAACGCGATATCTTTTACAAACCAGTAAAACTTCATTCTAAAAATGTAATAGGTCGAGTTTCTTATTTGAATACACTACCGTTCTTTAAATATCTCGATAACAGAGAATACAAAATATTTCCTGCACCACCACGACAACTTGGATTTCTTTTTAAGGATGGGAATATTGATGCGGGAATTGTTTCACTTGTAGATTATTTTGATAAAGAAAATGACTTCACTTTTTTACCTTATGGAATTGTTGGAAATAAAAATGTGAAAAGCGTTATTCTCTATTCAAAATTTCCCATTGAAGATTTAAATAAAAAAAATATAGCGGTGACTGATGAAACTTCTACTTCTTTCAGGCTTCTTCAAGTTTTGCTGGAGATGAAATATGGTTTTGATGTAGTTTATATCCGTGAAAAAATTTCTGCTCGAGAAAAAATTCTTCCAAATTTTGATGCATTTCTTACCATTGGAGATGATGCTCTAAAGTTTATAAAGAATAAGCCAGAGGATTTTGTTTATTCTTATGACCTTGCGCAATTATGGTTTGATTGGAAAAAATTACCTTTTGTTTTTGCCGTTTGGGCAGTGAAAAAGGATTTGCCTCAAAATAAAATCGAGGTGCTAAATAAATTACTTGATGATTCATTAAATAAATTTTTCTCAACAAAAAATAACATCGAAGAATTTTATACTGCAAAATTGAACTTGAATAAAAAAGAAATAGAAGATTATTTGAATAATATCACCTATCGATTAGGTGAAGAAGAAATTAAATCTATTAATTTGTTTAGAGAATATTATTCAAAACTAAAGAGCAAAGAGTTAATGGTAGAAAAATTTTAAGGATCATTTTTAATAGTCTAAATTTTAAGAAAATTGAATAGGTGAAAAAATTTTTTATCGCTGAAATCTTAACAATGTATTGTTATTTTTATTTGATAAGTCCTTTTAATCTTTTTCAAATGTGAAAAATTCAAATTGAAACAAACAATATAAGACAGGTTTTGTTATGCTCACTAAAGATATCTTAAAAAAAGCTTTAAATGGAGAAAGAATTTCAAACGAAGAATGTCTTCAACTTTTAAATTACAATGACATTCTTGAGCTTGGTGAAACTGCAAATGAAATTCGTTCAATTAAAAATCCAGAAAATTATGTAACATTTGTTGTTGATACTAATCCAAACTATACGAATGTTTGTGAAATTGATTGTACATTTTGTGCATTTTATCGTCATCGTAATGAGCCTGATGCCTATACTTACTCTGTTGATGAAATGATACAGAAATTTAAAGATGCCGCCAGAAGAGGTGTGACGACAGTTTTGTTACAAGGTGGAGTTAACCCTGAATTACCTTTCGAATATTATCTTGAACTTGTAGAGAGAACGAGAAAAGAAGTACCAGAAATTCATCCTCACTTTTTTTCAACTTCAGAAATAATTGGAATGAGTGAGGTGAGTGGTCTATCAGTTCGAGATGTATTGATAAGACTTAAAGAAGCAGGACTTAACACAATTCCTGGTGGTGGAGCTGAAATTTTAAGTGATAGAGTGAAAAGAAAAATTAGCAAGAAAAAAGGTACAAGTGCTGATTGGTTAAATGTAATGAGAGAAGCACATCTTCTTGGATATAAAACAACAGCAACCATGATGTTTGGTCACATTGAAACAGATGAAGATATAATTTTTCATCTTGATAGCATACGAAAGTTACAGGATGAAACAGGAGGATTTACAGCATTTATTCCGTGGAGTTTTAAGCCTGAGAACACTCCACTTGAAAAGCACATAAAATCATTCGCATCACCTTATCGATATCTTCAAATGATTGCTATTTCAAGAATCTATCTTGATAATTTCCCGCACATTCAAGCTTCGTGGTTCAGTGAAGGTAAAAAGATCGGTCAGGTGGCATTACACTTTGGTGCTGATGACTTTGGTGGAACTCTTGAGGAAGAAAATGTTCATGCTGCTGCAAATTTTGTTAATAAAAGTTCAACAGAAGAAGTTATTGACTTAATTCATGGCGCTGGTTTTGATGCTGCTCAAAGAGATACATTGTATAATATCATTAAAGTTTTCAGGAAGGGTGTGGAAGTTAAAGAAACAGTCTAATCTTAATGAAGCGCTTTGAGCAAATTCATTACTTATCATGGGATCATCGCAATGCTCTCCTTGAGTCCTTTAAAATTCTTAAATACATCGATTCATTCACGGAAGAAGAAATATTAAACAAAAAAGATTTTATTCTTAAGTTTTATGAATTAGATCTTCTATTGCATTTTAGAACTGAGGAAGAATGTCTTTTATCTCGAATTATATTGAAGCACGATGCGAATACAGACTATGTTAGAAAAACTTTTGATGATCATTTACTTATCCATAGCCTAATTGTTTTGCTTAAGAGAGAAATTGATGCAAAAAAATTAAAAATTGTTCTCAAAGAATTTGCAAAAAATTTACAGGAACATATTAGATTTGAAGAAAGACAACTTTTTGAACATTCCCAATTAATTTTGAGTGAAACAGATTTTATTGAAATTCAAAAAGAAATCCTGGAAAGATATGGTGATAAGTATAAATCTTTTTCCTGTCAATTGCCTGAGGTAGAATAAATTTTCTTATTTAATATGGAAAAATTAGTGGCGAGTATAAATATCACACCATTTGAACTTTTCAGGAGAATTCAGCCACAACCAGGCTGGATTTTTTTTGATTCTTCACTTCAAAATGTACCATACAGCAATTACTCCATTCTTTGTGTAAATCCAAAAACGATTATCACATATAAAGAGAATTATCTCATAATTAAATCTGATAAAGAGGAAAAACTTTGGACAAACAAACCTTTGAATATAATCAGGGAGATTTTTAATGATCATAAGTCAAAATATAATTACAATTTTAATTCGGATACTTTCGCAACTGGTCTAGCAGGGTTTTTCTCTTATGATTTTGGAATGAAGCTTGAAAAGGTAGAGAGTAAAAATCCCGATTCAACAAATTTACCAGAAATTTTCCTTGCTCTATTTGACTCAGTTCTTGTTTACAATCATCAAACAAAAAAGTATGAAGCTTATTCTCATCATTCATCTAAAGAATTTTTGGATTTTATATTCAGTCGATTAAACTCGGTAAAAAAATATAATTCAAAAAATCTTAAGGTTAATTTCAAATCAAACTTTACTAAAGACGAATATTTGAAAACCATTAAAAAGGCAAAGAAATACATTGAAGAAGGAGAAGTCTATCAAATAAATTTATCTCAACAATTTGAAGCTGTTTCGGACATCCATCCAGTTGAATTATATTCAAAACTAAGAGAAAAAAATCCTGCTCATTTTTCTGCTTTAATTTGTGTAAATGAATCTCAGTGGATTTTAAGTTCATCACCAGAATTATTTTTTGATTTGAAAGGACATACTGTAATTACTAAACCAATCAAAGGAACAATTAAAAGGGGAATTAACAAAGAGGAAGATGAAAACTTAAAACAAAAACTTCTTGAAAGTGAAAAGGATGCTGCGGAACTTGTAATGATAGTCGATCTGGAAAGAAATGATCTTGGTAAGGTTTGCAAAGCTGGAACTGTAAAAGTGAAGTCTCTAAAAAAATTAGAAACTTACGCAAGTGTGCATCATCTTGTTGCCGAGATTGAGGGTCAATTGGAAGTTGGTAAAGACATATTTGATTTGATAAATGCAATGTTCCCTGGGGGATCAGTAACTGGAGCTCCTAAGAAAAGAGCAATGGAAATAATAGATGAGCTTGAAAAAACTAAAAGAGGAATTTACACTGGTTCAATTGGTTACATCGATTTGAGTGGAAATGCTATGTTTAATATTGCCATTAGAACACTTGTTTATGATAATGGTAAATTATACTTGAATCTTGGTGGTGGAATTGTTTATGATAGTGATCCAGAAAATGAATATCTGGAGACACTTCAAAAAGGCAAAAAAATTTTTGAATCAATTTTAGAAAATAAATGAACAATATTAATCCCTCCTTAAATTCTGCCTTTAAGTATGGATTTGGATTTTTTGAAACTATGAGGTCTATCGGTTCAAGAATAATTTTTTTTGATGAACATATAAATAGATTAAATTCATCATTAAAATATTTTGATTTAACCGAAGTTAATAGAAATGAAATTTTAGAAGAGATTCAAAGAGAAATTAAAATTAAAAAATTTAAGGATACAAGAATTAGAATTACTTATTCACTTCAAAATGATAAGCCACTGATAAATTTTGAATTTTCACCTTACAGAAATCCCTTTCCTGAAAATGCAAAAATCACATTCAGCAATTATCTATTAAAACATAGTGATGAACTAAGAAAACATAAGACTACGAATTATTTCATTAACTATTATGAATATCAAAAAGCTACTACCTTAGGTTTTAATGAAGTAATATTTTGTGATGATAGAGGACATATACTTGAGGGTTCACGAACTAACATTTTTTTTATTTTTTATGATAAGGATTTTAAGAATTTACAAATTCTAACTCCTAACACTGAGTGTGGTTTATTAAATGGTATTGGAAGACAAAAGGTTATAGAAATCTGTCATCAGAATAATTTAAAAGTAAAAGAAACTACAATTACACATAAACAAATTTCTAGAGCTAAAGAAATTTTTTTAACAAATTCACTACATGGCATTATTCCTATTGTAATTTCCAATAAAAAACACAAAATGCCGATAACACAAAAATTAAAACAACAATTTGATCATTTTTTCAAAATTTGACGAAAGTCTCCAAATTTTAATTGAACTACAATGGATTTTTATGTAGCTACTTGATTGATTCTAAAAACAGTTAAGTATTCTTTCCTGGTCCTATCTAAAATTTAATTTACATAATAACATTTCAACTATTTGAGAGTTGTTCATTTTTTGAAAAAAGTTATGATGTTCTAAGACTTAATTTACCTGAATAAAAATAAAGTAACTACTTTCTTATTTTAGTATCGAATGTCGAACCAATTCGAGTTTTATATGTGTAAACTTCAAGATTTTATCCCCGCCGATTTATCTATTAACAATGTTAGAGATTACCTAATAGGACTAAATAAAAAAGTTATACTTCTTGATGGAACTCAAAAACAATACATTTATTTTGATAATGCAGCCAGTACTCCAACATTTTCCTTTATTCGTGACATTGTTAATGAAATGCTTGAATGGTATTCAGGGGTTCATCGTGGTGCAGGAATAAAATCGCTTGTTGCAACTAAAGCTTATGATGATAGTCGTGAAATTGTCGCAAAATTTGTTAATGCAAATCTAGAGAAAAATGTTGTTATCTATACAAAAAATACAACTGAAGCAATAAATAAAGTTGCTAATCGGTTAAACTTAACGAAGGATGATATTGTAATTTGCTCTTTAATGGATCATCATTCAAATGATTTACCATGGAGGAAACATGCAACTTTAATTCATTCAAATATAAATGAAGATGGAACGCTTGATTTAAATGATCTTGAAGAAAAAATTAAACGATACCAAAATAAATTAAAACTTGTTGCTATTACAGGAGCAGCAAATGTAACAGGACTTATCAATCCAATTCATCAAATAGCTGAACTCGTTCATTCGTATAAAGCTAAAATTCTTGTTGATGCTGCTCAATTAATTCCACATAGAAAAATTGATATTAAATCTGATGATGATCCTCAGCATATTGATTTTTTAGTATTTTCAGCTCACAAAATGTACGCCCCGTTTGGAACGGGTGTTTTAATTGGACCAAGAGAAACTTTTGAAGTCGGTGATCCTGACTATGTTGGTGGAGGAACAATAGATCTTGTCTCTGAAAATGAAGTGTTCTGGACACATTTGCCAGATAAAGAAGAAGCAGGAACTCCCAATCTTATTGGTGCTGTGTCACTGGCAGGGGCTATTAAGATGCTTGAAAAAATTGGAATGGATAATGTGGCAAAGCATGAAATGGAGCTTACAGAATATGCTTATAATAGAATGAATGAACTTGATTCTATTGAATTTTTTGGTCCAAATGTTTTCCAAAACTATGATAATAAACTTGGTGTATTAACCTTTAATGTTAAAGGAATGTATCACTCTCTTGTGGCAGCAATACTATGTTATGAAGGAGGAATAGGTGTTCGAAACGGTTGCTTCTGTGCGCATCCTTATGTTATAAAGCTTTTAAAGTTATCAGATGAAGATCGAAAAAAAATCAAAAATCAAATTCTCAGTGGATATCGTGCTAAAATACCTGGAGCTGTTAGGGCAAGCTTTGGAATTTATAATACCAGGGAAGAAGTAGATGATTTTGTTAATGTTTTGAAAATGATAATTAATAAAGAATACAAAGGTATTTATCAACAAAATGTAAAAGATGGAAATTTTTATCCTGAAAATTTTACGATAGATTATAAAAAATATTTTTCGCTGACTTAAATGAAAGTTATAAAGTTCATTTTATGTTAATGAGAACATATAAAGAAATCTTGGAATATTTTTATCGATTAAAAAATTTTTATAATCCTCGGGAGTTTAAGAGCTAAATGTGTCCAGTAGTAATTTAATTTTGTGAAATAAAAAAGATTTGAGCAAAAACTTAAAGGTTTTAATTTTTCTTTGTCATTAATTAATTTAGTTCAGTCAATATAAATAAATGGAAGTATAAATGAATGAATTCAAAAATTATCTCGAAGATTTAATTGATGATGTTTGCGATATACTCGAAACTGATTATACAGTTGAGGATGGTGTTTATACTCTTCAAGTTACAACTGATGATGGACATTTTGAAGAAATATCAATTTACGAAACTACCGACTCTTATAATGTTCCTAAAATCGAATGCACAATAACAATTGGACCGATTATCAAAAATCCAGATCTACTTTATACCTTCTTGAAAAATAATTTTGAAATGGATTATGGTTCATTTGCAATAATTAATGAAGATGATATGGATGTGCTGGTAATCATTGAGAGTGTTATTTCAGATTCAGTTATTGCAGATGATCTTGTAGCAATTATCAATTATATTACTGAGGTTGCACACGAAACAAGAGAGCTCCTATCAAAACATTCATCAAATTAAATTGAAAAAAAGCAATTCTATTTTAATCGTCTTTTTATTTGTTTTGATTTTTTTTACCAATATTGTTTCTAGTTATCCAAAAAGCTTTGTAAAAAATTACCAGATTGAAAAACTTATAACAAATTATTTGTCCATAAATCAAAAAGCCGATTATTTATTACCTCTGAAAGCAACAAGTTCAATTTTAGTTTCACATCAAGTTGAAACCGAGCAAGCTTTTCAATTGGCTTCAAATACTTATTGGGATCAAGATGAAATTATAGATAGTCTCAATCAATCAAAAGTTGATTCAATAATACCAATAGAATCAATTTCATTGATAAAGTACAATTCAAAATGTATAAATAAATTTTATCTTGATCGTTCAAATTTCTTTAGTCCCGTTCAGATGATTAATTACGAAACCAATTCATTTTTAGTTGATATGGGACTCCCATCAAATTTTTATGAGCTGTCTTTACTTCAATCAGGCAATCGATCAAATTCTTACTTCATCAATGATTATCAATTGAATGAACCATTAACAAATTTGATTGACTTAAGAGATTTAAGATTTGATGAGTTTAATTCTATTGAAATAATTTTTCCAACTCGTTCATTTCTCCTCTCACGAAATAATGACGAAAATGCAATTGTTTTTAATGAATGGAGCAGATACTCATCTATTCCTCTTTCTAAAATTAAATACATAGAAGCCCCTTACGATAATTTATTTTTTGATGGACTATTTAATGTTAATTTAACTCGAAAATTTAATTTCGAATTTGGTGTGACAAAACATAATGCACTGGGTAGATTTTTAAATAGTGAAAAAGATTTATGGGCTGGTAAACTTAAACTCACTCATTATTTTTCAAATCAAATTAATCTCAATTTTGTTTATCGATACTCAAAGTCTCTTGTTAGATTTAATGAAGGAATAAATATTTTTAATCCATTTCTTGCTCAGGGAGAGTCGATTGACAATGTGATCTATGACAATCAAAGAGCACTGGTGATTAACGATGATGCATATTATAAATGGACAAATCACTCAGTAAATTTTAATAGTTTAATGAAACTTGGCGACATTTCCCTTTCAAATTTTAATGTGTATTTTCTTCAATCACTAAGAGAATATAGGGATAACGAACATAAGTCTGATTCAATTAGAGTTTTTGATAATCACTGGTCAAAAGTTCTTGGATTTAGTCTGAAGGAAAATGTTGCATTATTCTTTAATAAGATCGAGCTTAAAGCCAATTATGAGAGAATTATTATTGAATCGCCTTCCTATTTCCGAAAAGTTGTTGATGATTTATTTTCTGTTTATGGATTTTATCTTATTGATTTTTCAAATTTCATCAAACCTTCATTTTATATAAAGCTCAATAAGATCAAAGGGACAAATAAAAATCTTATTTCTTATGGGTCAGATATAAATTTCAATTTAAATCAAAAAGTTAATCTGGTTTTTGGAGCTTCTAAGTTTCAAAAGATTTTTTCTTACGATGAAAGATTTTATTACAGTTTCAGTTTAGAAGATTTTGTATCCAGAATTTTTCTAAGTTTTGGAAGAATAAAATTTTCTTATTCGAATTTTAATTTATCTTCAGAAGTTTACTACCGAAAAGAAGATAATCCAGTAACACACGATAAATTTTATTCAATTGAACAAAGCAATTCGATTTTTTATTATCCCTATAAAAATTTTGAAGCGTATGGTTTTAAATCAGATTTGTCCTTAAATATTTGGAAACTGAACACAAGATTTTGTTTTAGTTATAGTGATAATCAAATTGAGCTAAGCGGCTTTAAATATCATAAATCAATTTATCCGAGATATCAGGGTAACTTTGAGTTATTTTATCGTGATCAACTTTTCAAATCAAGTCTTGATTTGTTAGCAGGGTTCCGAATTAAATTTTTCAGTTCTTTTTCGGGCAGGAATTTTTCTCCATCAAAGCTGACATTTGTGGATGTTAGAACTTATAAAGATTCACTTGTAAATTTTGGAACAATTGTAATTCCATCGAACTTCACAATTGATTTGATTGCATCAGGACAAGTGAAAGAATCAGCAATAGTTTACCTTTCCATTGAAAATCTTCTTAATAGAAAATTTTATCTTATACCTTATTATCCAACAAATGACATTCAATTTCGATTTGGAATAAACTGGGAGTTTTATGATTGAAAACAAAGTTATAACTATTTTCGGTTCTTCATTTCCAAAGCCTGGTGATGATGAATATGAATTTGCTTATCAGCTTGGCAAAAAACTTGGTGAGGCGGGATTTGCAATTTGTAATGGTGGTTTTTATGGAATAATGGAGGCAACTGCTAAAGGTGCTAAAGAAGTTGGAGCAAATACTATTGGTGTAACTGTTGATTTGTTTAATCTAAAAGCAAATAAATTTATTCAAAAAGAAATTAGAACTTCTAATTTGTTTGAGAGAATTCAAAAATTAATTTCAATAGCTGATGGATTTATTGTACTGAAAGGTGGAACAGGAACATTACTTGAATATGCTGCTATTCTGGAATTGAATAATAAAAATTTGATAGAAAGAAAACCCATCGCTGCTGATAAAAATTTCTGGAATCAACTAACAACATTGATGAATGATAGAAATACATTTGAAAAAAGATCACGAATACCAGTGTTTCTTAGCAATAATGTTGATGAAATCGTTTCATATTTTAAAAATTACTTTGAAGGTGATAAATGAAAGAAAAATGGCTTGAACTTGTACAGAAATTACAATCCATTGCTCAATCAGGATTGTTCTATTCAGAAAATCAATTTGAAATAGAACGATATAAACAAATTATGGAAATATCTGAAGAATTAATTTCAATGAAGACGGGATTTGAAAAGGAAGAAATTCATAGTTTGTTCATGAGTGAAGCAGGGCATTCAACTCCCAAAGTCGATGTTCGTGGAGTTGTTTTCAAAGATGAAAAAATTTTACTTGTCAAAGAGAAGGTTGATGGAAAATGGACAGTTCCAGGCGGTTGGGCTGATGTTGGTTTTTCACCAAGTGAAAATGCTGAAAGGGAAGTTTTTGAAGAATCGGGATATCGTGTTAAAGCTAAAAAAGTTCTTGCTGTTTACGATAGAAACAAACAGGGTCATACACCTTACATTTTTCATCTATACAAAATTTTCTTTTGGTGTGAAATAATTGGTGGCGAATCTAGAACAAGTTACGAAACCGATGATGTTGGTTTTTTTGGTCTTGATGAACTCCCCGAGTTAAGTACAGGTAGAATTACTCGAAAACAGATTGAAAGATTTTTCGAACACTATAAAAATCCAGATTTACCAACCGATTTTGATTAAGAAAAATTGCTTTTCTTCAATATTAATGTACAAATCAATTGAAATATGGTAGGACTCGATAAATTTTTAGCAATTAAAATCGATATAATTATTTTTAATTAAAAGTTCACTACAAGCATCGCCTTTAGATAAAGCAAATCGATACTTTACTCATCAGCCAGTCATTGCAAATCCAAAAATTTTAGAGAAGCAATTTTTCACTCGTTAGCCAATCATTTCCCGATGTGAAACGACGAGGCAATCTTTCACTAAAAAACTAAAACGGAAAATGTGAATTGATAATCTGAACAAATAAGATTATTTCGTTTCGTTCTTAATGACAGTCAATTATAGCAGTCATTGCGAGGAGTGAAACGACGAAGCAATCTTTCACAGAAGCAAAAAAATGTGAATTGCTCATTCAACCAGAAAAGATTGCTTTCCCGATATTCATCGGGACTCGCGATGACAGTTTCTTTTAGCTGTCATTGCGAGAGACAGCCTTGTGCTGTCTCGAAGCAATCCTTCTCAAAAGAGAAAAATGTGGCATATTGTAAAATTGTTGACTTAACAACAAAAGATTGCTTCGCTCCGCTCGCAATGACTGGGATGAGACAAAAGATTAATTTCCCGATTTTCATTGGGATTCGCAATGACAGTCCCTTTTAGCAGTCATTGCGAGGAGTGAAACGACGAAGCAATCCTCCACAAAAGCAACAAAATGTGAATTGGTCATTCAACCAGAAAAGATTGCTTCCCCGCCTTTGGCGGGTCGCAATGACTGGAATAAGAGAAAACATTGCTTTCCCGATCTTGATTGGGATTCGCAATGACTGTTCCATTTAGCTGTCATTGCGAGGAGTGAAACGACGAAGCAATCTTTCACAGAAGCAACAAAGTGGGAATTGTTCATTCAAACAGAAAAG
>CALDZP010000040.1 GCA_937944105.1 uncultured Ignavibacteria bacterium
TACCGAAATTGCTTTTATACCTTTTAATTTCAAAAAATTTGATTTTGAAACAATATCTCTTCTTAAAGAAAATCCAGATTATTTTTCTATATGTATTCATGGATGTAATCATATTGGGAAAGAATTTGGCAGTTTGAATTACATAAATCTAAGTAAATTAGCCTGTGAAGCGCTATGGCGAATGGAACAAATTAAAATAACAACTGGTTTATCATATGATCCCATTATGGTATTTCCACAAGGAATATTTTCTTCAATTGCAATTAAGGCCTTGAAAGATTCTGGTTACATTGCTGCTGTTAATTCAACTATTTTGTCCAACGATATTGGGGAACTTCCAGATATAGAATATAAAAAACCATATACAAAATATTATTATGATTTCCCTTTATTTTTACGGAGATATCCAAAGGATAGAAATTATTTCATTGATGACGTTAAAAATGGGCGTCCAATATTAATTGTTGAGCATCATAGTATTTTCAGGAATGGTTATGAAATAATTTCTAATTTAGTTGAGTGGATAAATAAATTAGGTAATATAAAATGGACATCATTATTGAATATAGCAAAATACTATTTAGGGGAGTCATATTGTCCGAATAAAATGAAAATTCATCATAATCCTCAAAATATAAAATTAAAATTTAAAACAATTTTCCGCAGATTTCTTTCGGAAATAAGAGACAACCATATAGAGACAAATGAATTATTTAATAAAATTTATCATTTATTACGAAAATAATTTAAAGGAAATAAAAATGGAAAGGATTTAATTATAATAGTATGAAAAATGCATAAAGCGAAGCGAAAAATAACTGGAGAAGGAGGAAGAAGAGTGGATTTGGAGAGGCAAGGGCGTGGGATGGGATGGATACCGGATTATCCTGATTTTCGGGATTATACGGGAGAAACTTTGGGTAATTTTGGACATTATTAGAATCCCAATGCTACTGAATGTCTTTCAATAGCTATCCAAGGAGACTCACCCATCTTCTATTTTTAAACTCATAACCACTTTCTTGGAAAATTTATTCTAAAGTCTTCATATCCTCTGCAGCAATTAAGGAAAAGATGGACCGCTTCTTCGAGAGCTTTTTGGGCCTCTTTGGGCGATTTGCCAGAACTCATGACATCTAATGGCATTGGGTGAGCGATTTTTATATAATTTTCCAAAGGCTAAAGAGTCAAGTTAAAAAGGGGGAAAAGTAGGCTGCCTCCTTTTCCCTTTAAAGGAGTAGATGAAAAAAGGTTTCATGCATACATAAGCCGTTTACCTTTAGGTTGTGGGATTTCGCGGCCAAACTCCTTTGCGGTATCTATCCAGAACTCAATCGCTTCTTGGCAATTCAAAAGTGCTTCATTTGGGGTTTTTCCATGGGCCATACATCCAGGAAGAAACCCAAAAGATTAAAAACTCGAGATTATTCTAACCAATTTTCCGTTTTTAATCGGGGGATACGGACAAAATGTTTAATGTTCGCGCTGACCACTATTAAATCATTACAAAGGGCTATAGAAGCAATCATTATATCTTCAATTCCGATGGGTTGTCCCATTGAATATAAATGGTAGAGCAAATCACCTGCCTTCACCGCTTCCTTATAAGAGAAAGATAGAATTTTGATTTTGGATAGAATCTGTTGTTCAATTCTAACTCAGAGGTCTTCAATATTTCCGCGTTTTATTGCCCCATACCTTAATTCCATCACGCAAATACTGGCCGAGAACAATGCTTCCGAAGGGACGGATTTTAGTTTATAGACAAAGTTAGGGTGAGGATTTTTTTTGATTAATTCGCTTAAAATGTTCGTGTCAAGAAGATACATAATTTATCCTTTTTTGGATTTGAAAATTCTGGCTAAATGTTTCTTCCGATTTTTAACTATTTGATTTACAATTTTAAAAAAAGGATCGTCATTTTCTAACCACCCCTTGGTGTAAGAAGGGTGATCTAAGCCTGATTCCACAGGGGTGGGAACAAGCATGGCTAATGGTTTACCCCTCTTCGTAATAGTAATTCTTTCTTTTCCATAAGAGACACGGTGAATTATTTCTGAAAAATGTTTTTTTGCCTCAGCTATATTAAATTTGCTGTTATTCATTATGACCTCCTTATTAGACCATTTTGACCATATTTTAATTAGATTCACTTATTTTGTCAAGGACAAACATAAAGCGTGAGGCGTAAGGCGCAAGGCGGGGAAAAGCAAAGGGCAAAGCACATAATTTTCACTAAATACCTTTTCTTTCAAATTGATGGTATTTTTCTTTCTTGATTGAATTCCATAGTCAACCTCATACTTTGCGGAGAGTAAGAAAAAGGTGGACGCTCTAAAATTACGGAAAGGAAATTTTATTTTTCCAGATAATCATCAAGGATTATTGTTTTAATTTCAGAAATTTTCTTTAAATTAGGATCATTAGTCAAGAAAAAGGATGCACCGTAGAATATTCCTGTTGCGATTTGGATTGCATCGGGAGTCCTAATAGAATATTTGGCTCTCATTCTTGAGGCTTTTTCTGAAATTTCATGGGAAATCTCATAAGTGGATAGTCCTGCTGAGGAAAGAAGAATATCCCGATATTTTTCCGCGAGTGTTTCATCTCCAATTCTTAATGGATGAACCAGCACTTCCAAAAAGAGTAATTGTTGAGGTGATGGCTTCAATATTGCGGGCAGCTATTTCACCAAAGAGAGGACGTAAGGTCTTTAAGTAGTGAGGGTTCTCTTCTATGAAATAAATAAAAGGAGCAGTATCGATACAAACTTTATAACCTTTTATTATATTTATTAATCCCAAGATTTTCTCTCCTTATTGACATATTGCTGAGCATCAATATTTTTCCAAATATGAGCCCCTAATCCCTGAAGTTCCATGATGCTATGTTCGGTCAATTTTTTTTTGAGATTTGATTTTAATCTCGCAAGGATGATTTCTATTAAGTTTAATTGCTCATCAGGGGTCAATTGGTCAATTTCTTTAATATAATCTTCGATATTAATAGTTGTTTTTGTAACCATAATGGCCTCCTTTTTTTCAGGAAAGGAATTT
>CALDZP010000041.1 GCA_937944105.1 uncultured Ignavibacteria bacterium
GCCAAAGGCGGGGAAGCAATCTTTTCTGGTTAAGCCAACAATTTTCCAAAATGCCACATGTTTCTCTTTTGTAGAGGATTGCTTCGAGACAGCCAAAGGCTGTCTCTCGCAATGACTACTATAAGGGAACTGTCATTGCGAGCGTAGCTAAGCAATCCTTTCTGATTATGCCAAAAATTTTCTTTTTTTCATCCTTGTGTTTTTGTGAAGGATTGCTTCGTCGTTTCACTCCTCGCAATGACTGCTAAAAGATAGATAGCCACAAATTTTAGATTTCATTTTTTTTGCTTTAGTTCATATATGTCACAAATTTTATATATTTTTTATAAGACAATTTTTGTTTGCAATGACAGATGAAAGGGAATTGTGATTAAGAATGCGGATATAAATCTGGATTAATTACATCGTTTCTGAATTTATTAGATAAATAATCTCTGAATTTTATCAATGCTCTAAATCGATGGCTTATTTTATTTTTAATTTCCGAAGGAAGTTCAGCAAATGTATAATCATAACCATCTGGTTTGAAAAGTGGATCATAACCAAAGCCATTTGTTCCTCTTGGTTCATCGATAATTTCACCTGAAACTTCGCCGATAAAAATTTCATCTTCCGAGTTTGTTTTAAAATTAATTACACAAACAAACTTTGCCCGATGAGGCTTTGGTTTATTTTTCAGCTCATCTAATAATTTTTGATTATTTCTTTCGTAATTATGTTCTTCACCAGCATATCTTGATGAATAAACACCAGGTGCTCCATTTAAACATTCTACCATCAAACCAGAATCATCGGCTATAGTAGGCAATTTTGTAATCTCAAATATTGTATGCGCTTTTTTCCTGGCATTACCCTCGAATGTCTCTTGATCTTCTTCAATTTCAATATTAATACCAAGATCTTTAAGCGAAATAACTTCAACTCCCAATTCATTTAGTATCTCACGAGCTTCTTTAATTTTATTTAGATTATTTGAGGCTAAAACAACTTTCATGATCATTTAACTCTAATTAGAAGTTTTTTCAGTTCTTCTTTAGACTTAGAGACAATCTCATTTGAGTCAATGGTTTTAAATTCTTTATTCCGATATACCCATGCACCATCAATCATTACACTTTTAACATTTGAATGATCACATGTGTAGACAATTGTTGAATAAAGATTTTCTTCGTTAACAATCAGACTATTATGAATTTTATTCAATTCAATTAAAACTAAATCTGCCTTTTTACCTTCTTCAATGCTTCCAATTTCATTTTGAAGATGTAAAGCTCTTGCTCCGCCAATTGTAGCAATTTCAAAAACTTCCTTTGCAGACATAGAAGTTGGTCCATGAATCGGTTTCTGGATTAATGAAGCAAGTCTCATTTCAACAAATATATCAAGAAAATTATTGCACGGTGCTCCATCCGCACCAATTGAAACAGAAATACCTTCCCTTAAATATCTCGGGATGTTAGCTATACCCGAAGCCAGTTTTAAATTAGATGATGGGCAATGTAAAACCCGAGCATCTCGCTCTTTCATTAAATTAATTTCATTTTCATTTAACCAGATACAATGGGCAATACAACTTCTATCATTTAAAATTTCTAGTTCTTCAAAACATTCAATATTGTCCTTACCACATCTCTTTCTAACATTTTCAAGCTCGGTCCGATTTTCACTTGCATGTGTATGAAAAAGTGAGCCTGGATATGATTTTACGAGTTCATTCGTTTCTTTGAGCAATTCATCCGAGCAGGTTAAAATAAATCGTGGTGCAAAGGCATATTTAATTCTTCCATTCTCTTTATTGTGAAAATTCGTTGCCAGATCCTCAGAACTTTTAATTGCAGATTCAGTAGATTCAGATAATTCAGGATACAGGTTATTGATATCCATCATAGCTTTACCATGAAAAGCCCGTAATCCTGAATTTATTAATTGCTCAAATATCACATCAGAATGGTTTAAGCTTCCCATATCCAGAATTGTTGTTGTTCCACATCGAATCAATTCACTTATTCCAAGCAATGCTGAATATTTCATTGATTCTTTATTGTGAGCAAATTCAAAAGGCATAATTTTTAATTGTAACCAATCCAATAACTCTAGATCATCTGCTAATCCGCGAAATAATGTTTGACATAAATGAATGTGAGTTTGAACAAAACCAGGTATTAGAATCTGCTCCGCAGCATCAATAATTTCCCAACCATTTTGTTTAGCAAGACTTTCAAGTTTATCCCTATGTTCAATTTTCTGAATTTTATTTTCTGAAATTAAAACAGAATAATCTTTAAGAATTTCATAATTTCTGTTCATCGTAACAATGTAAGACGGTGATATTACTATCATTGTGCTCTCTCATAAATTTCATCCAGTACCGAAAAAGCATATCTTAAATGAGGGATAACAATAGAACCTCCCACAATAAGAGCAATATTCATTGCTTCGTAGAGTTCTTCTTTTTTCACTCCAAGTTTTACAGATTGCTCGAGATGATAAAAAATACAATCATTACATCTTAAAACCATTGAAGCAACAAGTCCCATCAACTCTTTGTATTTTGAAGGAATTGCACCTTCATGATAAGCTTTAGCATCAAGAGCAAAAAATTTCTTGAAGTCGCTGAAATTTGAATTGAGAATTTTTTCATTCATTTCGTTTCTAAATTTGTGGAAATCATCATATTTACTCATAATAATTCCTTATAATTTTTACCAGACATAACCCAAATTAACACCTGCAATTAAAGATGCACCACCAAAAGAAAGCCCAGCAATTTCACCGAAATAATATCTTAATCCACCATATAGTTCCACACCAAATTGATTAAAATTCCATTTATATCCTATATCACCACCAATTCCTAAGAATGAACTATTGTAGGTTGCAGGGGTGATTCTATTTTTTTGTTTAGCAGACCAGAATAAAATATCAGCTGAAGGTCCATACCATAAACCAACAACAGGTTTTGTAGAATGATACCACCGGTAAGTTCCACCAAAACCAAAAGCGGAATTTGAAAATGTTCCAATATCATAACCAACAAAATTAGCTCTTAGTGCTATTGAATTATCCAAGTCATATCTAAATTCATATTGAACATTAAGAACGCCCCAGAATAGTCCAAGTGGATTTATACTCACCGCTCGAGATTGAGAAAATAGAGGAAAATTAAAAAAGAAAATAATTAGAAAGAGCATTGTTCGTTTCATTTTTAATCTCCTTAATTTATTTGTTCAAGTTCAGCTTTTAAGAATTTACCAGTGTAACTATTTTCACATTTTGTTAAATCAAGTGGAGTACCTTCAGCCACAATATAACCGCCTGCATCACCACCTTCAGGACCAAGATCTATTATCCAATCGGCTGATTTAATCACATCCATATTATGTTCAATAACAATAACAGTATTTCCTTTATCAACTAATTTATTCAATACTTCAAGTAAAACTCGAATGTCTTCGAAGTGCAAACCCGTTGTTGGCTCATCAAGAATATACAAAGTTTTTCCTGTTTGAACTTTTGAAAGTTCTGTTGCGAGCTTAACTCTTTGTGCTTCACCACCCGAAAGAGTTGTTGCCTGCTGACCGAGACGAATATAACCAAGTCCAACATCATTTAAAGTTTTTAATTTTCTTTTGATTCGTGGTAAATCTTCAAAGAAAGCAAGTGCTTCATCAACAGTCATATCAAGAACATCGGCTATTGATTTACCTTTGTATTTAACCTCTAAAGTTTCCTTGTTGTATCTTTTACCTTTGCAAACATCGCAAAGAACATAAACATCAGGAAGAAAATTCATCTCAATTTTTTTCAGTCCCCCGCCTTCGCATTCTTCACACCTACCACCTTTAACATTAAAGCTAAATCTGCCAGGTTTATAACCACGAATTTTTGAGTCAGGCAGTTCTGAAAATAAATCACGAATGAGTGTAAAAAGATTAGTATAAGTAGCAGGATTAGAACGAGGTGAACGACCAATTGGTGATTGATCAATTTCAATTACTTTGTCAATTTCTTTTAATCCAGAAATTGAAGTATAGGGCAATGGAACCAATTTGGAATTATAAAATTTTTTGAAGAGAATTCTACCAAGTGTATCATTAATTAAAGTAGATTTTCCCGAACCACTAACGCCAGTGATGCATATCAATTTACCCAGAGGAAATTTCACAGTTATATTTTTCAGATTATTCCCCCTAGCCCCTTTAAGAATTATATAATTTCCATTTCCAGGTCTTGGATTTAAATTGAAAGGAATAAATTTTCTTTTGAGTAAATATTGAAGTGTGATTGAGTTTGAATTGGATTTTTCACCATTACTCAAAATATCTTTTAATTCACCCTGTAGAACAACATGTCCACCATTTTGAGCCGCACCCGGTCCAAGATCTATCAAATAGTCTGCGTTCAAAATTGTTTCTTTATCATGCTCAACAACAATAATTGTATTTCCAATATCACGTAATTCTTTAAGTGAATTAATTAATTTAATATTATCTCTTTGATGCAAACCAATACTCGGTTCATCTAAAACATATAAAACTCCAACCAATTGAGAACCAATTTGTGTTGCCAGCCTTATTCGTTGTGCCTCACCACCTGAGAGAGTTGTCGCATTTCTATCAAGGCTTAAATATTCAAGTCCCACATTTATTAAAAAGTTAAGGCGCATTTTTATTTCTTTGAGGATCTGTCTTGCAATTTCCTCATCCCTTCCTGTGAACTTTAATGTATCAAAAAATTCTTTTAATTCTTTAATTGGAAGTTTTGCAAGCTCCCCAATATTTTTTCCATCAATTTTTACTCCCAGTGATTCTTTTTTTAATCTATATCCTTTACAAGTCAAACAAACTGAGACCGACATATAAGCATCAATCCAATCTCGAATACTATTAGAAGTCGAAGTTTCGTAAGTATGTTTGAGCTGATTTATTATACCAATAAATCGATGTGAATAAGATACAAATTCTCCTGAACCAAGTTTATATCTCATTTCCAATCTTTCATTACCTGAACCATATAGCAAAATATTTTTTACATTGTCAGGTAAATTTTGTAATGGTGTATCGAAATTAAAACCATAATTTTCTGCAAGAGCCCGCAACTGATTGAAAAACCAGTTATCCTTTGGTTTACCGTAAGGAGCTATAGCTCCCTCGTTAATTGATAATGACCAATCAGGAATGACAAGATCAGGATCAATTCGTTTTTTTACTCCCAGTCCTTCACAGGAAGGACAATAACCATAAGGCGAATTAAAAGAAAATGAATTTGGAGCGAGTTCCTGCAGACTGATTCCACAATCCAAACATGCTAAAGTTCTATTGTAAATCTTTTCTTTCTCACCATCTGAAACAACTAAAATTCCTTTACCATAATTTAGAGCATATTCAATGGATTCACGAATTCGACTTTCAGATTTTCGCAAAATTTCTACCCGATCAATTAAAATTTCTATATTATGAACTTTATACCGTTCAAGCTTCATTCCGCTAAAAATTTCTTTAAGTTCGCCGTCAATCCTTGCTTTTATAAAACCTTCTTTCAAAATATCTTCAAACAATTCACGATAATGCCCTTTTCTTCCTCTAACAACCGGAGCAAGGATATCTACTTTCTTGCCGAAAAATTCATGAAAAATTGAGTCATAGATTTGTTCACTACTCATTTTTTGAACAGGTTTATCACAATTCGGACAGTAAGATGTTCCAACACGTGCATAAAGTAATCTGAGAAAATCATAAATCTCTGTTATTGTTCCAACTGTCGATCTTGGATTGGCAGAAGTAGATTTTTGTTCAATTGAGATGGAAGGACTTAAACCTTCAATAAAGTCGACATCTGGTTTTTCCATGTTGCCAAGAAATTGTCGAGCATAAGCGGAAAGACTTTCCATAAATCTTCGCTGACCTTCAGCATAAATAGTATCAAATGCAAGTGAAGATTTACCAGATCCGGAAAGTCCAGTAATAACAATTAATTTGTCTCTTGGAATATCGATATCTAAATTTTTGAGATTATGTTCCCTTGCTCCGCGAATTATAATGTAATCCATATTCAAATAGTTTTTTTGCAAAATTTAAATTTCATATTAAATAATATAAATTTGATTTTCAAATAATGGAATTTACAGAAAATGAGCTGTTATTTTACGATAGAAAAAATTTACAGAGAAGAACTAACAGTTAAAGATTCTAAATTTATTTCGCTGCTTTACCCATTGAGTTCAAAAAGTGAATTCAAAATGATTTTAGATTCACTCTGGAAAGAACATCCAAAAGCCAGACATATTTGCTATGCTTATATACTTGACCAGAATGATTTCCATTATTATGACGATGGAGAACCAAATGGAACAGCTGGAATTAAAATTTATTCTGCATTAAAAATTAAAAATTTATCTAAATGCGCATTATTTGTTGTAAGATATTTTGGCGGGACAAAACTTGGAACAGGTCCACTTGCCAGAGCTTACTTTGACTCGAGTATAAAGGTAATTAGCTCTGCTAACATTGTTCAAAAATATGTTGTTAAGGAAATAATGCTCAGTCTTGATTATCATCTTTATCAAAGAATAAAAAATATAATAAAAGATTTTTCGGTATATGAACCTATTACTAACTTCACTGATAAAATAGAACTTAATGTTTTTGTTGAGCCGGAAAAATTAGAAGATTTCTTAAAAACAATGAAAGATTTCAATTTGAATGTAATCATTAAAGAATGAAAAATTTATTGAAGAGTTGTAATGTTTAATCCAACCTTTTGGAAGAAATTTTTTTATGCCCGATTGTTCATCATTTTTGTGAAACTATACCTGAATCTAAAAATTATTAAAAAGAATACTTTGTTTAATTAATTTTTATGTCATAGAATTTTTCCAGAACTCTCATTGCGTTTTTTGTCCATGTATAATTTTTAATAACATCTTCCCGTGCTTTTTTACCCAATCTGGAAGAAAGTTCAGAGTCATTGAAGAGCCGTAAAATTAAATTTGATAATTCTTTCACATCACCAGGTTTGAATAATAGCCCATTGATTTCATTTCTAATAATCTGCCCGATTTGTTCGAGCTCGCTTGCAATTATTGGTTTTCCCATTGCCATATATTCAAAAAGTTTAGTTGGAGAACCAAAAAATCTTTCACCACTTTCAAAACCAAGATGTGGAGAGATTAAAACATCACAAGCAGCAAGGTATTCAGGCGCTTTTTCGTGAGGAATGATTCCAGTGAAAATAATTTTATCTTTTAAACCAAGTTGTTCTGTTTTTAATTCGAGATGAGATTTTAAGTTGCCATCTCCTATGAGTAAAAATTTTATTTTATCGCTGTTTGATAAAACTTCAATGGCAGCATCGAACAAAGTTTCTACACCATGCCATCTTGTAAATGTCCCAATAAATCCGACAACATAAAAATCATCAAGTTTGAGTTGTTCTCTTATAGATTTGCCGCTTATTTCAGGAGAAAATTTCTCTGGATTAACCCCATTTGGATTTACAACAATTTTATTTTCATCAGCACCGAGAGAAACGATCTGTTCCTTTGTAACTTCACTTACAACACTAATTAAGTCAGAATTTTCAAATGCAAACTTTTCGATTTTTGTGGCGAGTTTTTCAAAAATCAATCGACTCCAGTTTTTTTTTGCCCAAACTTCTGAGTTATTTACTTCAAGAATCAGTGGAACATTAAATATATGCGATAAAACCACACCGCTTGCATTGAAGATAGAATGTCTCTGATAAATTAAACCAACCCGAATATTCCGTAAACATTTTCTAAATCTCTTAACCACTTTGAAATGATAGTCCATCATTTGAATTTCATCAAAGAAATCGAGCAAGGGATTTGGTTTAATTACAATTGATATCGGATGGTTTATCAATGGAAAATCTCCAGCATAAATCGTATCAAATCCTAATTCTTTTGAACCATCAATAAATCCTTTAATATGAGTTAATGAACCCCCGGCTTTAATTTTTCCTGCAAGATCTGTTCTTAAAAAAAGTATAAGTTTATTTTCACCTGAAGTTATTTTCTTTTTCCTTAAAAAAAATGGATAAATTAAATTGAAGAATAGAATAGTCTTAAGAATCACATAAACAGCATTAATTGACCCAGCAAAAATTACAGGTATTAATTCAATTAATAATTTTAATTTGTTTGTAACAACAAAATTATGATCATCAAAGAAAATTAAATGACGGAATGACTTTGAGATTAAAGCTAAAATCTTTAATGAAGTTTTGTTTCGATTAACCTGAGCATTAACATTCGAAATAACACTTAAATCATAATTCTGATTTCTAATTTTTAATGATATTTCTTTCAGACCTGCACCTACAAAATCAACCTTACTAAAAACTGTTAATTCACCTTTGTAATTTTCTTTAAGTAATTTCAGTATCTCCGAATCTTCAAATGTTATTAATAAAATTTTTGATGGTTTACTTTTCTCAAGGATTCTAATAAGTTCTGAATAATTATTTCCCATGTCTTTAAAATCAATTCGATTTTTTACGAGTTAATTTTTTTATTCCAGAAACAGCAAGAATTAACAGAACAATTACATTTAGTCCTAAAGAAATATTCTTTCCCAGATAATAACTTGTTGGTTCATATTTAAATTCTATTGTGTGTTTTCCAGGTGGGACAAGAATAGCCCGACCATTATGATTTGCTCTGTAAATTTTTGTCTCCTTTCCATCTATTAATGCTTTCCATCCTATATTATAATATGTATCACCAAGCACAAGTAAGTTATTACCAGATGCATTTACTTCAAGCTCAATATTTTCAAAAATGTATTTGTTCATTTTAACATATGCAGTTGAATCAGGTGGATCTATATTTGTAAAATCGAGCTCTGTGGCTGGATCAAATTGGGCTATTTCGATTGGGTCGATTTCATTATTCTTAATCTTATTTAAGAATTCAAGTGTGGGGATTTTTTCGAATCTTTCAACAAAATACGCTCTTGGTAAAGCAGCTTTATATAAATTTACAGTTGTAGATTGATCCTGATAAATTACATCAAAGAACTGATCAGGTAAAGGCTTTTCGGTGATAATGTATTTAACATTAAACATTCGCCATAAAGTTGGAGAGTAGAGACCTACAACATCAATCAAATCCTGATATGCTCTTGGTTTAGCACCACTATATCCATAAAAATCCTGTAATAAAAAAGTCATGTGATAATTTGAATGATGATTTAATGAACCAAGAGAACCATCATTTTTTAAGTTCAAAATACGATAGACAGTTGTGTCTTTTTTAATTGCTTTTACCCATTCGGGAGTTTCAAAATTTTTTTGAAGTTCCTTTTCATCATGTTTTCGCATTCCTCTTGAGCTAATTCTAAACAAATCAAAAACAGTTAAAACTAAAATAAGAACGATTAAAATCTGTCCATTTAATTTGCCTTTTAAGTAAATTAAAGTTAATCCAAGCCCAATAATTGCAACGACAAATGATATTAGTGAATCTTCATAAAACATATTAAATGTATAATCATAAAGCTGGGGATATACCTTTTGACTCTCTCTCAGTAATCCGATGTACCAATCTTTAATAGCAGAATTAAAAACAATAAAAATCACAAATAATCCAGCGAATAAATATAACAAGTAATTAACCACCTTTACATTAATCTTTTCACCTGAGTTTTTAAATTTAATTAAAGAATAGATTCCTATTGCTGCAAGGATAGGAAATGAAATTTGCACAAGATTTAAAATCATACTTGGGACACGGAACTTGTTAAAAAATGGGAAATAATAAAACATCAAATCATATACAATTGGAAAAGTTCGTCCAAATGAAATTAAAACAGAGATTACTATAAGAACTGTTAAAAATTGGACGAAAGGATTTCTTCTTTGAAAGTAAATTCCCATCAAACCAAAAACAAAAATTAAAATTCCCATATATTGCGGTACATCAACGAAAGGCATCTGACCCCAATATGTATTTACCTCAACAGGTTGATTTTGACTTAACTCTCCTTTATAAATCGAATTACCATATCCATAAAACGAAGGCATTATCCATGTTAACATTTCACCAGGACTAAACGACCAATTAGTGGCGTATTCATAATCCAAACCGCCTGTAGTTGCTTTTTTAGTTGGATTGACTTGCTCAAGAATGCTTGGAGTTCCACGAATTGATGTCGGATTATATTCATAAATTGCCCAGTATTGATCAATTGACATTCCTGCTGCAAAAATTGATGCAAAAATAAATATTACCCCAATTTTAATAAGATTTAGAGAAGCTCTTGTTTGTTTTTGAAAAACATATCTTACTATAAAAAACACAAAATAAATTAATACAGCAAAAAAAGAATAAAAGATTTCTTGAATGTGAGCCGAAAGCAATTGAATATGAATAACCGCAATTAACAACACGAAATCAAAAAAATTAATTTTTTCCTGTAATCTCTCAAGAATTAAAAACACCAACGGTATCATACATAATGTTAACATTTTTGTATTATGTCCGATGGGAATAAAAATGATCATTCCTGTTGAGAAAGTAACTCCAACACTTGCAAATAAGGCAATCAATCTATCAACTTTTTTATAACGCAAAAACATATAAGTTGTAACAGCAAGAATGTAAAAATAAAATGTTGGTCCAGCGGAAAATTCATTTGTAATTGTTTGAAAAATCGATTCGATAAAATGAATGATATAAAGAATTAAATCAAAAGCACGGAGATTAATTGCTGTAATGTACGCGGGCATTCCCATAAAGATGTATGGATCCCACAGAGGTTGGGTTCCAATTTCTCTAGCATAAGCAAGATAGTTTTTTACAGCCATTGAAGTAGTAATATCACCTGAAACAAAGGTTAAAGGACCAAAAAAGACATCACCAAAAAAAATGTATAGCAAAATAAATGGAACAAGAAGCAACACAAAATCTTGATACTTTTCAGGGATATAATTATCAAGTGTAAACTCTTCAAAGAAAGATTTTTTCTTTTGAACTCTTGCTGCTTGTTTTGATTTCTTTGGCATAATTTTTTTCTCCATCGATGATTATTTTTTTCAATTCAAATATAAGAGTAAATGAACTTAAGTTTGATCTGATTAAAAATTATAGATTTTCAATTATTCGAATAAGCTTTTTAGTTATTTCTTCGCGAGTAAACTGATTTCTAGTCTCAGTGAAAAATTTATGAAGTTCACCATTTTGCCATTTCTTGAAAAGCTCTAAAATTAGATTTTTAATCCGTTCTGTTCCTTCATAACCAATTGCAATTCCCTGTCCAATATAATTTATCAATTTAGCTGAAACCCCATCTTCAGGACCAATTACCAAAACAAAATTCCCCGATGCAATGTATTCAAAAATTTTCCCTGGCAATATTTCTTTGCTTGTGGCGACTTTATTTACAATCATTATTAATAAATGAGAATTGAAAGTAAGCTCTAAAACATCTTGATGACTTAAATAACCATGATCAACAAATTTATTGTAAAATTTTTTTGAACTAATTTCTGATCTTATTTCATCATCCATTACACCAGCAAAATGAAACTCAAAATTTTCAAAAAAATCATTATTTTCTCTAGCTAATTCTTCCAGTGCAATCCATAAACTCTCGGGATTTCGTGTTGCTGGCATATTTCCGGTATATGTAATAATAAATTTGCTTTGTTCTTTTATTTTAATGTTTTGAAAATCTTCTGGGTCAAAACCATTTGTCAAGACTTCATAGTTATTTTTTACACCTTTGGATTTAATTATTTCAAGATAACCTTCACTTGCTGATACAACATAATCAGCATTTTTTAGAACACTCTTTTCGAGCTTCGAATCAACCCATTCAGCAAAATTTGTTCTTTTCATTCCAGAATAGTAATCAATATCTGTCCATGGATCACGAAAATCAGCAATCCATTTTACTCCAGTTTTACTTTTGAGTGATTTTGCAATTAAATGAGTTGTATGTGGTGGACCGGAGCTAATAACTACATCTATTTTTTCTTCCTTAATTAATCTTTTCCCTACTCTAACTGCATATGGCAACCAACCAATTTTTGCATCTGGTAGAAAAACATTTAATCGTAAAAAGACAGAAATTCTCTCAGCTAATGATTTATGATTGTCTTTAATGAACGCAACTGGGATTTTTTCGTTTTCTTTTCTTCCCGTGATTTTGCGATAAATTCCAAATGGTGTCCAGTATTTTGTTTTTATGACTTTTGTATCTGGGGGAATTTTCTCAATTAATGTGTAATCAAGATCAGGATAATCAACTTTATCGACTGTCAGGACAAATGTTTTGTAACCAAATTTATTAAGATATTTTAAGAACTTAATAATTCGTTGTGTTGCAGCACCAGCTGCAGGTGGAAAATTATAAACAATGAATAAAATTTTCTTTTTTTCCATCTTTCAAGATTTAATTTATAGAATCTAAGATAAACTCAAATTAATTCACTTATTTTAATTCAACTTTTTGTGGTAATGTCAAAAACTATTATAATTTTTTCTAACAATTACAAAAATACAATAACTCACTTATCTATTTTAATTCTTGCTTCTTCATTGGATAAATTTCTAACTAAAAATGCATGGTTATTTTGTATTCATTCTAGTGTTTAATTCTTAAATTTTCGAGATGGTTCAATTAAAAATAAATTACTCATAAAAAGTAAAACCCATTTAGGTTTACTATAAAAGAAATTACAACTGCTTTTTCTTGTTATCATATCCCAATTAATTTGTAAATTTTTGCTTGAGATTTCTTAAAAGATTTATAATTAATTTTCTTTTATTAAGTTTGTAAAATAAAAATGAGTAAGAACAATGATAATTAGCATGACAGGTTATGGAAATGCTGAATTTGAAAAAGACGGCATTTCATATACTTCAGAAATTAGAAGTCTCAATAGCAAATTTTTAGAAATATCCATTAAACTTCCCCGAGTTCATTCACAGCGAGAAAATGAAGTAAGAGAGATTTTAAAAAAATATATCAGTCGTGGAAAAATACTTGTATCAGCAACTCTCGAAAGAAGCTCAGGCGCAAATTTACCCATTGATATAGATGAGGATTCCTTAAAGTATATAAATCAACTTTTTAAGAAAATTAAAAAAGTCACTAAGTCCAAAGAAAAAATTAAAATAGACCATTTTCTTCACTTCTCAGAAATTTTTCAGCATAAGGATGAAGAAATTTCAGAAATCGAATTCCAGAATCTTTTAAGTTGTATTGAGATGTCTCTTCAAAAATTAATGGAAATGAAAATTCAAGAAGGAAAGGAATTAGAAAAAGATTTATTAAATAGAATTGATTTGATAGAAAAGAATGTGCTTAAAATTGAAGAAATATGGAATAACAAAGCTTCAGAAGAATTTGATAAATTAAAAGAGAAAGCGAACAAACTACTGGGAGATAAAGAAATAGATCCATCAAGATTGGAACTTGAACTGGTACTTCTTTTAGATAAAATGGATATTACTGAAGAATGTGTAAGATTAAAAAGTCACATAAAATTTTTCAAAGAATCAATATATAATAATGAACCTAGTGGAAGACGACTTGGATTTTTAGCACAGGAATTATTAAGAGAAGCAAATACTATATCTGCTAAATCAAACAATGCTGAAATTTCACAGACTGTTGTATTGATAAAGGAAGAAGTTGAAAAAATAAAAGAGCAAGTTCAAAACATTGAGTAACCAGATAAAGTTAATCGTCATATCGGCACCGAGTGGCACAGGTAAAACAAGTGTTATTAAAGAAATCCTGAAACGCAATCAGGATAAACTGATTTTTTCGGTTTCAGCAACTACTCGAAAAAAAAGATCAAATGAGATTGATGGCGTTGATTATTATTTTTTAACTGAGGAAGAATTCAAAAGAAAAATTGAGAATAATGAATTTATCGAATGGGAACAGATTTATGGAGACTTTTACGGCACTCCAAAATCTGAGATTGATCGAGCGATAAAAGAAAATAAACATATCTTATTTGAATTGGATGTAAATGGAAGTTTGAAACTAAAAAAATTATATCCTGAAGCACATTTAATTTTTATTGTTCCTCCAGGTATTGAAGAACTTGAAAATAGACTCAGAAAAAGAAACACTGAAACTCCCGAAAGCTTTCAGAAAAGAATTGAAAGAGCAAAAATGGAACTTGAAATGGCAAATTATTTTGATTACGAAGTAAAAAATTATGAACTCGACAAAGCAATTGAAGAAGTAAATAGAATAATTCAGAAGATCATTAATAATTAAACTCTCTCAAACTAAATATTTACCAGTTTCAACTTTTTTATTAAAAAAACTCGCTACACCATCATAATCAAATATCATTTAGTGTAGCGAGTTCCTTCTTAAATAATTATTTCATCAAAATAAACTTTTTAATTGCTGTGTGATTTTTACTCTCCAGTCTATAAAAGTAAATTCCTGATGCTAACTTACTACCATCAAATTCAACTCTATGCAACTTTTCTGATGGTAACTCTTCCTTTATTAGTGTCTCTATCTCCCGACCAAGTATATCATATATCTTTAATTCAACCATACCATCCTCTGGAATTGTAAATTCAATTGTAGTTATCGGATTAAATGGATTTGGGTAATTCTGTTTTAATGAAAATATCTTTGGAACTTTATTTATTATCTCAACCTCAGAAGAATAACTAAACGAACCATCTATATCTATTTGTTTTAATCTATATTTTAGTCTTCCGTAAGGAGCTTCCTTATCTTCAAAAGAATATATCTTTAATGAGTTTGAATTACCGCTACCTGAAATAAATCCAATCTTTGTCCAACCTTCTTTTTTAGCGCTCGCCTCTTCAATTAATTCCCTCTCTATTTCATAACCATAATTATTTATCTCTGTTACTGTCTGCCAGCGTAAAATTATTTTTCCTTCTTTTGCTTCTGCTGTTAAAAACAACAATTCTACTGGCAATGGTGAATCCTGAGCCTTGAAACTCCCAAATGACAAAGGTTGATACACCTCATAATATCTCCACGGACTATACACTTGATACGGATTATTCACAGAACTATACTTTGTCCTCACTCTCCAACGATAATTATAACCTGTTGTTATCCCACTTATGTCCATTGTCAACTCTGTCCCTGCAGTCCCTAAATCCACGAAATTCCCTTCACCCGAAGCTCCACTAAATGGTTGACCCGTTGGCTTGTATTCCCAAACGAGCTTGCCCTTCGCTCTTCCAAAGGGTGATTTCGCATATGCACCAAATCTAACCTCCCCAACCTCCCCTGTCATTCCATGTGGTCCTACAATTACTGAACTTAATGGCTTATATTGCTGTAATGTCTTTCTTGTCCCTGTCCCACCATTACCATAGTAAACAAATACTGCACCTTCATCTGTTTGACCATTATCATACAAATATGCACCCACAATTACATCACTATATCCATCTCCATTTACATCTCCCGCTGTGGAAACTGAAAAGCCAAACTGTGCATTTACCTGATCACTCTCCGCAGTCCAATTAGCAGTCGTTGATAATCCACTCGCTGAACCATAATAAACAAATACCGCACCTTCATTTGTTTGACCATTATCATACAAATTTGCACCCACAATCACATCACTATATCCGTCTCCATTTACATCTCCCGCTGTGGAAACTGAATAGCCAAACTGTGCACCTACCTGATTACTCTCCGCAGTCCAATTAGCAGTCGTTGATAATCCACTCGCTGAACCATAATAAACAAATGCTATACCTTCATCTGTTTCACCATTATCATACAAACGCGCTCCAACAATCACATCACTATATCCATCTCCATTTACATCTCCCGCTGTGGAAACTGAAACGCCAAACCTTGCATCTGCCTGATTACTCTCCGCAGTCCAGTTGGCTGTTGTAGACAACGGGTCAACCACTATCGGATACACCGCATCTCTCGTGTTTACAACTATAGAAAACCCCTCGCTATTCCACTTGCTAAAATACGCAACCAAATCCTTCCCCTCGCTATCCCATACCTTCAAGCCTCTGTAATACATCTTATCCTCCGAATTCTTGTTCCGAAAAGCCACTGCATCTCTACCTACAAATGTCTTAAGTGTCCCATCAACCTTCATCAATACCTCTATCCTCTCTCCACCCAAATTCTCCTTTATCACAAAATTCTGCCTCATCCCCTCCTCGTTGTTTATGTATTCTATCTTCACATTTTTATCCTCTATCTCTGCATAATTCTTTTCTACTTTTAATTCTTCCCCTTTGAATGGAATCACCTCTCTTCCGCTCTTAACTCCAACAACTTTCAAACTGATTTCCCAATCCTCTATCGTCTCGTATTCAATTTCATCCAAGCTCTTCCCACTTATGTCCTGACCAGATTTAGGAATTCTTGTTGTTCTCGGTTTTGCTGAAAATCCATCTTTGTAATATGTAAACCTTAAATTCTGCGCCCTGTTCGGAGATTGATACGCATTTACTGACGGTTGCCAGTTTATTTCATATTCCTGCTTCTTAATGTTCTCAATAACCTTTGATAACCAGCCATGATTTATGCTCTTAGATTGTTCATCTCTTAGAATCTTGGTATTATTATTAAAAAGTAAATTTTGCTTAGCTTGACCCACATACCCTTGATTAAACTCTTGCCAAATATAATCAATATTTTCTGAAAAAAAACCAAGTAAAACAAATATAAAAACAAACCCAATTGACAAAACAGGAGCAAATATTGTTTTGGGTACGAAGATTTTTGATTTGAGTTTCATAATTCCTCCATTAATTTAATTTTGTTTGAAAATTAAAAGCGTTGAAACTAACGCACTATAAAAGTAATTTGGTGTTGATATCTCACCTTCAATTTTGTTTTTAATCCGTTCAGCAAATAATTTCTGAAAATGCCAAAAACATTTATGCTGATAATTTAATAAGTATTAATTGATGCAAAAGGCAATAAATTGTTTCGAGATTAGAATGACATTAATTGTGTTAATATGTTTTAGGGTACCGGAAAAATTAAGGAATAAGGTACCTAAAACTTTTAACTAAGATACCTAAGAAATATAGCTGTTAATTTTACAGCAATAAAAGATATTTAAAGACTTAAAAGTAAAATAAATTAAAATTTTTAACCCATTGATAATTCATAATTATAGCAACAGCAAAAGCGTTAAGAACTTCTCGATAACAATTTATCTCGCAAAGTGACAAAGAACAAATGCTATTCTCTTAAAAATAAAAAACAACTTTGTATTTGTCAAGAAGTAAAAGGTTTTCTAACATAAAAAATAAGGTTATCTTCCATAAAAATTAAAGCACATTTAATTTTTATTGTTCCTCCAGGTATTGAAGAACTTGAAAATAGACTCAGAAAAAGAAACACTGAAACTCCCGAAAGCTTTCAAAAAAGAATTGAAAGAGCAAAAATGGAACTTGAAATGGCAAATTATTTTGATTACGAAGTAAAAAATTATGAACTCGACAAAGCAATTGAGGAAGTAAATAGAATAATTCAGAAGATAATTAATGATTAAATGCTTATTAAATGATTCTCATTTCTATCTTTTTCGATTTAATAATTCTAAAATTCTTATTTTGCTGAAACTGGTTTTATAACAATTGTTACATCAAAACTGGCATTTGAAATTTAAATATTACAATCGCCTAGATGATAATAATTATATAATTTCAAATCCAATCTTTAATAATTATGCAATGTGATTTCTTCAAAAAATTTGATTTTTCTTTATAAATCAGTTCAAATTAATTTTTAGTTTTTTCACTCAATAATTCATCCAAAATTGATTTCAAAAATTTTCTTATCTTTGTAAATCATATGGTGGTAATAAAAACAAAATTTTAGAGGTACTAAATGCCATTAAAACCTATCGATCTAAGAGAAATAGAAAAAAATACAGAAAGTATTTACGAAGCAATTATAGTAGCAGCAAAGAAGGCAAGACAAATAAATGCTGAAATGAGGATAGAGTATAATAAGAGACTTTCTGAATTACCTCCTCAGGTTCAATTTGATGAAGTCGAAGAGGTAGAAAATCCAGATCAAATTCGAATTAGTAAAGAAATCGAAGCAAAAGGAAAACCAACTGAACAAGCACTCGAAGCTCTACTTCGTGGTGAAATAGTTTATAGGTATACAAAATAAATCTTAAAGAATTTTTGATTGACTTCACTAAAAAACAAAAAGATATTACTAGGCGTAAGCGGTGGAATTGCCGCTTACAAAGCCTGCTATCTTGTTCGCGAACTGATCAAGCTTGGTGCAGAAGTTCGCGTTGTAATGACACCTTCCGCTTGTGAATTTATCACACCTTTAACATTCTCCACTCTCTCAAAAAATGAAGTAATCGTTGATGTCTTCCCCGATAAAAAAGGTAATACGAAAACTTCAACCTGGCATATCCATCTTGCTCAATGGGCAGATCTATTTGTAATTGCTCCAGCAACCGTAAATACTATTGCAAAAATCAAAAATGGTATTGCAGATAATGCTTTAACAATTCTGGCTTCCGCAAGAAGATCTCCTTTGTTAATTGTTCCTGCAGCTGATGAGGATATGTATCTTAATCAAACTAATCAAAAAAATATAGCCGAATTAAAACTTCAAGGAGTTCATTTTATTGAGACTGAATTTGGTGAACTTGCAAGTGGGTTAACTGGTTTTGGACGAATGGCTGAAGTTGATAAGATAATAGAAAAAATCAAATCTATACTTTCCAATGGACATAAAGATTTCACTAAAAAGAAAATACTGATTACTTCTGGACCAACTTATGAACCAATTGACCCTGTTCGTTTCATTGGAAATCGTTCCAGTGGAAAAATGGGACAGGCTCTGGCACTTGCGGCTCTTTATCGTGGTGCTGAAGTGATTGTTGTAACAGGTCCAACAAATCTTTCTTATCCAGAACAAATTAAAGTTATAAAAGTTAAGACCGCAGAGGAAATGTATAAAGCAGTCATGAAAGAATTTCCAAAATGTCAAATTTTTATTTCTGCAGCCGCGATTGCTGATTATAGACCGAAAAAAATTTTCCCTTCTAAACTAAAAAAAGGAAATTCAAAACTTATATTAGAACTAATTGAGAATAAAGATATTTTACAAGAAGTCTCAAAAATCAAAAAGAAAAACCAAGTTGTTGTAGGATTTTCCCTTGAGACAGAAAATGAAATTGAAAATTCAAAATTAAAATTAAAAAAGAAAAAATTAGATTTGATAGTAATAAATAATCCTCTAAAAGAAGGCTCGGGATTTGAAATTGACACAAATCAAGTTTATATTTTAAATAAAACAGGGACTTTGAAAAAATTTCCACAAAAATTCAAATTTGATGTAGCAAATGATATATTAAATGAAATAAGAAATTTACAATGAATAAAAACTTAAATGACTTGCTTGAAAAAATTGAAAATTTATTAATATACCACAAAGAGCTCAATGTGCCTATTTTTGTTTCGGATGATGTTTCACAATTAAAATTTAAAAAACTCAATACTGCATTCATTGATTATTATTTAAAAAACATAGATGAAGAATTTGTGCAAGCAAAATCTATTTCACAGCTTGATGAAATGATAAATCAATGTCAAAAATGTCCGCTTGGAAAAACGAGAACAAAATTTGTATTTGGTGTTGGAAATCCTTCTGCCGATATTGTATTTGTTGGAGAAGCACCAGGTGCAGATGAAGATGTTCAGGGCGAACCATTTGTAGGTCGTGCAGGGAAATTATTAACCGAAACATTAAAAAAAATTGGACTTCAACGAGAAGAAGTTTATATCTGTAATATTTTGAAATGTCGTCCACCTAATAATCGTGATCCTTTACCCTCAGAAGTTGAAAAATGTGAACCCTATCTTCTAAAACAATTAAGCTTAATAAAACCTAAAATAATTGTAGCACTTGGTAGAATCGCTGGAAATACATTGCTTAGAAAAAATGAAACTCTTACCAACTTAAGAAAAAATATTTACAACTATTATGAAATACCTCTATTTGTTACTTTTCATCCTGCAGCAATTTTAAGGAATATGGGCTGGAAAAGCACCTTTGAGGAAGATTTAATTAAAATGAAAAATTATTACGATTCTTTAATGGAGGGATAATTTATGCCAAGAAGAAATACAAATAACAAAGAAATAAAAATTTCACTGGGTGATTCAACAAGAACCGTACCTTATGCCGCAGAAGTTGAAAAAAGTCTCCTTGGGACAATGCTTACGGACCCTCAATGTATAAATAAAGTTTTAGAGATGATTAAAGATGAAAATATTTTTTATTCCCCGGCAAATCAAAAAATCTTTTCAGCCATTAAGGATTTTACAGTTACAAATAAACCAGAAGAACTCTCATTAGCCATTATTGCTGAGAAATTGAGAGAAAGAAATCAACTTGAAGACATTGGTGACTATTCTTACCTTCTTGAATTAACAAAATTCACAGAAAGTTCAGAAAAGATTGAAAGCATGTGTAAAATCTTGATTGAAAAATATATGGCAAGAAGAATTATTCAACACGCTCTGAAAATTGCTACTAAAGGATTCGACGGTACAATAGATGTTTTTGATTTATTAAATGAAGCTGAAGCAGGATTCTTTGAGATCTCTGAACATAAATACAAAAAAACATTCTTATCATTAGCTGAATTAACTCAAAGGACTATTTACAATATAGAGAAAGTGAGGAATAAAGAGTATCTTGGAATTCCTACAGGTTATGACACTTTTGATGCTTTGTTAGGAGGTTTTCAGGCTTCAGATTTAATAATTATTGCGGCTAGACCGGGCGTAGGAAAAACTGCTTTTGGTCTTTCACTTACATATAATATTGCCAAATATCATAACAAATCAGTGGGTTTCTTTAGCCTTGAAATGAAATCAGATCAAATTGTTACCAGGCTTTTAAGTCAGGAATCCAGAATCAATGTTTTCGATTTAAGAATTGGTAAAATCTCACAGGAATATGAAAACAAGCTTGCATTAGGTATTAGAAAATTAAGTAATCTAAAAGTATTTATTGATGACACTCCTGCAATCTCTCTCCACGAATTAAGAGCAAAAGCAAGAAGAATGATTACAGAAAAGAATGTTGAAATTATCTTTGTTGATTATCTTCAATTGATGCAGGGTCCTTCTAATGTTGAAAGCCGCGAAAGAGAAATATCATACATATCTCGAGGTTTAAAAGCTTTAGCAAAAGAACTGGATATACCTGTTGTTGCTCTGGCTCAATTAAATCGTCAGGTTGAAATGCGACAATCCAAGAAACCAATGCTTTCAGATTTAAGAGAATCTGGAGCGATAGAACAAGATGCCGATATCGTTTGTTTTTTACATCGTCTTGAAAAAAATGAAAAAGATGAAAATTCTAATGAGCAAGAACCATTTAGGCCCCGTGAAATTGAAGTAATTATTGCAAAACAGAGAAATGGTCCGACCGGTTCTTTCACTTTATTATTCTTACCTACTTATGCTCGTTTCGAGAATAAAACAGAATTTAATCACTTTGAACAAATTGATTAATTAAAATTTTACAAAATCTGGCACTTTACAATTAGTGTCATTAAACTAAGAAAACTTTCTAAATTAGCTACTTAAGCAATTCATATCATTCTGAATTTGTTCTAAATAGCTATAAACTTTCTCAGAGCGCCGTTTTGAATTTGTTTCAGGATCTAAATCTTTAATTTGCCATTATGAACTTGTTTCGGGAGATAAATAAGATGCTGAAATAAATTCAGCATGACAAGAAAAGGAGGATACCAAAATAAATTCAGCACAAGATTTAGCATTACATTAAATGTCATCCTGAACTTG
>CALDZP010000042.1 GCA_937944105.1 uncultured Ignavibacteria bacterium
TTGGTATGAAGTAATTCGAACAAATGAAAATTATTTTATTGATAATGAAATCACCTGGAATGGAGGCATTAATTCAATAACAAATAATTATAATGTTCTGAAAATAAATTCAAATTTCATTTCCAGTAATTCTTCACCTATAGAAACCATCTCAATAAATCCTGACATGCAAAAGCAATCAAAAATTTTAACTGATAAAATCAATTTCACACCATATCGGATACCATTAGTCATTAAAAAAAATCAAAATAGGGATTTGGATCAGTGGTTGTTTATTAAACTTGATACTTCTCAATATTTTCGTCAGGATATATATAATTTTATTATAGACAGAAATCAAAATGTCTGGATAACATTCACCTTATATAACAATTACGATGCTCTGATTAAGTATGATGGTTTTAATTGGTATGGCTGGAAAGTTTCGGATACATTTAATGTTATTCCAAATCATTTTGTAGCTGCAATGGATAGTAATAATATTATATGGTTATATATGGTTGGAAAAGGTTTAGTTAGTTTTGATGGTTATTCTTTTAATTCACACCAAACCCCTTTAATCGCAATAAAATACCCACGAATGAACATCGATAATTTAAAAAACAAATGGATAATTGCAGTTGTAGGCAATGGAGTTTTGAAAGTTGATAGCCTCAATAATTATTATCTTTTTAACACATCCAATTCTCCTTTGCCATGGAATAATGGCTCATTGGTTATGCCTGAAGGGGATTCGATCTGGATTTGCACATTTAACGGGCTGGTTTTACTATACAATAACGAATGGAAAATATTTGATACAACTAATACTAAAATGCCCACTCAACAAATTACTTATTATATTAAAGATTTAAGTGGCACACGCTGGCTTGGTACCAGGAAAATGGGATTGTTAAAATGGATTAATGATTCAACTTTTTTAGTTTTTAATTCAAACAATGCCCCCTTTAGAAATAACTTTGTCAATGTTATTACAGTTGATAAATTTAATAATCTCTGGATCGGAACTGATGATGGTTTATTAAAATATGATGGAACTAATTTTACTTTTTTCGAACAAACATCTTACCGAAGCATTTTAGATATAAAGATTGATGGTTTCAATAATAAATGGATTGCCAGTGATTACTGTCAGGATTGGGGTCTTGCAATTTACAATGAAAATGGTGTAACGGGTATTAACTTACCAACCAATGTAATTGACGAAAGCTATATTGATAAAAAATTTGTTCTATACCAGAATTATCCTAATCCGTTTAATTCAAAAACAAAAATTAAATTTTCAATTCCCCTCTCAGGATTTATAAGCTTAAAAATTTACGATTTACTCGGACAGGAAATTGCAACACTTGTAAATGACACAAAACAAATTGGAGACTACGAAATTGAATTTGATGCTGATAAATATAATCTAAGTTCAGGAGTGTATATTTATCAATTAAGGAATTATTCTTTTGTTCAATCTAAAAAATTTATTTTGATGAAATAAAAACTATTGAAATCAAAAATCATCTGGTAAAAAAGTTTTCAAATTCTCTTATTAATTAATTTATCGCTTTTCACTCCTACTTCGATTAATGATTTTCTTAATTTTTTCCCGTGTATAGATTAAACAGTCGCTAATCGTAGTCGAAACAATTATTGATTTGAATTAGATATATTTTAGTTATATGAATTATAGCATTACAATCCCATTCATTGTTTAGTATGATTGTATACCGATCGATGTCAAATAACATTTTGATTTTGAAGAAATCTTAATTCAGATTTAACTTGCTCAAAAAAAGTAAAAAAATGAAAATTTTAATTTCATGTCTTTCAAATTCGTGGGGTGGAATGGAAATGTTTGCAGTTCAGTCTGCTCAGCAATTAATGAATAACAATATGGATGTTTATCTCTTTTGTGTTGAAAATTCTAAGATTGATTTAAACTCAAATTTCATTTCCGATGAAAAAAAACTACGAGTTAGATCAAGTTCCTATCTTAATGTTTTTAATATTCTAAAGCTAAAAAAATTTTTAGAATCAAAACAAATTGAAATTATTCATACACAGTTTTCAAAAGATTTATGGACAATCTCTCCAGCATTATGGTTAATTAAAAAACATATTCCTCTTGTTTTTACAAAACAACTTGGTTCATTCATAATTAAAAAAGACTTATTACACAGATTAATTTACAGAAGAATCGACAAGGCAATTGCAATTTCACAAATTATTAAAAACAACTTACTCGAAACCACACCTTTAGAAGAAGAAAAAATAATTATTATCCATAATGTTATTGATATTGAGAAATACAATCCTGATAATTACAAACGAAAAACAATTCGAAAGCAATTGGCAATAAGTGATGATGTTTTTGTTTTCACCAATGTTGCAAGACTTTCACCTGGTAAAGGTCAGGATATAGTTATCAAATCAATTTCGATGATTAAGGAACAATTAAAAAATGTTTTATTTGTTTTTGTTGGCGAAGCTGAGGAATCAGAAAAATTTTATGAAAGTTATTTGAAACTACTTGTTAAAGAGAATGGACTTGATGATCTTATAAAATTTTTAGGATTTCGAAAGGATATTCCAGAAATTCTCGCTATGAGCGACGCTTTCATTTTCCCGTCTTATGCAGAGGCATTTGGTATATCACTTGTTGAAGCGATGGCAAGTGGTTTGCCAAATATTGTATGTAAAGCTGATGGAGTTCTTGATATCATAATCGAAAATGAAACATCTTTAACTTTTGAAAGAAATGACATAGAAACTCTTGGTCAAAATATTTTATTATTACTTAACAATAAGGAACTTCGGGAGAAATTAAGAGAAAATTCTATTAAAAGAGCAAAAGATTTTAGCTTTGACTCTTACAATAAAAAAATTATTAGATTATACTCTGACTTACTTGAAATTACCTCAGCAGAAAACAAACACAAAGTTTAGAAACTTTTTATAAATTTAAAACTAAATATTGTTGCTGCTCATTATTTTTCTTAAGTCTATGAATATAAACAGCGATAAATCAAATTTGATTTTTTTACATTTTAATCTCACTTCATTTATAGTTTAAAAACAACTCAGAATTTTCTTTGTACACTCATTCTTATTCTATTATTTTTATCACTCTTTCTTCTCCTGATCCACTTAGATCGGGATAATACATCAAAGATGCAATAGCAGGAGGGATAGTGTATGTTCCTGGAATCTGAGCATATGTTAAATAACTAAATGTAAATTCGCCCTCGTTGAAATAGGTCTGGAAAAAGGTTGTTTTTTTATCTCTACTTTCCTTATGATAAAACCAATCTAAAAATCCATTTTGATATTGTGATTCTTCAAGTCGTTCAAATCCAGGTATCATCGGATCTTCTATCATAAAGTATTCATAACTATTTTTTGCTTTTACCTTCAATTCCACAAGAATTCTATCACCAACTTTTACTTCGTCCTTAATTTCGGACAACTTGCGAATAAACTTATCGTTATCTTTTTCATAAGAGATTTTATAATATTTTCTTTCGACTTCAAAATATTTCTGTTCTTCGTCATCAACTTCAGTGAAATATTTTTCAATTAGAGAAATGTAAAGTTTGCCTTTGCCAACCTTTTCGATTGTAATAATGTTAATACCTTCTTTCATCTCATTTTTATTGATTACAAATTCAAATTCACCAGATTTAATAGATGTTTTATCAAATCTTAAATGACCTATTTCTCTGTTATTCAATTTTATTTTAACATTGAAATCTGAACTTAAATCATTTGAAATTTTAATATATTCAGTAAGAGAAAAAATTACAGATGCAGTTTGTTTTGTGCTCATCCATAAATTACCTTTTTTCTGATAAACCAACCATCGAATTGCGTTTTCTATCTTTTCAGATTTCACGCCGCTCATTAGAAGTGAACGAATTGCGTTAGAAGTAATTTCAATTTTATCGTCAATTAACCTCTCAGAATTATTAGCTTTCCGCCAGTAAATTAAATTACCTTCATTAATAGCTGTCTTTAATAGTTTGTTACTTAATATACTGATTTCATTCTCATATCCATTTTTTACTGCAATTTGTAAAATCATTGAAAGTATGTAAGGATTGTTATCAAATTTTTTCAATTGCTCAAAATTCGTTTTTATTATATCTTCATTTAATTTATCCATATCTGCAAACTCAAGAGCCTCGTTATAAGAAAAAAGTAAATAAGCTCGAGTATTTTCATCGATTTTTTCATTTTCCAAAATATTTTTAATTGCTTTCATTCCATTTTTTATCATTCCATCTTCCACAGGGTAACCAGCTTTTTTGGTTAGAGTCAGACCATAAAGTACATACGCTGTCATATAAGGATTTGTATTATCTTCTTTCCACCATCCCCATCCTCCGTCAAAATGTTGAAAATCTTTCAACCGTCTTAATCCTGCCAGAACGATCTCTGGAAGTTCTTCGAGCGTTTTCGTTTTTAGCTCTATGTTAAGTTCTTGAATTAGATTAGCAACTATTATTGATGGGAGGAAACGGCTCATCGTTTGTTCAACACACCCATATGGATAACCAACAAGTTCATCTAACGAAGAAAGTAAATTACCAAGAAGTGAGGAATTAAGTTTAAGTGTAACCTTCAGATTTTTCTTGTTATTATTTAATACAATTTGACTTTGGTATTTATCTGTTTCTTTTGATAAGCTCATATTTTTAACGGAGATTTTTGGGTAACCAACTGGTTCAACAGGAATTTTTACTTCCACAGCATCCGATTCAATATTTAAATTATCAGTTTTTTCGACAAGTGCTTTTGCAATAAAAACAAGGGTATCTACATCTTCATTTACAAAAATTTTAATTTTTGTTTTTAAAACTTCATCTGGTTTGATAGTAAACAAATCTGGATTGTAGATTCTATTGTGCATTCGTTCATTAAAATCTGAAACAATCATTCCATTCTTAATATCAAATTCTAACTTAATTGTTTGCTTATTTGCTGAATAATTATGAATAAGTACAGGAAGTATTACTTCATCTTTCTCATGAACATATCTTGGTGTTTCAACTCTAATTAATAAATCTTTTCTCACAACAACATTTGATATCAATTCACCTACTTTAGAATCAATCGTGATGGCTTTAACAGAATTTCTCCATGAAGTGAGATTATCAGGAAATTTTACATTAAATAAAACTTCCCCATTTTCATCTGTTAAAAGATTAGCATTCCAGAAAATTGCATCTTTGAAATCTCTCCTAATAACTACTTCTTTAAATTGAGCAGCAAGATTATAATTTTGTTTTTCCAATATTCCGGGTGATACAAAGTCTTCACTTTGTTTTGAAAGAATCATCATTTCTCTTTTAATTAAACCGTCATAAAAAACCGGGAATACTTGAGTTGCTATTGGTATTAAACCAATTTTTCCTAAATGAATATATTCACCGTCGTAAATTCTTATTGATTTTTTAATCCATTTGAGATAAGCAGGATTATCGATAATCAAATCGTAAGTTCCAGCAGGAATTTTTGAAATGATAAAATTCCCTTTTTCATCAGTAGATGTTATAAGTTGTTCTTTTTCTCTTATAAGCTTTACTTCAATTTTTGAGATTGGTTTAAGCGAAGTCGCATCTAAAACAATTCCTGCAATTTTTGCCTTCCCTTTCTTTTGAAGTTCAGTATATGAAATTATTTGTTGAGATATGTTATCAAATCTTTCATAAAAATACGGTAGTTCTGTGGTTGTGGTTAAAATTTTGTAAATAGATGAAGTATTAAAAACATTAACTATATTTTCCGATTGCTCAGATTTAATTGAGAAAATACTTTCATCAATAATTGAAGATGATAATTCAACATTTTTAACTGGATTACCAAGATAATCTTTAACTTTAATCTTAAACGTACCTTTTTCGTGTGGTTTATAAATGTTTTTGTCCGAGATAATTTCAATATTTAGTTTTTGTTGATTTGAAATTATTCCAAATTTTTTAATCGCATTAAAGAATTGATTTTCAAAATAATAACCTGCAGATATATGCGCAATTGATGGGAGTTTTGTGTCAAATCTTACAATGGTTGAGTTTCCATTTAATTTTATGACTTTATAATCGTAGATTTTTGATTGTTCAAGGGTGACAAAAACATTAACATCCTTAAAAACGGAAATGATTAAAAACTCAAGTTCATCCGCCTCATCAAATACATCTTTTGCTGGAATTATTTGCAAACCTTCTCTCAATCCTGAGAACTTAATTTCCTTGTCACCAACAAAAAATTCATTTCGAGCTATTATTTTTTTATCGTCATCATCAACAATAACCGTATAAGAATATTTTCCCCCTTTAGAAATACTATAACTAACATATGCAATTCCATCAGATTGAGTTTCTCCTTTCAAAGTATCGATATCTTCATAAAACTCAGCATAATTAATGTAATGAACACGGTGAGTTATAATTATAAATTTTTTTCTGACGGGTTTGAATGATAAATCTGTTGTGATGACTTTTAATATAATCTTTGAATTTATAGTGTAAACATAACGATCTGGATTTGTTGTGACATATATTTTGTTTTTAGAAACAAGGAACTGGGTAGAACCCTGAACTTCACGATTTGTTTCATCTTTTACATATGCAACCACTTGATATTCATAATTTTTATCGATTGTTTTATCAATTTTAAAACTGAAATTGAACTCTCCATTTTCAATTTGTCCTTCATTTTCGAGTAAAAGTTCAGGTTGAAAATGAGGAATAATATCAACAAAACATCCTCGATAGAAATTTGCATATGGCTCGAATTCCCACCAGTATTTAATTAATGGCTTGCGATAAATTAAAAATTTCACCTTGCCAGTTTGAACTGGTTTACCGAAAAAATAATCAGCTTTAATTTTTATTATAACCGAGTCTTCAGGGGAATAACTATTTTTATCTGTTTCAATCTTCACCTGGTATTCTGGTTTTTTGTATTCTTCGACATAAAATGAAGATGGAAAATTCATACCAATTATTTCTACAAGAATTGTGTAAGACCCAACAGGTGCATCAACAGGAATTGGAACCGAACCATGCAAAGAGCCAAAATTATTGGTTGTGTAATTGGAGTCAAAAAGGACTGAATTATCTGGCATCAAAATTTTTACACGTACATTGAAATTTTTTGTGGCTACAAGTTCGTCATTTTTTCTTTCTCGTATTATTGATTTGAAGAAAACTTTCTGACCTGATCGATAGACTGGCTGATTTGTATAGGTATAAACTAAAAATTTATCATAATCATCAGATGGTGAATAAATTATTTCTGGAAGTAGTAAAGTTGTGTCGTTGTCATTAGTTACAACAAAGAATCTTCTATCCTCAGGTCTGCTGTCAATTGATTTTGTTGCAACTCCGTTTTCATTTGTCTTGAGTGAGTAAATTTTTTTATCAAGTGAAATTAAATACAAATCCTTATTTGCTAATGGCTGTGATGTTTTTCGATTTGAAACAAAGATTATTACATCATCGATTGATCGCTTTGATATAATTCCAATTTCGGAGCAATTAAAAAATGAATATGAATATTTGTTTTCAGTGGTTGCTCTTACAAGATAGGTACCTTTCTGAAAAATTTTACCTGTTGCGATGGTTTCAACAAACCATGTTTTAGTTAAGTTTATTTTTTTAGAAAATGATTTAATTAGTTCAAATTGATTTGCAGATTGATTAAAAAAATCATCATTAAAATTTAGAAATTCAATCTTTGAAGTCGCAAATTTTAATGGTTCTTTCAATCTATAAATTTCAAAATAAATCACATCCGATGAAAGGTTATATCCACTAACCTGTACCTTTAGTTCGTCTCCTGGTAAAATATTCTTATCTGTGTAAATATATATAGTTGATTGACTGAATAATACATGATAAATGATCAGAAATAAAGATAGAAAGAATGGTTTTTTTATCATTTTGATAGCCTATTTTTTTATTATTACTTAGATAAAGTAATATTGTTGCTCTGGAAAAGCAATTTGAGTTGATTAGTGTTTAATAAATCATATAACAAAATTAAGAAGTATAATAAAAAAACAATCGTTTGAAAAAACAAAAAATCATTTTAGAAACAAAGAGCTTAATCACAAAAGATTGCTTTTGCGATTTTAATTGGAATTCGCAATGACTATCACATTCGGCAGTTATTGCGAGGAGTGAAACGACAAAGCAATCCTTCACAAAAACACAAAAATGCAAAATGAAAATTTTTGTTGTAACCAGAAAAGATTGCTTTCCCACCTTTGGCGGGTCGCAATGACAGTTCCTTGTAGCTGTCATTGCGAGGAGTGAAACGACGAAGCAATCCTTCACAAAAACACAAAAATGCAAAATGGAAATTTTTGCCGTAACCAGAAAAGATTGCTTCCCCGCCTTTGGCGGGTCGCAATGACAGTTCCTTGTAGCTGTCATTGCGAGGAGTGAAACAACGAAGCAATCCTTTACAAAAACACAAAAATGCAAAATGAAA
>CALDZP010000043.1 GCA_937944105.1 uncultured Ignavibacteria bacterium
CAATAAAAATATTAAGATTATCAGGTTAATTAAAAGATTAATAAAAAAAACATACATCAATTCTCGAAATTTATTTTTTAGCTCTTTGAATTCTACTTGTATTGCAGAAGTAAAAGATTTTTCTAATATGTCAATTCTTGAATTAATATTTTTTTTAAAAGAACTAAGTTCAAAAATTAAATCATTTATTGATTTGGATATACTATTGCTGACTGAAGAAAAGTCTTTAATTTTTGAATCCAAATTACTTTGAGAAACTTTAAATTCGGATATTAACTCTTTACTTGTTTTAAGTAAATTATCTTTGATAGATGATACTTCTTTAACATAATCATCTACCTGTGATAGATTATCATTAAGAGTCTCGAGTTTTTTGAGTTCACTCTCAATTTTATCAATTAATATGAAGAATTTATCGTCGTTTGTCATATTTCCCCAATTTAATTTTTTTTAGTTTAAGTTTACCTCTAATAAATGCGAGTATTATTGTTTGCAAAGTTAATTTTGTATTTGTACACCTTGTTTCTATGGAAGTTAATTTTATTAATTCTGTTTTATCACTTATGTTTTTTACTATGATTTTAACAAGATTACTCAGAATATCATCCCTTCTGGAATGTAACATTAGTGTTTTTAATATTGTAAGTAAAACTTGATCTAATGAACGGTTATTAAAATAAATCTTATAGAATCTTATAAAAGCAATTAAATCTTCTTTGATAAGTTTAGGATTCTCTTCAGGTAGTAGCATTCTAATTGTAAAAGAAATATAAAGTAATCCTGGTTCTTGTGGATAACTTTCAAGCAACCTTAAGGTAACCCCTAAATACTTATCCAGTTGATTCTTTTCTAGAGCCTTGTTAATAATTTCAAGCCAATTATTATAATTTTTCGAATTAGGAAAGATATCAAAATCAAAGTTAATGTCTTCATCAGGGCTGAGATATCTTAACACTTTTCTTCTAAACTCTTGTTCCGAACTAGACCTACAGGCATCAACTATGTTCCTAAGAGATGCTCTTCTTTGTGGTTCAATTTTTTCGTAAACAAAAGAAATTACTTTGTCAATACAATATTCAATTTCCTCTTTAATGTTTGAAAAATTTAATTTATTAATTTCAGCTTCAATTTTTTCAGCATGAAGTTTCTCATTCCTGATCTTAAAATAATTAACCAGGTTTTTAGAGTACTCTCCAAGATTTAATTTCACAATCTTAATAACAATTAGGCTAATTAAATCAACATTGTATGAAGAATATTTTATATAGTAATCATCAATAAGACCAAATGTTTTTAATCTAAAAAGGAATTTTTCATTTTTATCTGCATCTGGTATTACAATTTCCAATGAATCTAAAGTTTGTATTGAGTCCAATTTTTGATAAATAAAATTGTTAAGCAATTCTTTTATTTTATTTTTTTCTTCTATTTCACCTCTGTAAGATTGTTTTTGGAAAAATAGATTTCTTCCAATATCAGAGTTTGAATCATGATTTAGCCGCCATAATTCATCTGCTTTTTTGGAGATATCTAAAAATCTATCGTCAATTTCGGGAAAATCGTCGGAAAAAATAATATAGCAATAAGCATTTTTTCCATCCCTTCCTGCTCTGCCAGCCTCCTGGTAAAAAGATTCAATTGATTGTGGTAAGTTATAGTGAATTGTATATCTTACATTTAACTTATCTATTCCCATACCGAATGATTTAGTGGCTATCATACAAGAGATTTTATCTTCAATAAATTTCATTTGTATATCTTTTTTGTAGTAATCCCAGTTTCTTTTTTCAAATCCTTTTATTGGGGTCCCAGAAAACATTCCAATTCCATAATAATGTTTTATTTCGAAATCTTCTTTAGCATAAGGATAGAGATGTTCATAAATACTGAAATCAATCGTTCCCCTACAATTAGGAAATTTTGAACAACCCCAGAATTTACTTTTATTTTGTCGATTTACTCTAAGTCTCATTTCAGATCCACATAAAGGACATTGAGGTGATACAGAAACTTTTGATTCTTTCTGAACCCCAATTAATTCAAGGGAATAATACTCTCCTAATTTCCTGTTAAGATATGAAACACTGTAATCTGTTGAATTTACATGTGGGCAAAAGATTATACCACAACCATATTTATTAGATTTAAACAAATAGCTTGATGAGGAGATACCTATTTTTTTAGCAATTTCATCTAAAATAGCTATTAATTTTTTGAACTTTTCAGAAGAGCTACATTTATACACATTAAAATATAGTTCTTTTCTATCAAATGTATAATTTCTAATCACCGCATTTTTATAATCATCTAAAATTTCAAGGTCACTTAAAATATCTTTTAGAACAATCTCGGAAGCAGTTCCAGTCAATGCATAAAAGGTTGGTATAAAACCAAAATGGTTGCAATATTTTCTTATAGTATGAGCTAAACCGAGATATGAAGTTCTAAAATCGTGCCCCCATTCAGATACACAATGAGCTTCATCAATGACTGCATAAGCAATGGGAAAATTTTTAACCAATGTGGTTAGATAGCTTCTGAACTTATCAATTTGAAATCTCTCAGGACTGACATAAATAGCCAGGAATTTACCCTGACTGAATTCAGATTGTATCCTTTCTCTTTCATCCGGTAACTGATCTGAGGTAATTATATTTACTTTATCTATAAAGAATTTTTTAAGGTTATAAAGTTGATCTACTATCAACGATTTAATAGGTTCAATAATTATAATAGGTGCAGGTTGGAGAAACATGATTATCTGATAACACAAAGATTTACCAGCTCCAGTTGGTAATAACCCAACTGTATTTTTTAAAGAAAGAACCCTTGAGATAATCTCTTTCTGTCCTATTCTAAAATTCTTAAATCTAAATATATTGTTAAGAAAATAAATTAATGTATTATCAAATTTTTTTTGGTCATTTATAATGTAAGGAGCTGGAATAGAAGTCTTTATTTGATAGTTGTTTACTTTTTGGCTGTTTTTATAAAGGTAGACTCCGTTTTCTATTATGTTATTTTCACTGATGAAAAATTTTATAGCATTTTGTTTTGAGGAATTGTTGATAAAAATATCAGGGCGATTAAATTCAATGTCATTTAAGATGAAATAATTTTCTGCAAGATCTAAGAAATCATCAATTACAACTTTAAACCATTTTTGATATTTAATATCCACATTAAATATTAATTCAGTATCCATTAGAGAGATAATCCTATGGCTAATTAATACTAAGAAAGCATTTTGTAATCCAGCTGCAAGTGATAATAATTCATTAATTTTTTTTATTACATCATTATCTTTTTTATAAATTTCGAATTTAAATGATATCTCATCTGAGTTATCTTTAACAAAATCTGAAAATTCTTCAGCAATCCATTTTGCCAATTTTATAGAACAAAGTGTTGGGTTACCCCGGTTTATGTAATTGTACATTAAGTTAGTTATAATCGGTGGAGTTTTAGACTTAAGTGTCACATTTTTTAATTTAATTTCAAATATCCAGTAATCAGGCTCCTTTAAATTATTATCTAAATTTTTATCTAAAATAAATTTACCCTCAAAGTTATTAATTAGGTTAAAGTCTCTTAATTCATCAAAATCTTCAGAATTATTTTCTAAATCTTCTAAAATTAACTTTACGCTTTGGTATCTTTTTCTTCTATCAGGTTGTAAACATTTCCTAATTATTTCAACACATTGTTGGGGAATTAATGAATTAAAATGTCGAGGATCTCTAAATTCTGTTACTTCATCTTTTATATCCTTTTTATCAATTAAGATTGTTTGAGGTTCTGGCTGTTTACCACCAGTTAGTAAGAAATAAAATGTTTTTCCCAAAGAATAAATATCTGTTCTAATATCTAATATTTCATTTCCTTTAAGTTGCTCTGGTGAGGCAAACTCTTTAGTATATGCATTCTCAAAATTTGGATCCTGTTTTATAAAATCAATGGAAATACCTAAGTCAATTAATTTTACAAATCCATTACTATTTATTAAAAAATTGCTTGGTTTTATATCCTTATGAATTATTCCAAATTTATGTAGCTCCAAAACAGCTGAGCACATTTGTATAAATATATTTTTAGCTTCTTCAAATGTAATCTCCCTTTTTGTTTTAATGTATTCATTAATATTTAAACCATTTATATATTCTAAAACCAGATATGCTTTATTAAATTCCTCAAAGTAATCTAAAAACTTAACAATATTGGGGTGAGATAATTTTCTTAAGTATTCGGCTTCTCTTCTAATAAAGGTTAAAAGCTTTCCATATTCGAATTTATTTAAATTCAGTTCCTTAATTATAACCTCTGAATCATAATTAACGTATTTAGCTAAATAAATTATAGACTGGTTTGTTTCTGCAAGTTTTTTTATAATTTTATAGTTATTTAATTTCATGTTGATTTACTATTAAAAAGTTAATAGTATATTTTTTCAAGTTAAAAATTGCTTTTTACTTGCTGATGTTTTGTATTGTATCTTTTCTTCTATAATAACCATAGAATTCTCAATAGAAACAATTATTAAATTTATTTTATCCGAAGATTTGTTTTTCTCTTTTGGTAGATAAAATAGAAAATAAATAATAGTGAAAATAATAAAACTGTTAATAAATAAAGAAATGTGTTCAGGATTTGTTTATTAATATTATTATTCGAAAATTTTTTCCTACCATTCAAAATCTTAATCAATTGAATAGTTATATTATCGTTTCCACCTCTATCATTGGCAAGTTCAATTAATTTATGAACAGCAGTAAAAGGTTCATATCTTAAAGCGATCTCTTTTATCTCATTATTTTCAACATGTTCCGTTAACCCATCTGTACAGAGGATTAAAACATCATTTCGGTAAATTTTGAATGGGTCTTTTATTTCAATATCAGATTTGCCTCCATAACCAAGAGAATGAGTGATTATATTTCTATTGGGGTGATTTCTAGCCTGTTCCTCTGTTATAATCCCTTTATCTATCATTTGCTGAACTAATGAATGGTCTTTAGTAATGTTTGTAATTTCTTCACCTCTAATAAGATAAGCTTTACTATCACCAATATGTGCAACATAAGCTAAATCATTTTTTATAACAAGCACTACTGCTGTTGCGCCCATATTTTTAAATTCCAGTTCTTCATCAGCTTTCTGTTTAATTTTTAAGTCTGAATGATGTAAAGCAAATTTGATTAGATTAGATATATTATCAATCTTTTGAAAATTTTATTCAAAATAACTTCTGAAAGCATTCACTACCATATGAGAAGCAACTGAACCACCTTTATAACCTCCCATTCCATCACTTACAATAAAAATTTTCAATCCTTGAATTTCAAAAACACCATAATAATCTTCATTTACGCTTCTCTCCTTACCAACATTACTTAAGTTAGCATATTGAATTTTTAATTTCATATAAACTCATCTTTTTTGATGAATCTTAATAAGACATCAAAATTTTCTTTAAATTTTTAATTAAAACATTATTAATAAATCCAAATACAAATAAAATTAACAAAAGATAGTTTAATCTAGAACAAAACTTAACCTGATTCGATGCACAATTTTTCATAAGAAGTATGAACAAATTTATCAAAGAATTTTTTAAATAGTCTATTCATCTTAATTATCAGTCAGAATTATAATATTATAATATATCATTACATTAATCTCTCTTAAGTAATATTCCATACTTTAAAGTGGATATCAATTAAAGAAAAAAATATGCCTCATTACTACAAATTTTAATAGCGTCTCTATTTTGTAAACGCTGTTGGGAGGTCCTGACTCCATTAACAAATGTTCCATTTGTAGAACCTTTATCCACAATGATATAGCCGAAACCATCAAATCTGATTTCTGAATGATAACCTGATACTGTTTATCGGATGTGTAAAAGGTTTTGTGTAAATGGTTAAAGTAAGGAAAAAATCTCGTTTTATCGGTAAAGCAGACCTTGATTTCTTTGTGTTTCTCTGTGATCTCTGTGGTGTAAGATTAAATTTCATCAAACATTAAGATTCATCAAAAAAAAGCAAAAGCATAAAAAATTAATACCAAAACATCAACTTCAAAAATCTTATAAATTACTCCGGTTAATCCAGTATAATTTTTATTATCATTTGATTTCTTATTTTAAATTTTGCAATTGCCTTTTGAATCAAAACAATAAATATTTATCTTATTTGTATGAGAATCTCTGAAGAATCCATTAAAGAAGTACTTTATGCTGCTGATATAGTTGAAGTTATAGGAGAATATGTTTCACTCAAACAGAGCGGTAAAAATTATTTCGCTTTGTGTCCGTTCCATAAAGAAAAGACTCCATCATTTACGGTAAATAGAGAAAGAGGCTTGTTTCATTGTTTTGGATGTGGTGTTGGTGGTAATGTTGTTTCTTTCTTGATGAAAATAGAAAAACTTACATTTTTCGATGCAATTGAAACTTTGGCTAAAAAATTCAGCATTAAATTAAAATATGAAGGGGGTTACTACCAAGATGAAAACAAAGAAATTGAAAAATTATATGAATATTCATCAATAACAGCTCAATTTTTTCACAATAATCTTCTCAATACTAATGAAGGCAACCAAGCTCTTAAATATTTAAAATCTCGAGGAATTGATGAATCGACTGTTAAAGCGTTTAATCTTGGCTACGCACTCAGTGCATGGGATGGGCTTCTGAATTTTATCAAAAAGAATAATTATGATTTAGAAATTTTTGAACAACTTGGCTTGATTATTAAAAAGGAGGACGGAGATTATTACGATAGATTTCGTGGTAGAATTATATTTCCAATTTATTCAAACATCGGTAAAATAATCGCCTTCGGTGGAAGAATTATTACTGAAGATAACGAACAACCAAAATATTTGAACTCACCTGAATCAAGAATCTATATTAAAGGCAAAACACTTTATGGATTATTTCAAACAAAAGAGGAAATCAGAAAAGCCCAGTTTGCCATTTTAGTCGAAGGATATATGGATTTCCTTTCGCTTTATCAAAATGGAATTAGAAATGTCGTTGCATCAGCTGGTACTTCTCTGACAAACGATCAAATTTATATTCTCTCAAAGATTGCTCCTGAAATTAATTTAGTTTTTGATGGAGATGATGCAGGACAGAAGGCAGCTATTCGTTCAATTCAATTAATGCTTCAAACAGAAGTAAACTTTAAGATTATCTCACTTCCAGAGAAGGAAGATCCCGATTCTTTTATTCGAAAATCTGGCAAAGAAAAGTTTTTTGAATTGATAGAAGATGGGAAAAATTATATTGACTATGTTTATTCACTTGCTTTAAATAAAAAATTATTAAATGATTCAAATTCAAAACTGAAAGTAATTGATAGTCTTATTGAGTACACAGCCAGAGTTCGTGATCCATTACGAAGAGAATTATTTGCTCGTGATATTGCTAGAAAATTTAATGTCTCCGAAAGTTCTGTTCTACAGAAACTGGGAAAATATGTGAAGAATTTTATTAAAACCGAAGAAAGACAAACTGAATTTCAAATAGAAAGGGAATCAGTAAATAATGCGCAGAATTTTATTAAAAATATCTCACCACTTGAAAAAGGTTTAATAAAATTGATCTGTGAAGTAAAACACATTCACTTAGATTCTATTTTTGCACACATTGAAGAACAGGATTTTTCCAATCCATTAGTTGCAGAAATTTTTTCCGTACTGAAAAAGTTTTATTTAGATTTAGAAGGTACAGACAAAATTGATATACAAATTGTTATAAATAAATTAGAAAAGGAAGAATTGAAAAGTGTTTTTTCGGATGCATTAGTTGAAAAATATAAAGTCAGCAAGGGTTGGCTTGAAGTTGAAGGAGTGCCTCAACAGGAAGGTGATCTAAATAAAATGATAATGGACTACATAAAAAAAATTAAAATAATTTCCCTCACCCAGAGAATTGATACATTGAAACAAAAAGTAATTAATATCGACGATATTAATGAAAAAAATAAAATCCTTGAAGAAATTCAAGGTTTAATCAAACTAAGAAATACCTATCAAAATATGACTTTGTAATCCAGTACTTAAATTTTTATTACTTCCTCTTTGCTGCATTAATAAATGAGATTAAATAATTTAATCCAATTAAAAGGCAACCTGCCGAAAATAAAACCCAGTTAAAATTTTTGGGAACATAATTCGTAACTAAATCTAAAAACTCTTCCCTCTCCATCAGAGAGTTAAAATATTTCCAGAGATTATTTTTTGTGATTAATGTAAAATAATCATAAATGAAAGTATAGATAATTGTAATTACTCCCGCAGAAATAAAAATAACCTGAAAGGTCGAAAACTTCACAAGCTTTGTATTTTCAGTTAGGTAAATGTAGATTAATGCAATTAAAATCATACCAAGTGAACAAATGACGGGGGCTAAAACTGGTCCTACCCATGTTATCGGGATTAAAAATAAAATATCCCATGTCAATAAACTTTCAGGCCAATCAAGAAAAAGTTTTAGAGCGACATAATAAAAAATATCCCACACGGCAAATGTAAAAATGAAAAATGAGAATCTTTCGCCAAACTTTTTTCCAAGAATCCAACCAATTGTGGAAAGCATAATAATAGTTGACACTTCTCTTATAATTTCAATTTTTAAAATTTGTGGTTCAATCAAAACGAGAGGAAAAGAAAATCCATCTGGATAATAAATTTTTCTTAAATAAACCACTACTATAGCTTCCAGAAATCCAAATGCTATTCCAAAGATTGTTGCTGGAATGAAGCGCTTCATATTTAAACTCCGGAATTTATTCATTTAAATTTTATTAAAAATAAACAATGTGGAGAATTTTTTATTTTTAGAAAGATTTTTTGACGGAGAAAAAATTTCGCTTGAAGCTAAGGACTCAAAGAGTTGAAGAATATGATCCTTAGCTTCAAGTGATGAAAATTTAATTTTTATAATTCATTCAAAAGATGATTTAGTTCTTTTTGTTCAATTGGACCATCAACGACAATAATAAATCTATCAAGTGTAAAATATTTTTTTGCAACCCTTAAAACATCTTCTTTAGTAACTTTCAAAATCCTATCAGCTTTTTTATCGAAATAATCCAGTGGTTTTCCTTGTTGAATTAATTCAAATACTCTTGAAGCTATATCATCGGGAGTTTCCACATACAAGGGAAGCAAACTCAACAATCTTACCTTAGCATTTTTTAACTCTTCGTCTGTTACACCATTTTCGATAAGATTTTTAATTTCTGAAAAAATTCCTTTTATGACTTTCTCCACATTCTGAGGTGCAGTTTTTGTATTAAATTTCCAGTAACCAATTCCATCAGTAGTTGACCACAATTCGCTTTTAATTCCATAAATTAACCCCTGTTTATCTCTTAAGTTAATACCAATTCTTGATGTCAATGCACTTGAGGCAAGAATATAATTCAAAACATTTACCGCTTCCTCTTCGTCATCTGAAATATCATTGAATGGAGAAAATCCAATATTAATCGTGCATTGAGTATAATCTTTTTCGGTGAAGACTTTTATTTCCTTATCTTCAAGAGCTTTTGCAGGCAACATTTTTTTATAATCGGGAACAGGTTTTTTGTAATCAAAACTTGAGAAATATTTCTCTGCTATTTTCAACATCTCTTTGTGAGAATAATCACCCAGAATTACTAAGGACATTAATTTTGGATGAAAGTATTTATTCCATAAATTGATCAAGTCTTCTGTAGAGATTTTTCTTAAAGACTCTTCAGTACTTAAATATTGAGAATAAGGATGATCTCTGAAAATTTTATTGAACATGTAATAGAAAGCTTGGACATTTGTTTTTTTGAAACGATTTTTTGCTTGAATTAAAAGTCGACTTCTTAATTCTTCAATTTCCGACTCATTAAATCTTGGTTTATTAAGAACATCCAGTCCAATCTTCATCAAATCATCTAAATTTTCTTTAAGGCAATAACCCTGAAAATAAATTTTACGATAATTTCCCTGAACACTAAATTGTACTGGAATGAATGAGCTTAAATCAACATATTCATCATAAGTCATATTCTTCGGGCCACGGTTTATAGTGGAAACTAATAAATCCATAATACCGGGCTTGTTATCACCAACCGCTTCTTCAATGTATCCAGGTTGAATCACACCACCAATGTAAATTGAAGGTGTTAATCGATTTTCAATTGTGTAAACTGTAATTCCATTTTTTAGTTTTGCTGTTTTTATTAATGGAGCAATTGGTATTGGTCGTAAAATTTCTTCGAATTTTTCTTCTTCAATATTTACCATAAAATCAAAAATTTCGTCTGGAATTTTGAAGTAAAATTTTTGATCTTCCAGATCAAATTTTTCTTCTGTTTCGTCTTCTGATTCTTCCTGTGTTTTTATTTCTTTAATTCCATCCCCTTTAGGATAAAGATAAGCAATCGTTACCTGGTCGGAATTAAAATATTTTTTCATAACTCTTTGAATCTCTTCACGAGTTACATTTTTCACCCTGTTGTAAAAAGTATCAATAAATTCATAATTAACATAATTTTCATACATGCTCAGTCGTGAACCGATATCAGCGTTTTTTGTGTAAGTTGTTAATTCATCAAACTTGAATTTATTTTTTGCTCTTTGTAATTCTCTTTCGGATACAAGCGAATCTTGAAGTCTTTTTATTTCTTCCCAGATAATTTTTTCTACGCTATCGAAATTTACATTTGGTTTTAACACAACAGATATTTGATAAAGTGTTGGATCTTTTGTGAATCCAAATCCACCTGCAGCAGCTGTGGCAAGTTTTTCTTTTTCAACAAGTCTATCATATAAACGTGCACTTCTTGCTTTTGCTGTAAATATTCTTTGCACAATTTTTAATGCAGGAGCGTCAGGGTGCTGGTAATTTGGAACATGAAAAGCCATTCGTAAAGTTGGTTGAGTTATATCGTTGTGATAAAGAGTGAATGTTTTTCTTACAATTTGATTTTGTAAATCAACATTTAATTTTGGTACTTCAGGACCCTTCGGGATTTTTCCATAATATTTTTTAACAAGATCAAGAATTTTTTCTGTTTCAAAATCACCAACAAGGACAATAAATGCATTATTAGGAGTGTAAAAAGTTTTATAATAAGTGTATGCATCATCTCTGGTCATGTTTCTCAAATCATTAGGCCAGCCAATGATTGGATCACGATTAGGATGAGCATCAAAAGCAATTGCGTTCATCATTTCATGAGCAATTCCATTTGAAGTGCTTTCGGTTCTCATTCTTCTTTCTTGAAGTATCACTTCAATTTCAGATTTAAATTCATCAGGATCAAATATGCAATTTTGCATTCTGTCCGACTCGATATCCATTGCGAGTTCAATTTTATTTTTTGGAAGATATTCGTAATAACTTGTCATATCGTTCATCGTGAAAGCATTAAAAACACCACCATTTTTTGAAATTGTTTTTGATGCCACACCTTTAGGATATTTTTCTGTCCCTTTAAACATCATATGCTCGACAACATGACTTATGCCCGTAATTCCAAGTCGTTCATTTCTTGAACCAACTCTATATGTCAGCTGATGATAAATATATGGTGCAAGATGTCTTTCCATTGTAAGAACAATAAGACCATTTTCAAGTTGATGTCTGTATACTTTCCCCTCTTCATATTTCTTTTGCTGAGAGAAAAGAAACGAATTTGAAATAAAGAATAAAATAATCGAGATAAATAAAATATTTTTTTTCATTGTTCTTCTTGAACTCCTATCTGTTTAATTTCAGAACGATACTTTTTTAATTTTTCAAGCGAATGTTCCACAAGCATCTTTCTTTCTTCAAATGAAAGTTCTTTGTATTGTGGAATAAAATTAGAATTAGCTAATTTAAGAATTGAAAGAAAACCAAGCTTTGTTACTCTTTCCAGTTTATCATAATCAATTTTATCATAATCATCAGATGGAGTGTGATAATCATCATGCAAGCCAGTAAAGAAAAATGCAGATGGAATGTTTTTTCTTAAAAATGGAGCCTGATCACTTGCAAAATTTAATAATCCGGTATTGTATAGTAACTCAAATTTTGTTGAGTCATTAACTTCTTCAATTATCTTTACCAAATCTTTGCTAAAAAAAACACCTCCAATCCAGAGTATTTGCTGTTCATTCCTACCAATCATATCAAAATTAAACATTGCGATTGTTCTTTCAAGTGGTTTAATAGGTTGAAAATGAACATAAAATCTGGAGCCTAATAATCCATTTTCCTCGGCACCGAAGGCGATGAAAATTAAGCTTCTTTTTGGTTTTTCAATTGAAAACGCTTCTGCCAGTTCAATTAGTGCACTTGTTCCAGATGCATTATCATCAGCACCATTGTGAATTTTTCCTGTATCAGATCTATTCATTGCACCATAATATCCTAATCCAACATGATCGTAATGAGCTCCAATTACAATAAAATCGTTTTTAAGATTTTCATCAGAACCTTCAATTATTCCAACAACATTTTGCGTTGAGATAATTTCTTTTTCAAAATTTAATTCGATTTCCATTTTCAAATTTTCAAACTCAAAAGCATAACCTTTTAGCTTATTATCAATCGATTCTAAAATTCCATTCAAAGACTTACCTGATTGACTAAAAATTTGTTGTGCTACATTTTCACTAATAAAAATTATTGGAATAGATGAAGTTGTTTGAACAGGTAGACTAAAATTTTGTTTTTCAAATGCTTCCAATCTTGATTTATATTTTATATTAAATGGCGGTTCATTCTTAAAAGGCGAACTAACTACAATTAAAGCCAGTGCACCAAGCTCAGATGCAACTTCCATTTTTCTTAGTGGATTCCTGTAAAGTGCTTTTTTAGATTTTGAAAAATCACTTTCTGGATCTCTTTCCTGAGGATATCCATCGACTACAAGAACAATTTTATTTTTAATATTAATTTTATCGCCTTTTTCATTTAAATAATCATTGTAATTTTTCTCGCCCTTGTCAATTCCATATCCAGCAAAAACAACCGGGGCATTTATTTTTATGTTGTTGAAAATTGATTTTGCCTGAACAATAAAATCATCTCTATAATTAAATGAATATATTTTTGATCCTGATGGTAATTCAAACTTTAATTTTAGATAATTTTTATCTGTAAGTTTTGTTTTGATTATATTAAATCTTTGGAAGTAATCCTCTGGTGAATGTAAATCTTCCACATTACCACTTATGCGATATTTCTGAATCGATGGTGAAGAATTTCCAGGTGGAATTAATCCATAATCTGAAAATTTCTGTGCAATAAATTTTGCAGCTATATCATTTTCTTTTGTTCCAGTAGCTCTGCCCTTTAAACTATCTGAAGATAGAAACTTAAGATTTGAAATTATCTCATCCTTATTTATTGAAAAATAGGCTCGAAGAAAATTTTCAGAATTTTGTGAAAAAAGATCAAATGTTATAAATACAATTAGTACAAAAATATTTTTAAGAATTATGTTCATTCCAATTTTCCTTAACTAATTAAACGATGCCACTTATTAGTTGAGTAAGTAAAAATTTTCTAAGAATGTCAAAAATCTGCGAAAGAATTTTTCATAATCGAGCTGAAACTTATAAATGTCAATCCATATAAATGTGTAATAAATCTTTATTTAACTGAGCTTGATGAAGTAAATAAATCTTAATATAAGAACTCCATCAAGCTCAGTCTAACAAGAGAAATAATTATTTCAACAATACCATTTTCTTAGTCGCAACAAACTCTCCAGCTGTTAGTTTGTAAATATATACTCCACTTGTCAATTTCGTTCCATCAACCTTAATCGAATGATATCCCAAACTCAATTTTTCATTATTAATTAATGTCATAATTTCCTGTCCGATCATATTATATACTTTCAATGTAACATTACTTTCTTTCGGTAATGCAAAACTTATAGTTGTCGATGGATTAAATGGATTAGGATAATTCTGTGAGAGTGAATATGTCGTCGGTTTTGCAATTGGTTCAATCCCACCTGTTATATTAGTCAAATATGATTCCCCCATCCTTCCAAATGTATCTACTGTTGTCGCTCCTGTCATATATCTGGTCATATTCAAAATATGATTCTGTGCAAAGCCAGCTTCATTATCATTGCCACCACCATTATTCACTGCATCT
>CALDZP010000044.1 GCA_937944105.1 uncultured Ignavibacteria bacterium
CATTTCGATTACGCTTAATGAATTTAATTATGTTACATATTTTTTTATACTGATTAACTCAGATTATTTTTTTAACTTGTAAGAAATTTTGGTTAAAATTATGATAGACACTCACTGTCACTTGTTTTTTGATGAACTTTATAAAGATCTCGACAACATTATTAAGGAAGCAAAAAATTCGGGCGTTGAATTTTTGATCTGTCCATCTACAAACCTCGAGACCGCAAAAATAACTCTCGAAATTGCAGAAAAATATCCCGAGGTTTATGCAGCAATTGGCGTTCATCCACATGACACATCAAATTTTGATGATAATATTATTGTAGAACTCGAAAATTTACTTGATCATCCAAAAGTTGTTGCTATTGGAGAAATTGGCCTTGACTACTTTTATGATTACTCTCCAAAAGATAGACAACAATTTGCTTTTAGAGAACAACTGCGACTTGCTAAAAAACATAAATTACCTGTGATAATTCACAACAGAGACTCTTCAGAAGACTTAATGAAGATATTCGAATCAGAAGCTGATGGTACTCTTTTTGGACAATTTCACTGTTTTAATGGTACCTATGAAATGGCAAGACGAATTATAGAATTACGTTCGTTTCTTTCATTTACTGGAAATATTACTTATAAAAAAAATGAAGAGCTTCGTAAAATTTTAAGTAGAATTGAACCAGAAAATCTATTACTTGAGACCGACTCACCTTTTATGTCTCCAGTTCCTTTCCGTGGAAAAACAAATCAACCTGCCTATTTAAAAATTACTGCAGAAAAAATTGCTGAAATTCAAGGACTAACTTTTGATGATATTGTTAGATCCACAAACTTTAGTGCATATAAACTTTTCGGAATTGGGAAATTGCCAGAAGTATCTTTTACATACCAGATTGGAAAAGCACTATACATTAATGTAACAAATCGTTGCAATGCTGATTGTATTTTTTGTGATCGTAAAGGATTTGCGTCAGTTGTAGGATATAATTTGAAGATGCCAAAAAACATGGAACCACCTGCAGAAGTTTACATCAAAGAAATAGGTGATCCAAAAAAATATTCTGAAATCGTTTTTTGTGGTTTTGGTGAACCAACAATCAGAATGGATATTATTAAAGAAGTTGCAAAGTATGTAAAAGAAAATGGTGGAAGAACAAGACTCAACACAGATGGACATGGTAATCACATCAATAAGAGAAATATACTTCCCGAATTACAAGGATTAATTGATTCTGTTTCTATTAGTTTAAATTCTGCTGATCCAGATCAATATGCTAAACTTATGCGAGTTGATAAATCTTTATTCTATGAAATGGTAAACTTCACCAGAGAAGCAAAAAAATATATACCTGAAGTTGTTGTGACAATTGTAGATCTTAAAGAAGTTGATGAAGAAAAAGCTCGCAAATTCGCAGAAGAAGAATTGGGTGTAAAATTTAGGGCAAGAGAATACTTTTAAAAATTTGATTTAATCAAATCATAATTAACCATTAATCCTGCATTAACTCTTGTAACTGCATAACCAGCCCAGAAAATATAATTCTCCTTTTGTAAAGATATAATCGGTGAAATAAATCCAGGAAATCCAATATTCATTTGTAAATTAATTAGTGAATTTTTGCTAACAGGTATAGAAATATAGGGGAAAATATTTAAGTTAAAATCCATAAAACCAGCATCACTTTCAATTATTCCTTTTTCACTTGCGTCAATTCTAAATGAATGGTAATCACCAAAATCAAAATTAATCGAAGGTTCAATACCAAGACCTAAACGAAATTCTTTAATATTAAGATTTAATCCTCCCATTACACTGGCTCTCGCACCAAAACCGGACTTAATACCATCATATCCTTTTATAGAGGTGTATGAATTATCAATTCCCTTAACTAAATAATTTCCATAAAATACTTGAAAATTAAAATTAGTCACACTAAATTTTTTTGTATTTGAAGTCTGGTAAGACAATCTTACAATATTTATTTTTTCACCTTGGTAATTACCATTCATGTACATATAATCTAATCCAGCAAATGAATTTCCACTTGTCGAATCATTTTTTACTTCAAGTATCATTGGTGTAGGACTATCATAAGTTATCATCTGGTAATAAGTTCTTTTTCCACAACCATTTCCAAGGAAATGAAAGGAGCTGAAAAGAACTACTAAAAAAACTATTAATCTTTTCAATTTTACCTCCATTATACACTTCAAATATAGTCCTTCTAAGTTTAATTTTATAGATGATCAAAAATTTATTATGCAAAAAAATTTATCCTTATTATAATAGCGGTATGAAGTATCCTAATAAAAACTCGATTTTCTTTTTTCTGATTCCTGTTCTCACATTTCTTCTGATATTTTCCATTATACCTGCACTGATGGCGTTTTCAATAAGTTTTTTTAAGATTAATTTTTTTGAAAACTCCGAGTTTATTGGTCTAAAAAATTTTGTAAAACTTTTTAGCGATAAATATTTCTATTTTACTTTAATAAATTCTTTAATTTATTTATTGATTACTCCAGTGCTTACCTTGCTTTCACTTTCACTGGCAATGTTAATTAAAGAAAAACAATCTGGACAAGAATTTTATAGAACGATTTATTTTATACCTGTTGTTACTCCAATTATAATTGCAGGAATTATCTGGCGGTATATTTTTAATGAAGATTCTGGAATATTGAATTACACTTTAAATTTATTTTTTAATCAAAAAATTAATTGGCTATCGAGTTATCCGGAAAACATTTTAAGTGTGATGGTTGTAACAATCTGGCGAGGATTTGGATATTATCTTGTCATCTTATTTGCTGGGCTAATGACCATTTCAAGAGAAGTTGAAGAAGCAGCTATCTTAGATGGAGCTGGTTTTTTTAGAAGGTTATTTCAAATAATTGTCCCACAATTAAAACCAACAATAACCCTCGTGCTTGTTTTATCCAGTTCTTCAGCAATTAAACTTTTTACCGAGTTATATATTTTAATTCCTGGCGCACCTTTGTCTCACAAAACACTGGTTTACTATTTGTATCATCAAGCCTTCGAAAAATTTGATATCAGTTATGGTTCAACCATTGGAATTGTTGTTTTTCTTCTGACTGCTGGATTTTCTTATCTAAACATAAAACTAATTGAAAAAGAAAAATGAGAATTACGAAATTGATTATCATTAATCTTATTTTATTGTGCTTCATTTTAATCGCCTTATTCCCATTCTTATGGTTAGTATCAACTTCATTAAAAGGGTCAGAAGAAATTTTTCAATTTCCACCAAAATTGTTACCTGAAAAATTAACATTTAAAAATTTTATTGATGTGTGGCAAGCAATTCCATTTGGAAAATATTATTTGAATTCTTTTATCGTAACATTGTTCATTGTTATAGGAAATCTTTTCCTTGGATCAATTACGGGTTTTGTTTTAGCAAGATTAAATTTTCGATTTAAAAAACTTTTATTATTTATTGTTATTGTTTCTATTGTGATTCCTCAAGAAATGATTTTAATACCTCTCTACTTAATTCTATTGAACCTTAAACTTACTGATAATCTTTTAGGCTTAATTTTACCATCATTGGTTTCTGGATTTTCAATTTTTATGATGAGACAGGCGTTTTCTTCCATACCAAAAGAAATAGAAGATTCGGCAATTGTCGATGGTTGTAGTTTATTTGTTCTTTACTGGAAAATTATGTTACCAATGACTAAACCATCTTTAATTGCATTGGGACTCTTAGTGTTTATTGCAACATGGGGAGATTTCCTCTTCCCTTTGATCATTTTGAGATCACAAGAAAATTATACCTTACAGGTTGGTTTAAGTTATATGACTGGAACATTCGTTGATAATTTTAGATTAATTGCTGCAGGTTCAGTTCTTTCTATGTTACCATCAATTTTACTTACTATTTTCTTAAGTCGTTATTTTGAAAAAGGAATTTTCAGTGGGATCAAATAAATCAAAAATTTTTTTGTTAATTCTAATTTTAAAAATAATTGAGATTGTTGCCTTTAAGTTTATTCAAATTGATGATGCTTATATTTTCCATACTAATGAAGAAAATATTGCAGAAGGAAAGGGATATCAGTTCAATTTTGTTGAAAAGATGAATGCAACTACATCCTTTGTTTACACATTTTTACTTTCTATAGTATTTCGCTTAATTAAATCAAATCTGGAATTAATCACGCAAATTGGAAATGTAATAAGTGTTTTATCATAATTAATAACTTCTCTTATTTTAAGTAAAATTTTTGCAAATGATTTAATGAAAAGAGATTTTTCTTTTGCTATAAAAAAATTTTAGCCTAATTATGTTATTGTTGACTTCCCAAAATTTCCAAAATACAAATCTTATGTTAATGAAAACTGGTTTCAAGAAAACTATCGACAATTTTATGTACTTAAGTTTCCAGAATCTGCACTAAAAATTTATAAACGAACCGAATTAAATGAAAAAATCATTTCAAAGTTTTTTTGAGAATCTCCCACCAACCAAAATTAATGATATGAACAATATCAAAAATCATTAATCCATCTGTTTTATCAAGACACATTTTAATGGCTTTTACAAATTGCTCAGGATGTCCTTTATATTGTTCGACATAAAGCCCCCCAATTACTGGAACTACATTCATGACAACTCTTTTAGCAATTTCGGCAGAACCTTCAACAGAATACCAGTAGTCTCTTGTTTTTTGCATTCCAGCTTCATTTCGTTTAATTAATTCATCGTTTATTTTTTCAACTTCATCTTTTGTAACTTCAAAGAAGTAACAACCTGCTGTAAAAATATCAAGAAGTTCAGCATACCCAAAAATTTTATACTCTGGTGTTGCCCAATCATATTCACTTGAAGGATCATATTTTTGACTCGCCCAATTTACACCAACTTCATAATAAACTGGATACCATGCTCCAGTGTAAGTGCCAAATAACATTTCTGGATTAATTCTTTTTAATCTCTCTCTTGCTTTTTTCATAAAGTCATAGATAACAGAAGCTCTCCATTCTAACCATTTATTAAACAATTTTCCGTTAACTCTCACCTTTTCACCTTTTTCGTTGATTGTCCATTTATAAATATCATCTGGATAATTTTGAACTTTTTCATTAATGTATTCCTCGAATAAGTGCTTTGAAAGAATACTAAAATCTGATTCAATACCATCATATCGAACTCGATCTAAAATTATTCCATCCAATTCTGGATATTTACTTGCAACTTCTTCAATAATATTTAATTCATGTTCCTGAACTTCTTGCATTGCAGGATTGGTCATAGCAGAATATTTATGTTTAAGTCTTGAAATAGGCACAAATCCTGAATCAGTATAATTTAGAGATTGCCAATGCGCTTTATCCTGATAAACCAATCCTCGATCAAAAAAATTATGTCCTGCTACAAATACATTCAACGAAGCATAAACCTTCATACCGAGTTTATGTGCTTCAGAAATAAATAAAGATATAAAATCAATACTATCCGGTCGAATTATACCATTCCATTCTTTCATTTTAGGTGCAAAGTTTGAATTAAAAAGTACCTCACCTGTTATTGGTTTTACATCAAGTACAAGCTCAGTAAAACCAATTTCTTTTGCTTTATGAACATAAAATTTTATTGAATCAGGATTACTTAACCTTTCAAAGTTAGCTGTAGCATCAAACCATAAAAGTTTCGATTTATTTATTGAAAAAGAAAAATTTATTAATATCAAAACACTAAAAGTGATTGGAACTAATTTTTTCATGAGATTCTCAATTTTTTATGATCAAATTTAATAACATTTATTCCATTCTTAATAATCAAACTTTCTGAAAAATATCAGGTATAAACAGCAAAATGTATAAATTTTACATATGGAAAAAATTTTAAACTAATGTTAGTTTGCATTTTGAAATTAATTGTTTGCCCCCGTAGCTCAGCTGGATAGAGCACCGGCCTCCGGAGCCGGAAGCACAGGTTCGAGTCCTGTCGGGGGTACTGAATTAAAATTTAATATAAATGAATAAATTGAGGATAGAATGAAAGTATCAAAAGAATTTCACTGGGAAATGGCACATAGACTTCCATTTCATTCAGGTCGATGCAAAAATTTACACGGACATTCTTATAAAGCATTCATTCAATTTGAAGGTCAACTCGATCATAATGGAATGTTAATTGATTTTTATGATATCTTTAAAATTGTGAATCCTATTCTTGATGAACTTGATCATTCAATTATTTGTGACATGAATGATAAAGAATTAATTGAAATTGCGAAAAAAATAAATGAGCGAGTAGTTATAATTGATTCACCGACAACAGCTGAAAATATATCAATTTACATTACGAAAAGAATTTTAAATTCAAACATACCCGACAATATATCAGCCATAACTGTTCGTGTTTATGAAACCCTTGATGCATTTGCTGAGCATTCTGTACAAATTAAGTAAATTGGAATTGGTAAATAATTAATAGAATAAATGTCATGATTACTAATAGCAATTCAAAAAAACTTGCGGTTGTACTCGCCAGTGGTGGAATGGATAGCTGTGTTACAGCCGCAATTGCAGCTCAGAATTATGATCTTGCAATGTTACATTTAAATTATGGTCAACGGACAGAAAGACGAGAATTAAAAGCATTTCACGATCTTGCAGATTACTTCAATGCAAAATATAGATTAGTCCTTGATACTGATTTCTTTCGAAAAATTGGTGGTTCATCTCTAACTGATGAGAAAATTGATGTAAGTCCAGCAAATCTTGATTCAAAAGAAATTCCTACTTCTTATGTGCCATTTAGGAATGCCAATATTCTTTCTATGGCAGTTTCGTGGGCTGAAGTTATTGGTGCAGAGAAAATTTTCATTGGTGCAGTTGAGGAAGATTCGTCTGGATATCCAGATTGTAGAAAAGTTTTTTATGAAAAATTTAATGAAGTAATCGAACTGGGCACAAAACCTTCAACAAAAATTAAAATCGAAACACCATTGATTGATATGACGAAAGCCGATATTGTTAAAAAAGGAATGGAATTAAACGCACCATTTCATCTGACATGGAGCTGTTACAAAGATGAAGAAATTGCCTGTGGTGAATGTGATAGCTGTGCATTAAGATTAAGAGGATTTCAAAAAGCTGGTTTTGATGATCCCATCCCTTATCGTATTAAACCAAAATATATTTGAGGAAATCATGAACGAAAAATATAAGATACTCGAAACATTCGATAATCAATACCCCGATAGAGATTATTTAATTACACATGTACAACCGGAATTTACATCTGTATGTCCAAAAACTGGTAATCCAGATTTTGGAAAAATAACAATTGAATATATTCCCGATAAAAAATGCGTTGAACTTAAATCATTGAAATATTATTTCAATTCATTTCGTAATGATGGAATATTTTATGAAAGTGTAGTTAATTTCATTCTCGATGATCTGGTTAAAGTTTTACAACCAAGATACATTAAAGTGACAGGTGAATTTAATCCCAGAGGTGGAATGTATTCAGTTGTGGTTGTCGAATATCCATACAAAAAAACTTGATTTAATTAACAAATGATTAGAAACTTAATTCTTTATTTAGGCGGCATGATTGTTTTTATTCTGGGAATGATTGCCTATGGAATTTTTCTCGACCTTAATAAAAGAAACCTGAATGACTTAATCAAAGAACGAAATATAAACAAAATTGAAAAAGTAAAAATTGTTGTTAATAAAATTGATTATAAACTTCACCTTTACATAGATACAATTCTTATCAAAACATATAACATTGCTCTTGGGGGCAACCCAAAACTTTCAAAATATTCAAAAGACGATAAATACACTCCAGCTGGAGATTATTTCATTTGTTCGAAGAAGAACACAAATGGATTAGGAAATATTCTCATCTTAAATTATCCATCTTTGAATGATGCAGTTAGAGGTCTAAAAGAACATTTAATATCCGAATTAGAATTTAATGAAATAAAAAATGCATACATTTTGAAAAAATGCCCGCCAATGAATACTAAACTTGGTGGATACATTAAAATTCACGGAAATGGTAAATTTGATTTTATATTGAGAAACTTACCATTTGTTTTTAACTGGACTGATGGTTCAATCGCTGTTAACAATTCAGAAATTGAGGAATTATATGAAATTTGTCCGATTGGCACTCCTGTTTTTATTTATTAGTTGCTTGATTATTGTTTCTTGCAAAAAAGACGAAACAAAACCAGAGCTTCTATCCACAATTGACTCATTAAAACTCAAAAATCTTGATCCATACTCTTATTCAGATTCAGTTCTGATGAAAAAAATTTTGCTCGTCTATCTTGACGATTCATTAAAATCATTTAATGGAATTTATGAAAATGAGAATTATGGAATAGGATTTTTTATTTTAACACCACTTGATACTTCAAATGTGATCAAGTACAAATCGGAAATACTCGATGGAATAAGCGATGGCGCTGAAATGGATACATTAACCTTTTTTTCATCAAAAAAATTTATTTATTACAATAGTGGTTCTGCGTTTATTGGTTCAAGGAATCTCGAAGTTTATCAATATCTTTTTGACCCTAAGTACACAGAAATCTTCAAATCTTATACTACCCTACTGGAAGATGGGAGTGTATCTCAAATCTATTCTCAAAACTTGAAAGATAAATCTAAACTTGAATTAATTGATTTTTTTAGAAAAAAAATTGAATCAAAATTTATAGATGATCTATCTGAAAGAAAATTAAAAATTCGATATGAATAAAAATATTTTCATTACTGGATTTCCTGGTTTTATCACTTCAAAATTAATTCCTGAATTGCTTAAACAAAGAGATGATGCAAAAGCATACCTTCTGGTTCAGAGTAAATTTATCAATCAGGCTCAAAAACAAATTCAAAAATTGGAGAATCAATTTGACCATTTAAGAAGCAAGTTAGTAATAGTCGAAGGAGACCTGACTTATCCTGGAATAATTTATGATGGTTATTCAGAACTTAATTCTATCTCCGAAATTTTTAACCTTGCCGCGGTATATGACTTACGAGTATCAAAAAATCTCGCCTATGAAATAAATGTAAAAGGGACAGAAAATCTTATAGAATTTGCCAAAAAATTACCCGCACTGGAAAAGTTTCATCACATCAGTACTTGCTATGTGGCTGGCTGGCATCGAGGTGAATTTACTGAAGATGATTTCGATAAAGGACAATCTTTCAAGAATTACTACGAGGAATCAAAATTTCTATCTGAAAAAATAATACGAGAAAATAAAGATAAAATTCCATTCATTATTTACAGACCTTCTATTGTCATTGGTGATTCAAAAACTGGAGAAACAAATAAATTTGATGGACCATACCCAGTTATTTTTTTAATTAAAAAATTACCACGAGTAAGTCTTATGACCCAAATAGGAACTGGAGCTAATCCAGTTAATTTAATTCCGGTTGATTATGTTGTAAAAGGTATTGCTTCACTCTCGACATTAAACTCAATTTATGAAACATATCATCTTTGTGATCCAGAACCACTTTCTCAGATGCAACTAATTGATTTATTTGGTAAAATTTTGAACAAGAAATTAATACCCATTAAGGTTAATTATACATTCGCTCGAAAACTTATGAAGAATAATTTTATATCAAATTTAACAGGACTTTATCCAGAATTAATAGATTATTTTGATCACGATTTATTTTTTAAGTGTAAAAAAACAACTAACTTATTGAGACAATTTGATATTCAACCACCAAAGTTGCCTGATTACATTGATATTATAATTAGATATGCAATTGATCATCAAAGAGAAATTTCACCAAAGGGTCTCTGGTAATCAATGAAAAAATTTCCCTTTGTTTTAATTTTTTTTGTCTTTGTATCAACTATATTACCTCAGGAATTTGAATTAAAGAAAATTCGTTTTGAGGGGAATGAACAATTTTCAGCTGGAATACTTTCAGGAATTATTTTATCAAAAGAATCTCCTTTCTGGTTATGGAAATTCCTTAATAAGTTCACAAGTTTAGGCAAAGAACCTGTATATTTCGATTCATTAAATCTCGAGGAAGATTTGAATCGAATTAAAAAATTTTATCGTGATAACGGATTCTTTTTTGTTGATGCTGACTACGAGTACAAATTAAATGAAGACAATAAAAGTGCAGAATTAATCTTCAATATTAATGAAGGTCAAAGATTTAAAATAAATTCATACAAATATATAGGAATAGATTCATCGAAAATTGGTCAATGGTTATATCTGAAGATTTTAAGGGAGAAAAAAATTCAAGAAAACAGTTATTTCCAGCGCGATAAGATTGAAGCTGATGCTGATAGAATTGTAAACGAACTTAGAAATTTTGGTTTTATGCTCGCCGAAAAAGATAAAATAATTGCTACAATCGATACACTTAATAAAATTGTCGATGTAGTTTTATATTTTAAACCTGGAAGATACTTCACTGTTAGTAATGTAATAGTTGAAAAAAGTGGCTCATCTAAAGACAAAGTTGATGATGATTTAATAATTAATCTTGTTGGTATAAAAAAGAATGATAAATATAATCACTCAAAAAATATTGAGGGGCAATTAAGATTATATCGAACCGGTCTTTTTACATCTGCACTTGTTTCAGGAGTGATAGCTGAAACGACTCATTCCACTGTTCCAATTAATATCAGTGTAGATGTTGCAAAGATGAATGAACTTGGTCCGGAACTTATTGTTAATAATCAAACAAATAGATTTAATATTGGCGTTGGAATTAATTATACAAGAAAGAATTTTTTTGGCAAAGCCAGAAAATTTACAATCGAGGGGTCTGCAGTAACGCAAGATATTTTTAATATAAATTATAAAGATGTCTTTGGTAAAAATGGCTTAAAAGACACAACTGTACTTGGTTTAGCAGGAATAAATATAAGTATTGAACAACCATATTTATTTTATAAAGATATCAAAGGCAAGCTTGATTTTTATACATCAGCTGAACAACAAAAATTTTACCGTTATTTTAATACCGGTGCAAAGCTTTCATTTCTTTTTGAATTACCAAAATTTGTTTTTTTCAATTACTATAGTATTTATCTTGGCTATGAATCAGAAAAAATTAATTTCAAGCCACAGCTATCATTTGACTATATAAAAGGAATTCTAATTTCCTCCGGCTTCCCTATATCACCTGAAGACACTACAGAAGCACTTCTTAAAAAAGAAAGTGAATCATTTCTCACTCATTCAAATACAATTCTTGGAGTCGATCTATTCGCAAATCATGCAAACGATATTTTTTATCCAACCAGCGGGTATAACCTTCAAATTTCTGTAGAATACACAGGTCTTTTACCCTACTTGAAAAATCTTTTCAGCGAAATTAAAGACAGAAACATTCAGTATTACAAAACATTATTTGGAATTAATATTTACACTAATCCATGGAAACCCGCTCATGGAGCAATAGCTTATAAAATTAAATTTGGCTACATACAAAAAATTGAGGGTGAAAAATCAATTTCTCAGAATAAACGATTTTATTCTGGCGGGTCTAATTCAATTCGGGGTTGGCGTGCAAGAGGTCTTGGACCAACTTATACCTTCATTGACAATCAGGGTAAACTAATTACAATATCTGAAATTGGCGGACGAGTTTTATTTGAAAGTTCAATCGAATCAAGAAATATTTTATTTGGAGATTTTGGTTCTGCAATCTTTTTTGATTTTGGTAATAGCTGGAATGGATTAAAAGATGTTTCTCTTAAAACGATTGCTATAACTTTTGGATTTGGATTGAGATATTACACTTCATTTGCACCAGTCCGGTTAGATATAGGAACTCAATTATTTGACCCATACTCACATAATTTTATTTTCAAGCGAAAATTTTTTGATGCTGTTCAATTTCATCTTGGTATTGGAGAAGCATTCTAAGTACTAATTAAAAACGATAATCACTTAAAAAAATTTTTGATTCTAATAATTAAAAAAATTTTTATTATATGAACAGAAAATTAAAAATCTTTATTGGCTTTCTAATTGTTTTTAGTATCATTTTAGCATTCTCATTTATTCTTGCTAACAGACTCATTAAAAAATCTTTTCCCCAGTTAGAGGGAGAGATTTCTATCGATGGCATAAAATCAGAAATAAAAATTTATCGAGATGAATTTGGAATTCCTTATATCGAAGCTTCATCAGAAGATGATTTATTTTTTGCACTTGGATTTGTTCATGCACAGGATAGATTATTTCAAATGGATATTAGCCGAAGAGCTGGAATGGGAAGACTTTCCGAAGTATTTGGTTCGAAAGTTATTGAATTTGACTTAATGTTTCGAACAGCGGGATTTGATGAACTTGCAAAAAAACTTTACAATAATTCTTCACCGCTAAGTAAAAAAATTTGTTCTTCATACACCAATGGAATCAATGCTTATCTTGAAAAATACTCAGGTGATTTTTCCATTGAATTTGATTTACTAAATTATCAACCTGAGAAATGGGAACCATATCAAGTGTATTTAATTGCTAGATTGATTGCCTGGGAATTAAATCTCGGTTGGTGGGTTGATGTCGTTTATGCCCAAATTCAAAATAAATTGACTCCTGAAAAATTAATGCAATTCGTTCCAGATTATCCTTCAGATGGACCTACAATAATTCCATCATCGCAACTAAATATTTCTAAAGAGCTAAAAGAAAATTTAAACTTTGAAAACACCTCACGAAAATTAACAGATTCTTCATTAGAATTATTACAAAATTTTTTAAAAACTAATTTTGAATTAAGAAAACTTCTCGGTTTAAATTTCTCTTATTCTGGAAGTAATAGCTGGGTTATTTCATCAAAACTCTCAAGTTCTGGAAAACCAATTCTGGCAAATGATCCACATCTTATGTATTCGCTCCCATCAAAATGGTATATAGTTTCACTCAACTCACCAACATTAAAAGTTTCGGGTGTAACAATTCCAGGCTCACCTTCAATTGTCATTGGTAAAAACGAAAATATCGCATGGGGATTAACTAATTTGATGCTCGATGATTGTGATCTTTATTACGAAAAACTTGATTCAACAGGGACTAAATATTTATTTAATCAAGAATGGAAAAATTTAGATATTAAAAAAGATACAATTAGAATTAAAGATTCCTCAGATTTAATAATTGAGATTAAATCAAATCACAGAGGTCCTTTAATTGAGAGGGCAAATAAATTTTTATTGGAATCGGATCTTTCACATGCTTTTTCTATGAAATGGACTGGTTATGAAATCAGTGATGAATTACTTGCATTTTATAAAATTAATAAAGCAAAAGACTACACTGAATTCAAAGATGCACTAAAGCATTTTAACTGCCCAGCACAAAATTTTTTATGTGCCGATTCTAAAGGAAATATCTTTTATAAAGCAGCTGGAAAAATTCCAGTCAGAAATTACACAAATTATTTATTCCCACTTGATGGGACTTCTAATTCCAACGATTGGTATTCATATTTGAGTTTTGAATCATTACCTGAGTTACTGAACCCTTCTCAAGGATACATTGCTACAAATAATAATCCGCCCACTCATCAATTTATTTATCTTGTCGGTAATTTATGGGAACCCTCATCTCGAGCTGAAAGAATTAATCAACTATTGAGAGAGAAAAAAGAATTTTCAGTTGATGACTTTATAAAATTTCAGAATGATGTTGTCTCCCCTTATGCAAAGAAAATAAGGATGCATATTCTCAAAGCATTCGAAAATGTTGAGATTAAAAACAAAAATTTGAATGAGGTCATAAAACTTTTCAAAAACTGGGATGGAAAACTAACTAAATACAATCCATTGGCAGCTGTGTATGGCGTCTTTCTAACTAAGTTAATGAAAAATACTTTTGAAGATGAACTCGGTGAACAACTCTATAAACAATTTCTTTTTGTTGATAATGTTCCACTAAGAGTGATTTATAAATTACTTAATGAAAACATTCCCGATTCAATATCTATATTTGATAATATCACAACTAAAGAAATTGAAACTAAAAACGAGATTATAAGACGAAGTCTTGCAGAAGCCATTAAAGAATTAGAATTAAAATTTGGAAAAAACATCAACGAATGGCAATGGGGTAAAATTCATACTGTAAAGTTTCATCATCTTTTTAGCAAACAAAATCAATTGATTGATCATTTTATTGATATTGGACCTTATCCAGTTGGTGGTGATCAAACAACTTTAATGAATACAAGTTTTAAGTTTAATGAACCATATGAAAATTATTTAGGACCTTCAATGCGACAAATTGTTGACCTTTCAACCATCGATAGTTCATTTATAATAATCACAAGTGGACAATCGGGACACATTGGTCATAAAAACTACAAAGACCAGGCTTTAATGTGGTTAAACGGGGAGTATATTAATTTTTCAACTGATTCCTTAACGTACAGGAAATTTAGATCGCTTAAACTTAGTAGTAAATAAAAAACTCTCATTTTCACAGGTTTTGCGATCATACATTCTTAAATCATTTGATACAATCTTTGACACCTGAGCCGGTCATTGCGAGGAGTGAAACGACGAAGCAATCTTTCACAAAAGAGAAACATTTGGCATTTTTGGTAAATTGTTGGCTTAACCACAAAAGATTGCTTCGCTCCGCTCGCAATGACTGGCATGAGAGAAAAGATTGCTTTCCCGATCTTCATCGGGACTCGCAATGGCTGTTCTTTGTAGCAGTCATTGCGAGAGACAGCCTCTGGCTGGCTCGAAGCAATCCTTCACAAAAGAGAAACAATTGGCATTTTTGGGAAATTGTTGGCTTAACCACAAAGGATTGCTTCGCTCCGCTCGCAATGACTGGAATGAGAGAAAAGATTGCTTTCCAGATTTTCATCGGGACTCGCAATGACTGTTCCCTTATAGCAGTCATTGCGAGAGACAGCCTCTGGCTGGCTCGAAGCAATCCTTCACAAAAGAGAAACATGTGGCACTTTTGGGGAATTGTTGGTTTAACCAGGAAAGATTGCTTCGCTACGCTCGCAATGACAGGAATGAGAGAAAAGATTGCTTTCCCGATCTTCATCGGGACTCGCAATGACAGTTCTTTGTAGCTGTCATTGCGAGGTGTGAAACGACGAAGCAATCTTTACAAAAAACTAATTTCAGATTTTTCACTATATAATTAAACAATCAATTAATCTTAACAAATTTCCTCAAATGAACTTCTCACTAAACCTAAAGCTTAAATTTTCACTTTAACCATTTTTCAAACCAATTAAAAATTTCCGTCATCCACAATTTGAAATTTTGTGGTTTTGCAACAAAATGGGTTTCATCTGGAAAGTAAACCAATCGAGAAGGAACTCCAAGTCTTTGTAAAGATGTGAACAATTCAAAAGCTTGAGATTCAGGGACACGGAAATCAAATGCTCCATGAGTTACAAGTATCGGGGTTTTAATTTTATCTACGTACATATGTGGAGAAAACTTCTGGTATAATTTTCTATTAGTCCATGGTGTTCCTTTAAATTCCCACTCAACAAACCATAATTCTTCAGTTGTTCCATACATACTTTCAGTATTGAATACACCTGCATGAGAAACAATTGCTTTGAATCGATCCGTTTGAGTGGCAATCCAGTTCATCATATAACCGCCATACGAAGCACCAGCTGCAACAGTTTTATTTTTATCAATAAAAGAAAAATTCTTTATTGCGTAATCATAAGCATTCATTAAATCAATATAAACTTTTCCCCCCCAATCACCGCTTATTTCATCCGTAAATTTTTGTCCATATCCTGTGCTGCCTCTTGGATTAGGCATAATTACAACATATCCGCGAGATGCATAAAGAGAAGGATTCCATCTATAATGCCACAAGTCTTCCCAGGCTCCTTGAGGTCCACCGTGAACTAAAAACACCATAGGATATTTTTTATCAGGATCAAAGAATGGAGGTTTAACCATTAAATTATGAATTTGGACACCATCTGCACCAGGGCTCCAAAATTCTTCCAGTGGCATCATTTCAATCTGAGATAAAAGTTCATCGTTAAAATCAGTAAGCTTTGTAAGTGCTTTTGATTTCAAATCCAGTTTAAAGATATCGACTGGACGAGTTACTGAACTTTGGTTAAAAATTAAAAACGATCCGTCATTTGAAATATTTAAATCTGTATTCCAGTGTTTATCATAAATAGTTGTAATATTTTTTGTTGAGATATCAATTTTATAAATAACCCGTCTTCCATGATTGTCTGCAGAAAAAATAATTCCTTTTGAATCAGGTAACCATAATACTTCTTCAACTGATCGCTCAAAATTTTCAGTCAAATTTTGAATTTTACCAGTTTTACGATCATAAAGAATCAGATCTAATTTATCAGCTTCAAAGCCGGGTCTTGCCATCTGTCGGTAAGCTATATATTTACCATCTGGAGAATAAACGGGCTGATTATCATTACCCTGGTTTGTTGTGATTTTTCTTTTTACTTTACCATCTAATGTGGTTATCCATAAATCATTATTTGTTGAAATTGCAATCATTTTATCAGTATTTGTAACAAAACAAATTTCTTTGCTATCAGGAGAAAAAAGATAATCTAATTTTCCACCGAGTGCAATTGGCGGGACATCATGAATACTTCCTTCAGTAATGTCTGTAAGTTCTTTAGTCTTAAGATTAAGTAGAAACAAATGACTTCGTTTTTCATCTCGCCATGAATCCCAGTGTCGGATCATTAATTGATCAAAAATTTTTGCTTTAACTTTACTACTCTCTTTTTCTGATTCTTTTTGTTTATTACACTCATCATTCAAACAATCAGGATAAACTTCCGATACAAATAACAATAAATTTCCATCAGGAGAAATTACTGGACCACTCGCTCCGGTAGAAAGTTCTGTTAATTGTTCTGCTTCTTGAGTCTTTTCAATATTTATTTTAAAAATTTGTGGAGTACCTGTCTTAAATGATACAAACGCAAGATGTTTTGAATCTGGAAACCAATAAGGAGAATTTTCTGAATATGGAGTATTTGTTAGATTTTTATGTTCACCATTTTGCAAGTCATAAATCCAGATATCACTTGTTCCCTTGTTCTCGTCATAATTTATAGTTGTTAAAACATAGGCTACAAATTTTCCATCAGGCGAAAGAGTTGTTTGTGAAATTCTTTTAATTCTAAACATATCTTCAATTTCTAAAGCTCTTTTATCCTGAGCGAATGTGAATTGAGATAAAATCAATAGAAAAACAAAAAATATTTTTTTCACTTTTAACCTCATTGTTTATTTCCAGATTGCTAATATTCCACCACTAATTGATAATGCAACTAAGCGGTTTGTTATGTGAATTAGATAAATTGTAAAATTTCGTTTCTCGAAAGTGACTGTCGAAAATTGTGGCATTGCAACAAAACCAATCCAGACAATTATTCCCAATTGAAAACCTCTCCAGAAATCCGCAGCATTCAACAAAAAAATTATTGATGCAAGAACATAATTTGTTATAAATGCAGCAACTACTTCGTAAATAAATATTAAGCTACTACTACCATAAAACGATTTATGATAAGTTGGTTTCAATATCATCCAGGAACCTTTTGAAAGCAAATCAAAACCAATATTCTTGATAAAAAGATTCGCAAATAGAATTTTTGAATACCAGAGAATATGCAAGATAAAAGTAAATACTGTGACTGCTAACACAGCAAACAGGTTAATTTTCATTCTTTTATTCTTTTATTCTTTTTTTTCTAAAATACAGATTATGTAGCAAAATTTTAGAAGTGATTATTTTGTCTTTTGTTTTACTAAATGGATGATATTTCTGCTACAATGATGTAGTGAATAATTAAATCATGCTTCAAATTTTTTAGAAAAAACTAAATAATAGTCAGTTAAAACTTGTCGCAAATAAATTTATAGGATTTAATTATTTAATTTTTTGTTTACAGGAATTACAAAAATTTTCCGATTTAATGTCAATTTCATCTACATTTGACGAAGAATGCATAACACACTCAAAATCAATGCAATGTTTTAAACCATAAGTATGACCAAGCTCGTGATTAATTTCTTTTATTAATCTTGAAAGGAATAATTCATCATTTTGTGGTAATCCATAAAACTCAGGATATAAACGATGAGCTGAGACAATAGCAGCTTTACCATTTAATTGTGCTTCACCAAAAACAAATGTGAGAACGGGGACATAAAGATCGAAATCGGTTAAACTTAATATCTTTTCATATTCACTGTATTTTGTTAATGAATATTCAATTAGCTTAGTTGAATAATACTGGTCTCTTGTTTCAGAGTAATATTGACTTAAATCAATACGGGGAATAATCAGGTCACATTTTAGTGAAAAATTTTTATAAAGATTTTCTTCAATATATGGGATCAGGGAACTTGAATTAAAATTAATAAGAAGAATAGCTGCTTGCGGCATAAATTAACTTTTTTGAAGTCCGTATTTTTTAATCTTATTGTAAAGAGTAACTCGATCAATTTCAAGTGCCGCAGCAGCTCTGGAAATATTCCAATCGTATTTTTTTAAAACTCTATTAATATGATTTTTTTCAACTACTTCAAGTGAATCGACATCATTTGTGAAATTTTTTTCAATGTGGAATGGTAAATCATCGGGTTTGATTTCAGGTGGTTTTCCAACTACCATAGCTCTTTCAATTGCATTTTCAAGTTCTCGAACATTACCAGGCCAGCTGTGGTTGAGTAAAATATCCATAGCTTCATCAGAGATTTTAAGAGCAGGTTTGTTCATTTGCTTGGCAAATTTTTGTACAAAATAATTAGCAAGTATTGGAATATCACTTCGTCTTTCCCGAAGAGGTGGTACATAAATAGTAAATACATTTAATCTATAATAAAGATCTTCACGAAACTTACCTTCTTCAACTAATTTTTCAAGATTTTCATTAGTAGCTGAAATTAATCTAAAATCTACCTTAACAATTTCGTTCCCACCCACTCGAGTAAATTGTTTTGATTCAAGAACTCTTAATAATTCAATCTGCATTTTCGGAGAGACACTCCCAACTTCATCTAAAAAGAGCGTTCCTCCATTTGCCATTTCTATTTTTCCTTTGCGACGATATTGAGCACCAGTAAAAGCTCCTTTTTCATGACCAAAAAGTTCAGACTCCAGTAATGTTTCGGTAAACGCGCCACAATTAACTGGAATAATTGGATAATATCTTCTTGGAGAATTCATATGAATTGCACGAGCTATTAGTTCTTTACCTGTGCCACTTTCACCACGAATCATAACAGTTGTATCTTGAGGAGCAACAATTTTTATCAGTTCAAAAACTTTTTTCATCTCCTGGCTTTCACCAATTAAACCTTCAAAACTAAAAAGTTCATCAATACTTGTTTTTAGTGCAATGTTTTCCTGTTTTAATGTTTTTTGTTTTATTGCGTTTTTAATTAAATGCGAAAGTTCATCGGGATCTATTGGTTTGGTAACATAATCAAAGGCTCCATTCTTTAATGCCTGAACTGCAGAAGGAACAGATGCATAAGCTGTAATTATTATTACAATACAATCAGGATCTATTGATTTTACTTTTTCCAGTAATTCCAGTCCACTCATTTTTGGCATTTTAATATCCACAAGCATTATATCATACTTACCAGGTTCTAAATCACGCAAAACATCAAATGCATCAGCAGCAGAACTTACCTGATAACCATCTTCTTCGAACCAATGTGTTAAAGAATCTCTAACAATTTGTTCATCATCTACAATTAAAATTTTAAAATTTGAATTGTTCATAAATTACCTCATCCCATTTCTGACAATATTTTTTTGGGAAAAATTAAGGTTACTTGTGTTCCTTTATTTAATTCACTTTCAACTGTTATCTTACCGTGATGTTGTTTAACTATGCCATATACAACAGATAAACCGAGTCCGGTTCCTTTTGCACCTTGTTTTGTTGTAAAGAATGGTTCAAAAATTTTATCAAGATTTTCTTTAGGAATTCCAATACCTGTGTCAGTTATAACAATATAAACAAGTGATTCTAAACAATAGACTTTTATAGATAATTTACCTCCTTCTGGCATTGCTTCAACTGCATTAATTAAAATTGCAAGTATTGCTTGTTGAATTTGATTCTTGTCACATTCCATTTCAAGATAATTGCAACATAAATTTTTTTCGAGTTTTATGTTATTAAGTTGAAGATGATGATTTATTAACATCAAACTTCTTTCAATTATTGAAATTAAGTCATTAGGTAGAAAATTTGTCTCACCGGCGCGAGAGAAAAGTAGAAGGTTCTTAACAATATTTCCACATCTATCAGCTTCAAAAGCAATTAATTCAAGATAATTTATAATTTTACTTTTGTCTTCTTCATTAAGATTGTTTTTTAATTTCTTAAGAATGAGTTTTGAATATGTAAGTATACCTTCCAGTGGATTATTTAACTCATGGGCAACAGTCGCAGAAAGTTTGCCAAGAGAGGCTATTTTTTCAATTTGATTTACATGATTGTAAATGCTTTTTAACTGTTCTGTTTTTTCTTTAATCTTCAAATTCAAATTTTCATTGAGTGACTTGATTTCATTTAATGCTTTTTGAAGATGAGCTGTCATATTATTGAAGTGATGAGAAAGTTCTCCTAATTCATCTTTTGATTTCAAATTTATCCTGAAATCGTAATTGCCTTTAGCAATTTCTTTCGTCCCATTAATTAATTCTCTTACTTTTAAATGAACCATAATCCATACAAATATTCCGCTAAATAATGATATCACTAAAGCAACAATTACAGAATTAATAATTTGAGTCTTTTTGTTTTGTTCAATTTTGTTTTCAACTGATTTGAGAGACATTTGAACATCGATAACGCCGAGAAGTTTTTGTTCTTCTGGATGAGCATGACAGACTGCATTTGAACAATTAGGCTCATTTTCAATTGGAATAATTAATCCAATAACTTTATCCCCATTATTGTTTGTAAAGATTCGTGTTCGTTCTTCAATTTTAAGATACAGTTTAGGATTTTCAATTGAATGGCATGGTGAACACTCGGCTGATGTCATATCAACCTTTTTATTTAAAAGTAAACTATCATCTGAAAATGATATTATTCCTTGCTTATTATAAACATTAATTCTTTCAACTTCAGGTTCATTACCAATAGTTTTAATAATTTGATGAACATCTTCTCTTCGATTCAAAAGCATGGAATAGTGGGTTGATCTTTTAATAATATCACCGGTTCTGATAATGTTCTTTTCAACAATATCCATAATATGTTCTTTATTCTTTTGAATATTAACATAAGTAATGACAGAAAAAATTATTAAAAAAAGAATAAATAGACTTATGATCAACTTAAAAGCGAGGGTATTAAAAATTTTAATTGTACGAAATTCTAATTTTAATTTCTTTTCACTTAAAGGATTATTAACCCCCTTTTTTTCATTTCCTTGCATCACAAAAACCTCATCTCGTTACAAACTTAACCAGATTAATATTAGATTCAAAGATTAGAATAGCCCGAAAAGTTGATAACAATAAACTATTTCAATTCGGGCTATTCCTTGTTAAGAAGAGAGGACTGAAAAAACTTTTAATGTTTTACTTTTTCCCAATCCTTTTTGTAATTAAAACCAGCGTAAGTTGGACTCTCTGAATTATGACATTTCTTACAAATTTTTTCATCATTTGTACCTATCACCAATCCGAGCTTTATTCCTTCTTCTTTTTTCTCTTTACCATGTTTATTCTTATATGCTGAACCAGGACCATGACACGCTTCGCAAGTAACACCATCTTCTTTTTTATTTGTAGCTAATGATTGTTCACCTGGAAAATATCCAGTCGCATGGCACTTCAAACATTCTATGCTTTCTGTGGGATCACTCTTTAAATTTAATTTTTTCGCAATTTCTTTTGACTTTTCAGATTTGAGAGTATTATATGCTTCAGCATGTTTTGTCTTCAACCATTTTTCATAAATAAAATTATTTTTTTCACCCTTATGGCAAGAAGCACAAGCTTTAATTCCAACATATTTATTTTGAGAAAAACCATTAAAGTTTATTACAAGAAAAATAGTAATTGTTAACATCAATACTTTTTTCATGAACTTCGCTCCTTATTTTTTTTGTTGAAAAGTATCCTGAGTAATTTTAGGTAGTCAATATTTGATAATTCATTTAAAATCTCTTTCCTAAATTCACCACCATCTGGTAAAGTAATTGTACTTTTTGAATCATTGAATTTCTTTAAAAGAAATTCTTTAATTAAATACTTATCACTATTATGTAAGTTATGTCGATCATTAAATTTGTAAACCTGGTTTAATTGAATTTCGTGCTCCCCCTTAACTTTAATCAAGTCAATATCAAGAGAATTTTTTTCAAAGAACTTTTGTGGATTTTTTTTGATCTCTGAATTTATCCAGATAACATTTCCATCAATTGGAGAACGAAATCCAATTGCACCAAATGAACCAATGATCCAAAGGAAAGTTCTTCCTTCATATAAAGATGAACCGACTTCAGGAAAAGCTATTGAACAATTATGGTCAAAAAACATTTGTGCAAAATCATCAAGTCCAAATGTATAAATATCACTCTCTTTTAAGATCCAAATATGATCAGGAGTAATAATTTTATTTGAATCGGATGGCAGACTATTTAGTTTTTTTTCCTCAGTCATATTTAATTCTCTTGCCTTTTTGATTGCAATATCAAAAGGACAATTTTCACAATCATAATTTCTTTCACATAATTTATATTCAACAAATCCACATTCCATCCAGATACATTTTTGAGTTAACATCTTTACACTCATTTTATTTAGCTGCTTCGGTTTTAAAATCTTCGTCCGTTAGAATTTCAAATTCAATTGGAATAGTCTCTTTTGATTTTTCAAAAACAGGGAGATATTGAACTGCGAGATTAAAAATTACCACTCCTAATGTTACAATAAACAATGTTATAATAATCTCATACACTGATGGGAAATAGGAAACAATTGTAGTAGATTGTAAAGAAGTTACGCTAACATTTAATCGATTAAGTAGAAAACCGCCTATAACAAAACAAGCTGAGACAAATAAACCTACACGGTTTAATCTAATCTTTTGTTTACTCAATAAAATAACAGGAACGATTACACCAATTATTATCTCAAGCCAGAAAAGTAATGTCTCGAAAGATTTTTCAAATAAAAGATTTAATTTGTCATTTAATAGCAAATCCATAAATCGCCATGTTAGATAAGCGCTCATAACAACTATAATCCATCTGCCAACTTCCGATACAAGTTCAAATTCAAGATTCTTTTTGAAAGCTTTTGCACTCAAATAAGATTCAAATATTATCATTGCACAACCAACGCCAATCGCACTCAAATAAAAGAACCAGGGTAAATTTGTTGAATACCAAAGTGGATGCATCTTAGTCGGAGCTATCAAATATAAAGCTCCAAGTGATGATTGATGAAGAGTTGATAATAAAATTCCAAGTACTACCAATGGTATTGTAATACCTCGAATAATTTTGAGAAGTCTTTCAGCTTTAAATCTTTCAAGGATAACTGGACTAAATTCAAGAAATAAGACTGTCGTATAAAGCATCACGCACCATGCAACTTCAAACATTACAGAGTTTGGATTCCACATTATTATTGCATGCCAGATAGCCCAGGGTCTACCAAGATCAATAAGTAAAGCAAAGATCACAAGAAGATAACCAAGAAATGCTGTAAGAATTGTCGGTCGAATTATAGGCTTAAATTTTTTAATATTAAAAATATAAACAACAGCGCAAAGTGTAAAACCACCTGCTGCCATTCCTACACCACAGAGAATATCAAAACCAATCCACAATCCCCATGGAAAATGATCACTCAAATTAGTTACTGCAGCCAACCCACCAGTAAATCTTAAATAGATTGTATATAGACCTAAGATGATGATAATTGTTGCAACAACTTTCCAGAATGTTGGTTTTAATAATCTTTCTATATTTGAATTCATTCTTCACCTCGCTGTTTTTGCTGACTGGAATATTTTTCTTTAGCTATCTCATTTTTTCGATTTGTTAACCAATAAAATCCTGTTAGTAAAACACCACCAACTGTAACCAGAGTTGGAATTTTTGAAAGTGCTTCGTGAGTAAAATTAGGTAACGCAGTTGCTGGTAGTTTTGTATTAAATCCAAGTTCCTCAAATGGTACAGGTGAGAGATACAAAACCGATGTTCCACCAACTTCTTCGAGACCATAAATATGGGAATAATATTTTTCAGGTTCTTCTGCTATCTTTTGCTTTGCCAGAGCAATCATCTCATCACGATCGCCAAATAATGTTGCTCCCGTTGGACACGCTTCAGCACAAGCAGGCAAATTACCTTCTTTAACTCTATCATAGCACATAATACATTTTTGTACTCTTGGTTTAAGACTACCCCATTCGTATCTCGGAATTTGAAATGGACAGGCTTGCATACAATATCTACAACCTAAACATTTTGACTCATCATAAATAACAGCACCAATTTCTGTTTTTGTAAAAGCACCAACAGGACAAACAGATACGCAAGTGGGATATTCGCAATGCTTGCACATATTTCGAACAAAATAATCGCCTCTTTGTTCTACAATTGTATATGTTTTATCTGAAAGAGAATCTTTTAAGGGATCATCTGAAGTTTCAGGAAGATTATTTTGTTCTTTGCAAGCTTCGTAACAAGCGCCGCAACCAACACATTCAGTAATATCGATTAGAAATGCTTTTTTATTCATTTTTCACCTCAATTTCTTCAGGATATTTTCAGAAATTCATTTTCAAATTTTGAAAGGCTTTCTTCATCAAGTAATCTTGCAACTCCTTCAACTATATTCCCACCATCATACAATGTTGCACCTACTAAAGACGGTTTGGGTGATAAATGAGCAAGTAAATCTTTAAATCGACTTACTTCTTCTTTCATCCATTTGACAACTTCTTCGCCTATTTTCAAAGATGGAATTTGATCTTTCAGATCAACTGAATCAATTTCTATGAACCAATTTTGATGATATGGATTTTCTTTAACATAGTTTGGATGCTCAATAATATTTTTATTCAATGAAGATACAATTCCATCAACTGGCGAATAAATTTTTACTTTACTTGAATTGGTAAATACTTCTATGATTGGCTCACCTCTTCTAACCTTTGTACCCTCTGAAACCAAAACATTCACTTTCTTTGGTTTCAATACTTTATTAATAAAATCATCAATACCTAATTTGAGTTTTCCATCTTCAGTCAAATTGAGCCATGTATGTCCTTTAGAATAATACAAACCCTTTGGAACATAAATTGACTCTTTAGTAAAAATTGCTCGCGTGGCGGGTTCGTATGATTCTTCAAAAACTGAGATTCTTTTCTCTCGAACTTTTGTAACTATTAAATTAATAGTTATTATTAAAACGAATGTCAATAAAACAAATAATGCAACCATTTTTAACCTCACAAAATTTTTTTGTTCATTATTTAATAATCTAACTATTAAGTGCAATATGAATGCCACACGAATTCTATTTTTATTTAATTAATAAGTGCTTGAAAATTAAATAATTAGAGGATTTTCAACTTTTGACATTTAAAACAAACTCAATAAAGATGATGAATTTTTCATCATCAGAAAATTGAGTTTTTCAATAATTAATTGAAAATAAATAACTTAAAATTGTTGAATTTTTTAATTTGATAATGTTGAATTAATTAACATTTCTTACTAATGGAATGATGAAATAACTTACATCAAAAATTTTGCTTCATCAAATTTTTAGATTTTTAAGATGTGAATTAAAAAAGTTTGTATAAGATTTTTCAATTCTTGATTTATTTTTATCCATGGATTAAAAAATTCATTAAATAAAGGTATGGATGAAATACACGGAATGAATAAAAATTTTAAGAGTTAACTAGGCAAAGCGAGAAAAAGTTAACTCCACTTATTCTTTATTTAATTTCAAAAGTTTGATTGAATAATTCCATAGCTTTTCTTGAAGAGCTTCATCGTAAGAAAGCCGGGAGGAACGAACTGGTTTTTTCTTGATAAAATACTTTCCATTGTGATCTTTAATATCATTTTCTGTCGCTAAATAAACAGGAGTTTCAGCACCAACTGAAAGCGGACTACCTGTAATTCTAAATCCTTCATAAAGTAATTTAGTTGAAATGCTTGACTTCTCATAACCACTCATAAATTAATTTTAAAATCGTTGGCTTGGAGTGATTGGAAAAATTCTGCTTGTCAGCTTTTTTGTCTTTGAAGTAAAGCCATAATCCCTTTAGCACATTTTGAAGCCCATGCTTTTGAAAATCAAAAAGCGTTTTATCCTTTGAAAACCGTATTAAATCGAAACCTTGCCAATTTGCAGGCAAACTTTCGAAAGGA
>CALDZP010000045.1 GCA_937944105.1 uncultured Ignavibacteria bacterium
AATTTTCATTTTGCATTTTTATGCTTTTGTAAAGGATTGCTTCGTCGTTTCACTCCTCGCAATGACAGCTACAAGGAACTGTCATTGCGACCCGCCAAAGGCGGGGAAGCAATCTTTTGTAGTTGAGCTAATTAATTCTCAATTTGTTTGTATGCTTTTGTAAAGGATTGCTTCGTCGTTTCACTCCTCGCAATGACAGCTACAAGGGACTGTCATTGCGACCCGCCAAAGGCGGGGAAGCAATCTTTTCTGGTTACGGCAAAAATTTTCATTTTGCATTTTTATGCTTTTGTAAAGGATTGCTTCGTCGTTTCACTCCTCGCAATGACAGCTAAAAGGGACTGCTTAGTTCCAAAACAAGAATTGCGAAAAAGTTATTCGAATTCTTATGAAGCTTATGATAGAGAATATAACTATGGTTTAATACCAAAACGACGAATAAAAAAGATTTTTGGGGTAATTATGAAATTTATGATAAAGAATACAACTACGGTAAAAGCCCAAAACAAAAAATTGAAAAAGGCTTTTGTAATGAGTATAAAGTCTATGACAAGGAATACAATTACGGAATCACACCAAAACAAACAATTAAAGAAAGTTTTGATGGAACAATTGAGATATATGATAAAACTTACAATGATGGATTAACTCCTCACAAGGTTATCAAAAAGCGATAATTTTATTTTAAAAAAGTTTTAAGAGATTAGGGAAGTTTTGAGAAAATATGGAAATTACTTATTTTTGTAAACAAAATTATGAAAAACATCGCGGGGTAGAGCAGCTGGTAGCTCGTCGGGCTCATAACCCGGAGGTCGCAGGTTCGAATCCTGCCCCCGCTACAAAAAGTAAAGCCGAATTTGATTCGGCTTTTTTATTTTAATATGGATTAGAATAAAACTATAAAATAAAATTAATCAAATGATAAACTTAATAAACGTTTGTGTAGTCAAAACTTTTGTTTAAGCCTGACGGAAAAATCTTATCTTAATTATCAAACTAAAACTTCAAAAGATTTTAATAGAAAGGAAGTATAATCAGAATAATAGTTCTGAATTTTTACTTTGTTGTTTATCTTTTCAATAATCAAAGTGTCTACCAATTCACCATTTTTCATCACACCAATTCGATTACAGAATTTTATCAAATATGGTATATCATGAGAAATACAAATTATAGTTGTCTTAAATTTTTGATTGATCTGAGTAAGAATCTTAATTAAATTAACCACTGCAACAACATCCTGCGAAGCGAAAGGCTCATCCAAAATCAAAATTTCAGGATTAAGCAAAAGTAATTTTACAAGGGCAAGTCTTTGAAGTTGTCCTCCACTTAATTGTGAAGGATAATAACCCAAAATTTCATCACTGAGTCCAACTAAATTCAAAATTTCTTTTTTTCGTTTGAATAATTCATGTGGATTTACTTTTTTAATTTTTAATAATTCATTAAATGCTGAATCAATTTTTTGTAAAGGATCGTGTGAAGCCGAGTAATCTTGAAATAAAAGCTGGATTCTGTGCTTTTCATCTATCCCGGAATAACTTTCATTGTGAATGAATTTTTCACCTGTTGTTTGTCTCTCAAGTCCAGCTATGACTTTAGCCAGAGTTGATTTACCTGAACCTGATTCACCTGTTATGCCGAAAATTTCTGCGTTATAAATTTCAAGATTTATATTTTTCAGAATCTCTTGATTTTGATTTTTACCAACCTTAAGTGAGATATTTTTTAGTTTAAGAATTACATGTTTATTCATACTTTTAATTGTTCGTATGATTTGAGAATGTTATGTAGCTCAAGGTTTTCATTATAACAAAAGAAACTTTTTTTATTTTCAAATATTTTCAATTCCCCATTATCTAAAAATGCAATCCTATCTGCGAATCTTTCTGCAATTGAAATATCCTGTGTAATTAATATTAAAGTCCCTTTATCATTTCTAACATATTCATTAAAAATATTCAATAATTGATTAGCAATTGGTTTATCTAAAGCCGAAGTTGGTTCATCAGCGATTATAAGAGATGGTTTAGATGCAAGACACCTGACAGCAGATAGTCTCTGTAAAATTCCACCACTTAGTTCAAAAGGATATTTTTCCAGGATGACTTCATGATCTTCAAGATTGAGTTTTTTCATCAAGACAATAAAAGAATCAAAAGGGATGCTTTTTAATTCAGTTAATTCCTCGAATTGAGTCTTGATTTTCTTTACAGGATTAAAACTTGAAAAAGGATTTTGAAAAATATATCCAATTTCTTTTTGTCTAAGTAAATTTAATTCATTCTCACTTAATGATAAAATATTTAAACCATTAAATAAAATTTGTCCGGTTATATTGAAATGATTTTTATTTAATAAATTTGCAATTGAGAGAGAGAGAGTTGTTTTGCCTTGACCATTTTTACCAATAATGACAAGAAATTCTTGCCCACTACACTCAAGATTGATTTTTTTTAAGATTAACTTATTCGGTTTTGTTGAAACAGATAGGTTTATTATTCGAAGAATAAAATTTGAAGAAATCATATTAATCTTTTACATATTTCAAACTTAATATCAATATATTAAATTGGATACACAATATCATAATTTATCGGTTAGGAAATTTTAGATGAAAAGGCCATTCTTATTTTCATTTCTCTTTGGAATTCTTGTGTTTATTATCATTTCCTGTAAATCGGAAAAAGATTTAAATGAGTTCAAGCCGGTTTATGGCGGTAATTTATTTATTGCAATTAAAAATGATATTGATTTTTTTAATCCTCTTTATTCAAATGATTTTTATTCTGGTTTAATAAACGATTTAATTTTTGGAGCATTAACGTATTCAGAATTTAATAGCGATTCAGGAAAGCTTATTTATTATCCTAATCTTGCTAAAGATTGGGAAATTTCTGATGACAAAAAAAGCATTATTTATTTTTTAAAGACAAATTTAAAATGGAGTGATGGCGTTAAATTTTCTTCCAAAGATGTTTATTATTCTTATATACTGTACACAAATCCAGAAGTAATGAGTGTAAGACAGGATGTAGAAAGATTTTTTATACATGATGTAGATGGGAAATTGAATCCATATAAGTCATTTCAAATTCTTAATGATTCTACAATAAAATTTAATTTTAGTTTTTCTGTTGAAGATCCACTTTTTGTAACAGGTCTTCCAATTCTTCCGGAGCACATATTTATTAAAATACAAAAAGATAAAATACTAACTGATGAAATAAATACTAAACCAGTTGGAATTGGTCCATTTAAATTAGAAAATTATTTAAGACAACAACAAATAGTTCTTGTAAGAAATGATTCTGCCTATTATGATAGAATCCCCTTTATTGAAAAATTAGTATTTAAGGTTGTGCCGGATTATAATTCTCGTTTGAATCAATTGAAAAATGGAGAAATTGATTTGATGACGGATATTCGTCCGGAAGATGCTGAGATTCTTAAAAATAAATTTAATTATATTCGAATTGAAGCCATTACAGGAAGAGATTATGACTACATTGGTTGGAATAATTTAGATAACTATGCACTTAGTAAGTCAAAGTTCAAAATTATTAAGCCGCATCCACTATTTGGAGATAAAGAAATTAGACTTGCTCTTTCAATGGCAATTAATCGACAGGAAATATTAAATGGATATTTTGGTGAATTTGCAAATCCAGCTATTTCCCCTATATCCCCAATTTTTAAAAATTTCTTAAATCTAAATCTTAAACCAATCCCATTTAATCCATTAGAGGCAAAAAAAATTTTCCAGAAAAAAGGGTGGAAGGATACAGATGGTGATGGCATTATTGATAAAAACGGAATACCTTTCAGATTTAAATTAACCATTCCATCAGGTAAACCACATCGAGAATTTGCTGCTACAATTGTTAAAAATGATTTGAAAAAAATTGGTATTGACGTAGAAATTGAAAGACTTGAAAATTCTCTTTTCTTCTCTAATCTTTTTGAAAGAAAACTTGACGCATGGATTGCAGGCTGGACAATTCCTCTTGATCTCGATCTTGAAGGATTCTGGGGTTCTGATTTGAACAAAAACTTTTTTAATGTATGTGGTTATCAAAATCCTGAAGTTGATAAAATTTTCGAGCAATTAAAAAAAGCAAATTCTTTCGAAGAAAAACGAAATCTAATCTTTAAGTTTCAGGAAATTATTTATTCTGATCAACCAGTTACATTTCTATACTGGATTGATAATATTATAGGTTATAATAAAAAATTGAAAAATGTTAATTTCAATCCAGTTGCCTACACAAATAGAATCTGGGAATGGTTTATCGCTCAATGAAAAAGAATTTATTAAAGTTAGTTTTAAGAAGATTTTTAATTTCCTGTTTGATGATTTTTTTACTGATTGTAGCAGTTTTTTTTATGATGCATCTTTTGCCGGGAGAACCATTTCAACAATATTATTCCCCCAGACTTGGGAATGAACTCGCAGAGCAAATCAAATCAAAATTTGGGTTTGATCGTCCAGTTTCAGTACAACTTCTTAAATGGATGAGAAATATATTGTCTGGTGATTTTGGATTTTCAATAGTTTATCAAAAACCGGTGATCGTATTAATTTCAGAATCAATTATAGTTACCTTATCAATTTCTTTATCATCTTTTATTTTACAAATTTTACTGACAATACCATCGGGACTTTTTCTGCTTAAACACGCAGGCAAAAAAATTGATTTTATAATTGACAAACTCGCATTGATCATTTATTCAGCCCCATCTTTTGTTGTAGCAATTGTATTAATTTATTTTGGTTCAATTTTAACTAATCTATTCCCATCCTCACAACTTTTTTCTTACAATTACTACGAGATGACTACAACTCAAAAATTTTTTGATTTAATGCATCATCTAATTCTTCCAATATTAACTCTAACCATAACATCAATGTCCTTTTCCATTCGATATCTTCGTCAAAATTTAATTGAAGCCAGCAATCAAGATTTTGTAGTTGCTCTTCGTGCAAGTGGAATTCCCGAAAACATACTTCGAAAAAATCATATTTTGCCAAATGCACTCATATCCTACATCACAATTTTAGGGTTAGAAATTGGTTCGCTTCTTAGTAAAACATTGATCACTGAAATGGTTTTTTCATTACCTGGTATTGGAAGGCTGATGGTTGATTCAATTTTTTCAAGAGATTATCCCGTAATCGTTGCTTGTGTGATGATTTCAAGTTTGATGGTCATTTTTGGAAATTTAATAGCCGATTTATTGATATCCAGATTTAACCCAAAATCTTCTTATGAATTAGTTTCATAAGTTTATGAAATCGAAAAAATTAAGAATTATTTTTATTTCTTACTTCTCTTTTCTTTTATTTTTAACAGTAATAAATATCAATAAAATTTTTGCGGGTATAAATTTTATTTATCTATTGTTTATTTCAGTCTCTTTTAGACTTTCGTTAAGAGAAATTGATTTCATTCAAGCGACTTTTGTTTTAATTGCTTTGTTTGTGTTATCAACAATTTTCTTGCTTGTGAGCTTTAATATTTTACGATTAAAATTTATAGAGAGATTAATCAATAAAATGGAGAGTATAAATTTAGAATATTTTTCAGGTTTGATTCTGGCATTTTTTATGATAATAATTTCACTAACTGCACCAGTTATATCAGATGAGCCATCGTTTTATAAAGATGTTGCGATTACAAAATTGCTTCCACCATTTTCAAAGGTAAATTATGTTGTCAGGACGAACTTAAAAGGGAGTTTTACTGGATTAGAAGAAATCAAAAAGAAATTATTTGAAAACGAGGAAAAAGAAAGACGAATATATTTCACAAAGATTGAATTTAAAGATACATTGGTTATAGTCCATAAAAACAAATTGAAAGAAACAATTCATATAAAAGAAATTGAAACTGTGAATAATAAGCCGGTAATTTATTCTAAAATATTTTTTGCCGGAACAGATGAATTTGGTAGAGATATGTTAAGTCGAATAATTCATGGAGTTAGAATTTCCATTTTTATCGGTTTGTTAGCAGTGTTTATATCTTTTTTATTTGGTTCCGTTATTGGTTATTCATCAGGAATTATTGGAGGTGTGGTTGATGTTTTGTTAATGAGGTTAGTCGATTTCTTTCTTTCTTTCCCAATCTTATTTTTAGCGATTTTCTTGATTGCATTTGTTGGAAACTCTATTTTTCTTTTAATTATTGTGTTTGGTTTTTCTGGCTGGATGTATATTGCCAGAATTGCCCGGAATGAATCAATCGCTTGCATGAAAAGAGAATTTGTTCAGATGTTAATACTTGCTGGTCAGTCTAAAATAAAAATAATAACAAAACATATTTTACCAAATACTTTCTCATCAATATTGATAACTTTAATATTTCAAATGAGTAATGTGGTAATAGCAGAATCAGGATTAAGCTTTTTGGGACTTGGAGTTCAGCCCCCAACTCCGACACTTGGAAATATTATAAAAAGTGGATATGAAAATTTATCGATCGCATGGTGGATATCTTTTTTGAGTGGGATAGCATTAATTACTGTTATTATCAGCTTTAATTTATTGGCTGAAGGTTTAAAAAATTATTATCACAAAAAATAATGATAATTAATTCAAGATATAAAGTTATTAAAAAACTTGGTTCGGGACGGAGCGATGTCTTCCTTGTGGAAGATTTAGAATTTGAGAATAGATTAATTGCATTAAAACTTATTTCAAAAGGTCAAATTACTCAGGATGAACTAAGTTCATTAAGAAATGAATTTAGATTATTAAGTGGTTTTAATCACCCAAATATTGTTCAGGTATATGAGTTTGATAGAATTTATTCATGTGATGATTCAACTTTCCTGAATTCATATTTCTATACTTCTGAATATATTTCTGGTAAAAATTTGATTGAATATTTTGAATCGCCTCTTAAACAATCAGATCTGGATAAATTTTATTACTGCTTGAAACAAATTTGTGAAGTGCTCTATTATATTCATCAATTAAATGTTATTCATTTTGATATTAAACCCGAAAACTTTTTAATTGTTGAAACTTTTAATGATGAACCTTTATTGAAATTAATTGACTTTGGTTTTAGCACAACAACATTTGATAGTATAAAGGGTACACCAGCATATATCTCGCCAGAGTTGATATTAAAACAAAAAGTTGATTTTAGAACAGATCTTTACTCACTTGGTGCAACATTGTATCATGTAATAACTGGAAAACCCCCATTTGAATCTTCGAACGAAGTTGATTTATTAAAACAACATCTTGAACAAATTCCACCTTCAATTGGAGATAATTTCCCTGAGTCCTTAAATCTAATTGTTCTTAAACTACTTTCAAAAAATCCAGATGATAGATTTAAAAATTCACTGGAAATATTAAAATATCTTCCATTTAAATTTCAAAAGATTAAAAATATTTGGCCCCTACCAAAAATACTTTATTCGAGGAGAGATGAACTAAAAAAAATTCTTAAATTCTTTTCAGATGAAAACCTAGAATATGTTAGTTTGTTACTCCTTAGCGAAGAAGGAATGGGTAAATCCTTTTTAGTAAATAAAGTTATTGAATACCTCGATGATAATAATTTAGTTTATTTAATTATTAAAGGCGAAGAAAGTAAGATTTCTCATTATAATTTACTTTATTTACTGGTGAAGCAAATTGAGTTTATTCTTGTTCAAAAAAGAAAAATTGAGCATGAGGATTTAATAAAGAAAATAAATTTTGTTCTAAGTTTATTTGAAAAGTCAGAAAGTAGCATCGATTCATTTGAAAATTTGCGTAATTATATTGCCGAAATATTTATTGAGTTTGCCAGAAAAGTAAACTATGTTATAATTATTGATGATTTCAATTTACTTGATGAACCTACAAAGTCGTTTATTATTTATATATATCCATCTCTGATGGATTTTAATGTAAAATTTTTGCTTAGTTCAAATTTGAAATTCATTCTTCAGAAGGAGGTTGAAAACTTTTCTCGCTCGATGGAAATTATTTTGACTCCGTTTACCGAAAAAGATATACATGAAATGCTTAAAAGTTGTTTTCACTTCGATTTTCCATATGAACCAGTTACAAAACTGATAGTGGAATATACAGATCTCTCTATTAAAGTAATCAATGAATTTTTGAACAATTTATTTGTAAGTGAAATACTCCAATTCAATGAAAATGGATTTATATTAAGGAATGATAAAATTGAACCAGCATATTTTAAGAGGCAAATTGAGTCTATTCATCAGAAAAAATTTAATTTACTTACTACAATTCAAAAAGAAATAATTGAATACATTTCATTTCTTATCCTACCGATTAAAATTAAATTATTAAGTGAAGCAATTACTTTAGATTATGAACGACTTAAAAACGAAATATTGCTTCTGGCATCATTCGGTTGGATAGAATATTCTAAGTTAGATGAAACTGTTTTTATGTATAATAACAGTTTGAGAAATTATATAAACAGTAAATCTTCGCGAAGAAAGGAAATATGTTTAAGATTTGCAGAGTTGTTTGAATCCGAATCATTCCCAAGAAACATTATCGCTGAATATTTTAGTATGGCTGGTTATACTGAGAAAGCATTGGATGGTTACTTAAAAGCAGCTAAAGAAGCTGAAAATTTTTATTCTTTTTCAACAATGGAGAGTTACTTAAAAAAATGTCTTACTTTAGATTTAAATTCAGAAAAGATTCTGGAAATAAAATACCTGTTAACAAAATGTTATTTCAATCAGTCAGAATATAAAAATGCTGAGAAACTTGCTCAGGAATTGATTGAATTAATCACTTATGATGAAAGGAAGTTATATGATCTTTATCTAATTCTTGCAATTATTAAATATAAAATTGGTGAAATAGATCAAGCTTATGAATATTTTGACGAGGCGTACAGGTATGCTTTTACAGATGAACAGAAAATTGAAGTTGAGATTAATCAGATTAACCTGGAATTAAGTCAGGGAAACTTTGACCTTGTAAGAAAAAAATGCGAAAATCTTTTAAAGGAATATTCCAACTTGTTATCAGATAGAATGAGGGCTGCAATACTTAATAATCTTGGAATTTGTTACTCACAGCTGGGTTTATACAAAGAAGCAATCTCATATTTTAATGATGCATTTAGTTTGTACGAAAATGAAAAAAATATATTTAAGACTTCACAGCTATTTTTGAATTTAGGAAATATTTACAATTTAATTGGCAATAAAGAAAAAGCATTGGAGTATTGGGAAAAAGCACTTACAATCAATGAAAATGTTGGCAATTTATCTCAGAAGGCTACAATACTTAATAATATTGGAATTTCATTTCTAGAGGAATTTAATTATGAAGATGCGCTTCGTTATTACATGAACTCAGAAGCGATATTTGAAAAAATTAATAATGTTTATGGAAAGAGTCTGACTTTATTTAATTTAGGTGAAACTAATTTTTTCTTATGCAATTATAGCGATGCGCTTAAATCCATAGATGAGGCAATTAATCTATCAAAAAAATTAGTTGATATTGAAGGTCAGTGTCTGGGATTGTTTTTAAAGGGATTAATATTTTATAATCTTAATGAAATCAATGCTTTGAAAGAAATAACTAAAGAATTATTAGCTATAATTGAAAGAAATAAAATTCAATCACTTTATTTACAAAACTATCTTTACCTTGATGGCCTTGTAAGTTTAAGTGATAATAAATATGAAGATGCTATTAATAAACTTGAATTAGCCAGGGAAATATTTAGTGAAAGTGACAAAAGATATTATTACTGTCAAAGTTCAATTAATTTAATGTGGGCATATTTATATAATGGAGATTATTTGAACCTTAAAAAAATTTATAATGAGCTAAGTAACAATAGTTTCTTCAAAAAAAATTATCAACAAAAAGCAGAAACTTTGCTAATACTTTCGGAAGCCTCTAAAAGACCAGGTAGCAACATGGAAAAAAATTCTTTTCATTATTGTAATGAAGCCTTGCAGCTTATAGAAAAAACTTATATAGGTGAAATTACCTGGCAGGTTCTACTGGCTGTCGGCGAGGAATATTTAATTAAAGGCATAGTTTCTAAAGGTATAGACTATTTTTTGCAGGCTAAGAAGGTGATTAATTTTCTTCTTTCCAAAATAAAAGAAAGTGAACATAAAAATTCATATCTTGAAAATATAAAACTTAAGAGATCACTGGATAAAATTAATAAAGTATTAAACGGTATCTAAATTTTAATAAAAAAATAAAATGGTAATCAAAATAATCAATTCTTCAAGTAAAACTGAGTCTATAGATTGGTTGTTTAAAACTTTAAAAGATACTGTTGTTCAAAATTTTAATTATGATAAGATAAATTTTGAAAATAGATCTGAACAAAGTTCGGATATCATAATTTTCAATATTGATGAGATAAACCTTTCATTAATTGAGTTGATAAAATCATTTCTAAACATTTACAACACAGATTATTTATTTTTTTCTTTTCATCATAGTTTATCAACTGAAATCTCTCAAATTACCAGATTAGGTGTCCATAAAATTTATTTTTATCCAGAAGAAGAATTCTTATTAAGAAATGATGTTGCCGAATTTATTCAAAAATTAAGAGCCGATTTTGAAGCTAATTCAGTTAGAAATAGGTTATATAAGAAATTCAGTTTTGATAACTTAATTGGAAGATCACCTAATTTTACTGAGTGTATTGAAATTGCCAAACGCGTTTCAAAAAAAGGTGATGCAACTGTTTTACTTCTTGGAGAAACAGGAACAGGAAAAGAACTTTTAGCAAAAGCAATTCATTATAATTCACCTCGAGCAAACGAACCTTTCATAGAATTAAATACATCTGCTATTTCTGAAAATCTTTTTGAATCTGAGCTATTTGGTTACGAAAAAGGGGCATTTACTGATGCAAAAGTTTCGAAACCTGGATTACTTGAAATAGCAGAAAATGGCACTGCGTTTCTTGATGAAATAGGCGATTTATCTTTTAATTTACAGGTTAAATTGTTAAGAGCGATTGAAAACAAAGTAATAAAAAGGTTGGGTGGAATAAAAGATATACAAATCAATTGCAGAATAATTGCTGCAACCAATCAAAATCTCGAAAAACTTGTGGATGAAAAAAAATTTAGAGCTGATTTATATTATCGTTTGAAAGTAGTATCTATTCATTTACCTCCTCTTCGTGAAAGAGTTGAGGATATAATCCCTTTAGCTGAACATTTTATTGATTTGTTTAATAAAAAGTATGATTCAAAAATTGAAGGTATTACGCAGAAAGCAAAAAGAATGTTGCTTCAATATTCCTGGCCTGGCAATATAAGAGAGCTTTCTAATGTAATAGAAAGAGCAATTTTACTTTCTAATTCAAATTATATTTCTGAAAAGGATATACAACTTGGTCAAAGTTCTATTCTGACTACTATGAAAAAAAATATAATAGAGATAAAAGTCGAAATTGACAACGCAAAAATTGAAAAAGTTACTTATGAACTCGCTAAGGAAGTTCTTAAATTAGTGGATGGTAATAAAACTCAGGCTGCAAAAATTTTAGGAATCTCTCGTCCGAGCCTTATAAAAATTCTTAACGAAAGGAACACCAAATACCTGTAAAAATATTTTACACTCTGATTGTTTTAAACTAATCTCCCTCTTAATTTCAAAGAGTTATTAGAAATATTTAAAGTTATTCGTTAATTAAAATCTCATGAAAACGAAAAAATTGTTTACGGGTCTAATAATTTTAAGCATGAAAGGAACTAAAAAAGAATAATAATATTATTTAACTGAACAATATTAGCCAGAATTCCTTCGATAAATATCATAAAAATTGAATTTTATATGAAAATTTGTGGTATAATTTTTGAGCCTCTAAATTTAACTAAAATAAATTTCAAACAAAAAAAACAGGAGAGTATTATGAAAAAATTTTATTTACCAATCGTTGTTGTGCTTTTTGTAAGCACACTATTAATAACCGGATGCCAGGAATCAATTTCACCTGTAGCACCAGTAGATCAATCGATTACGCAGATAAAACAAGATAAAAATACTCCACCAGTAGGAGTAACTTTTCTGCGTGCAATAACCAATCCTAAACTAAATTCAATAAATACAGTTGTTACTGCAAGTGCAACATTAGAACCATCATCCGGTGGTGTTGTTGGAGGTAGTGAAACTTTTGGTAATTATGTATATATCCCTCCTTACACATTTAATGAAACCACAACATTCACAGTTACTGCAGCTGATGAAGAATTTAGTTGGGTTGAATTTGGTCCATCGATGACTTTTAATGGTAATGTTGTTGTTACTCTTGATTTTAGTCGATTTGGTTTAACAAAGAAAGAAGCTAGAAAATTGAAAGTGTGGTATTATAACGAAAATGAAGGTAAATGGGAGAAAGTAAAAGGACCGTATTATTATTCAGAGACAAGTGTTACATTCTTTACAAATCATTTCTCACGATATGGATGGGGTAACTAATTAATTTGAGATAGATCATGATGAAAGGGTTTTGACAATGAACAGAATTAAGAATTTTATAGATGCTTTGTTTGACCTTTCGATTAGGTTTTGTGGTGAAGAGGTAATAAATGATGTAAAAGAAATTTTGGGTCGAGCCGAGAAACTCGAGCTCGACCTTGCTTTAAAAATAAAAAAGGAAGACAGAGAAGAATTTACGAACATAGAGAATATTCGCATTCAATTTTACACCGATAATCTATTAAGCTTTTGCAAAAATATTCTTAAAGAAGAATTATACCTGAATTATTTATTAGAACTTGGCGAAGTCTGTCTTTCTTTTGGTGAAATTTATTATGCCGAGAGCGTTTATTCGAGTCTTATAAATCTTGCTGAGAATAAGAATAAGTATAAACTACTTATCGCACAAGCATACTTTAATCGCGCTGAGGTTTTTGTCCGTTCAACAAAGTGGAGAAATGCAGAAAATGATTTAAAGAAATCCAAGGCACTGTATGATGAGAAGCGAGATAAAAAGGGACTTGCTAAAGTTAATAATTTAATAGGAATAATTAAGTCAGAGAAGGGGGCTTTGCAAAGTGCATACAAAAATTATGTTGATGCATTAAATATTTTTTCCAAAACAAAAGATGAATTGTGGGTTGGTATTGTCGAAATGAATATTGGTAATTTAAGAACGATTCAATCGAAATGGGATGAAGCTTTCTCTCATTATAAGCGAGCCCTTGCTTCTTTTGAAAAACTTATGGATCTAAAAAGACTCGCTCTGGTCCGGCATAACATGGGATTGCTATTTAAGAACCGTGGTGAGTTAGAAGCTGCTCTTACTGAATTTGACAGAAGTCTTGACTATGCTGTTGAAGCTAATTATTACCTTGCCAAAGGATTAGCTTATCTTGGCAAGGGAGATGTTTATGCTAAATTAGAAGAGTATGCTCTTGCAATTGAATATTGCAATAAGGCAATGGAAGTATTTTATAAAATTATGGATAAAGTTGGATTATCTGACAGTTATAAAATTAAAGGTGTTGTTCAAAGAGATATATCGAATCATGAAATTGCAGAAACTTACCTCCTCACCAGCTTACGTTTAAGCGAAGAGATTGAGAGCATATTAAATTTTGCTGAAGCATCTTATGAACTGGGAATCCTATACAGGAAATGGAATAAACCGGATATGGCCCTGAAGTATCTTAAACTTTCTCAATCTTATTTTGCAAAAATAGGTGCCAGAGAAAATCTGGAGAGAGTTAAAATCATAATGGATAGAACAAATAACCCCAAGTAAAGGAAGTATAATTATGCGTTTCGCCGACTTTATATCTCAGCAAAATAAAATATATGATCTAAATGATGTTAACCAGAATATTAAGAATGATGATATGGAAATGATCTTAAATATCATTCAAAAAATTAATAACTCACTTGTTCTTGATGAAGTTCTAAATCTGGTTCTCATAAATGCAATTAGACTTGCAAAAGCAGATCGTGGTTTTTTACTCCTCCTGGATGACTCCAATGAATTGAGATATAAAGTCGGCATGAATATTAATGGTGAATTTTTACCTGAAGATGAATTTGAGATAAGTCAAAGTGTTGTAAGAGATTCCTTTGAACTTGGTGAGTCTATTTGTATCGAAAGTGCAATCTCTGATAAAAATTTTCAGTCCCGTCAAAGTATATTAAATCTTGAACTCCAGACTATTATTTGTACACCTTTAATTACTAGCGGTGAAAAAATAGGCGCAATTTATGTTGATAGTAAAAAACTGATGAATATTAAAAAATCTGAAATTGTTAGAATATTTGAGATTCTTGCCGGTCATGCTGCCATTGCAATTCGTAATGCGAAATTATATCAAAGTCTTGATAAAGCATTTAATGAAATGCAAGAAATTCATGAAAGACTTATTAAAGCCGAAAGATTAGCTTTGAAAAAAGAAATTAATTCTCAGGTGGGGCAGGAAGTTCAAAATCTTGTTCATCTGGCTTTGCTTGAAAATGAAAGTGTTCTTAAGAAAATACAGAGAATAAATGTTAATCAACCAATTGATAATGAAACTCTTCAACAACTTATTCAAAAATTAAATATTGCTTCTGAAAGTATTAGAAAAATTCAAAGATATTCACAAGCATTAATTGTTTCAACACGTTTTGAAACAACGAAAAAATCTGGTGATATTAATAAGACTATTAGAAATGTTGTCGGTTATATTAAAAAAACCAATAAATTTAAAAATGTAACTTTTGAACTTAACATTGATAAAATTCCTCTAATTGAATATGACCATGAACAAATCGAACAGGTTATTATCAATTTAGTATCAAATTCGGTTGAAAAGAAATCTGATTGTCACATTAGAATTTCTACTTTTCATGATCAAGAAAATAACCTAATTATTGTTAAACTAAATGATAATGGACCGGGCATTCCACCTGAAATTCAGAAACAAATTTTTCATCAACGTATTAATACTGGATATGAAGGCAGAGGTTATGGTCTTCTAATTGCAAAGAAAATAATTGATAATCATAATGGTAAAATTTATTGTGTTTCTGAGCCCGGTAAGGGCGCAACATTTTATTTTTCACTTCCCGTTACTGTAAATTAATATCAACAAAAATACATCTTGATTGAAAATTATTTTTTATTTCATTAAAACTTATCAAATAAAATTATCTTTATTGATTTGATATTGATGCATTTCGAGACAAAACTTTTATCACTTTAATAATTAAATTTTATTAAAATAATAAATCCCAACCGTTAGAATTCCAATGAGTGTATAATTAAAACGATAATGAATTTTTTTAACCTTCAATTTTATCCTTGCAAAAAGTTTATTTTTATTGAGTTTACTGAATTTAGATTATCCAATTCCTGAATACCAAACATATAATATTAATCAATCATATCTAAGTTATACAAAAATCCACTTTAGGCATAATTTTTGACTAATCGAAACGATTAAAAAAACAGGAGTTTCGAATGTCTACAGGAAATTTAAATTCTGTATCAATTCATTCATCAAATCAAAAAAATTATCTGCCAGAACTTACTATTTTAACTTCTTTATTTTTTATGTGGGGATTTTTGACATGTTTAAATGACATTTTGATACCTCATCTTCAGAATGTTTTCGAGCTAAATTATTTTGAATCAATGCTTGTTCAGTTCACCTTTTTTCTCGCATACTTTCTTGTTTCATTACCTTCAGGTTGGTTGGTTGAGAAAGTTGGTTATAAAAAAGGAATTGTGATTGGATTACTTACAGCGGGAATTGGAACATTAATTTTTTATCCTGCTGCAGGTCTAAGATCTTATCCGGTTTTTCTTTTTGCATTTTTTGTACTTGCTTCAGGAATAACATTACTTCAAGTTGCAGCAAATCCATATGTTACAATTTTAGGTAAACCAGAAACTGCATCTTCGAGATTAAATTTGACACAAGCATTTAACTCACTTGGAACAACAGTAGCACCATATTTTGGCTCTTTATTAATTCTTTCTAATGCAGTGAAAACAGCAGAAGAACTTGCTAAAATGAGTCCTGAGGAATTAGAAGCATATAAAGCCGCAGAAGCTGCTGCTGTGCAATATCCTTACCTTGGATTAGCAGCTGTTTTATTTATTATGGCTGCAATATTTGCTGTAATAAAATTACCACAAATTGAAGCAAGCACTGTTCAATCTGCCGAAAACAATGGAATAAATTATGATGAATTACATGAAAGTGCCTGGGGTTACAAGCATCTGGTTCTTGGAGCGATTGGAATCTTTGTCTATGTTGGAGCTGAAGTTTCAATTGGAAGTTTTCTTGTTAAATATTTTGTTAACCTTGATAGGACAATGCTAGAAGTTGACGCAGGTAAAATGGTATCGTTCTATTGGGGTGGTGCAATGGTTGGAAGATTTATTGGGTCGGCTGTTCAACGAAAAATAAAACCGGGAACTGTTCTTGGTTTTAATGCAATTATGGCTTCAATTCTTGTTATTATCTCAATGTTAAGTAATGGAAAAGTTGCAATGTGGTCAATTCTTCTGGTGGGGTTATTTAATTCAATTATGTTTCCAACTATATTTTCGCTTGCAATTAGAGGACTCGGTAAACACACAGGTCAGGCTTCCGGAATTCTTTGCATGGCAATAGTTGGTGGTGCTGTAGTTCCTGTAATTCAAGGATTACTTGCTGATACTATAGGAATTCATCATGCTTTCATTCTGCCGGTTATTTGTTATTGGTATATTGCATATTATGGATTTAAAGGCAGTATTCCGTCATTTGAAAAAGCACAACTTGCTATTGAGGTAGAATAATGTCGATCAAAGTTGTTCTTGGAATTGATATAGGAGGTACAAATACGGTATTTGGATTAATTGATAAGGAAGGTAAAGATTATTTAGTAGATTCAATCCCAACAAATGGAAATCTACCGCCTGATGATTTATTTAAAAGACTATTTATCCGAATAGATGAATTAATCCGACAGGCAGAAATTGATTTTGAAATTATGGGAATTGGCATTGGAGCACCCAATGCAAATTATTTTAAGAAAACAATCGAATATCCTCCAAATCTTAGTTGGGGATATGTGGAGCTTGAAGAATTTATTCGAAAATTTTACACGCAACCATTTGCAGTAACTAATGATGCTAACGCAGCGGCATTAGGAGAAATGCACTATGGTGTTGCGAAAGGATTGAAAGATTTCATTGTTATAACTTTAGGTACAGGTCTTGGTAGTGGAATTGTAGTTAATGGTAATTTAGTTTATGGTCATGATGGATTTGCGGGAGAAATAGGTCATACAGTAGTTTTTCCTGATGGAAGAGAATGCGGTTGTGGTAAAAAGGGTTGTCTTGAAACATATGTTTCGGCATCAGGAATTAAAAGAACCGTTTTTGAATTACTTTCCAGATACAATTATGATAGTCGTTTTAGAAGATTATCTTTTGAAGAATTTGATGCAAAGATGATCACTCAAGCTGCCCTTGAAGGAGATAAAATAGCTTTGAAAGCGTTTGATTTTACTGCTAAGGTTTTAGGGATGAAGCTTGCGGATGCAGTAGCTCACACCAGTCCCGAAGCTATCATTCTTTTTGGTGGACTTGCTAATGCAGGTGAATTAATTACCACACCAACAAAGAAATATATGGAAGAATATCTTTTTCATGTTTTTAAGAACAAAGTAAAAATACTTAAATCTGAATTAAACGAAGGCAAATCAGCTGTACTTGGGGCAGCCGCATTGATATGGCATGAATTACTTAACAAATAAAATTAGATTAATGGTTTTGAAGTTTTTAATAAATAATTTTTTTGTTCAAAGAAAAATAATTGAATTTCAAAAACATTAAAAATTGTTTGTGTTTTAAGTTGAATTAAGTTGTAATTCTTTTGAGGATTAGTTTTTTATCAAAATGATAAATTGCTTTTATTAAAATTATAATCACAGAGTAGTTTGGTTTATAATATTCAAATAAATTCGATTTTTTTTACTCTAATCGTAATTTTTTGGTGGCATTATATTTGACTTCATCTATTTATTAAAGAAAATATTTTATGATTGAAGCCTTTTCTTACATAGATGTAATAATTCTTCTTCTCTACTTTATTTTAATCCTAAGTTTTGGATTTTATTATTCTCAGAGAAATGATGATAATTTAGAAAGTTATTTTCTTGCTGGTAGAAATATTCCATGGTTTGTTGTTGGTATATCAATTTTTGCAACAAATATATCCAGTGAACATTTTATTGGTCTTGCTGGTGCTGGTTCTATGCGAGGGCTTGCAGTTGGTCAATTTGAACTAATAGCAATTTTCACTCTTCTTTTCCTCGGATGGTTTCTTGTTCCAATTTACTTCAAGGCAGGTGTAATCACTGTTCCCGAATTTCTTGAGATTGTTTTTGACCGTAGGATTAGAAAATTCTTTGCTCTATTTTCAATAATAATTTATATTTTTACTAAAGTTCTGGTTTCACTTTTTGCTGCAGGTTTATTGTTTTACGATTTATTTGGGTTAAATATTTACGCATCATCAATTTTAATTGTATTGATAACTGGTCTCTACAGTGTAATTGGGGGTTCAAGTGCCGTTATTAGAACACAATATATTCAGGGCATATTTTTAATATTAGGAGCATTAATACTCTCAATTTCGGGATTTATTGCTGTTGGAGGTTTTGAAGGAATTTATTCGAAAACACCACCTGACTTTTTTAGCATGTTTAAATCAATCTCTGATCCTGATTATCCATGGACAGGGATTGTTTTTGGGGCTCCGATCATCGCATTCTGGTATTGGTGTACCGATCAATATATTGTTCAAAGGCTTCTAAGCGCAAAATCCATTGATCAAGCTCGGAAAGGTAGTTTTTTAGCTGCTTCTTTAAAAATTCTTCCATTATTTGTATTAGTTTTTCCTGGTATTTACGCTTCAATTTTATTTCCTGAGTCAAAGGGGGACGAAGCTTACTCTGTATTAATCTACAGCAATATTATTCCTCATGGTTTGAAGGGCTTTGTAATTGCTGGTGTTCTTGCAGCGATAATGTCATCACTGGCAGCTGTTTTTAATACAATTTCTGTATTGTTCACGAATGATTATTATAAAATCCGATACCCTGATGCAAATAATCGAAAATTAATTCTTGTTGGTCGACTTTCAACAACTGCAGCAGTTGTTATTGCCATTTTAATTGTTCCTTTTGTCAAAATAATTACTTCACAAATTTATCTTTTCCTTCAGAGTGTTCAGTCTTTTGTTAGCCCTCCGATAACAGCAGTATTTTTATTTGGATTATTCTCAAAAAAAATGAGTCCTAAAACTGCTATTATTACTTTGATAATCGGTGAAATGATAGGTATTTCTCGCCTAATTCTTCAATTATTGTTTGACAATGGTGTTTTATTAAATCCTTTTTTGGTAGATATTCTTAGAATAAACTTTTTACATTTTGCAATTTTTCTGTTTTTATTTTGTATCGTAATAATCAAAATTGGAAATGTATTTAGTGAAGCTGATAAAACCGGAATTATAAAATTGATTAAATCTACGTGGTATGAAAGTTTAGAAGAAATTAAGTTTAACTTATTAAGATTAAGAATTAAGAAAGTAAAATCACTCAATCTGAATTTTGTATTCTCAATTTTTATATTATTTGCTGTTATTATTTTATGGAGTGTATGGAATTAGTCAACTTATTAAAAACAAATTAAAATAAAATAAGAGGTGAATTATGAAAAAAGTTCTTAACCTTTTTGTTCTAATTCTGTTTTTTTCCTCGATTACTGTCTTAAAAGGACAGATAATTGAGAGTTTTGATACGGATCTTTCTTTAGATAACACATGGCAGTTTTTACATGAAGGTCCACCAAGTAGAATTGATTATTCTTTGAATACAACTGATAAAGTTGAAGGTACAGGTTCGGCTCTGGTAAAATTTGTGATAGGTGCTCACCATGAATGGGGAAGTTTTGCACAACTTATAAAAACCTTACCTGCCGATGCTACGCCATGGGATTGGTCAATTTCTGATTCTCTTGCAATCTGGATAAAGGTCTTAAATCCACCTACAATCCCAACAAATATGGTTTTTCGTATTCACTTAAAGGATAGGCCAACTGGCGCATCTAATATTGAAGAGTGGATTTACCAGAATGATGTAATCCTTGATGCAACAACTGACTGGGTTGAACTTAGAGTTCCAATTAAAATTTTAGATTCTGATGGTAATTCTGATCCTAACGATCAAGGATTTGTATTATTCCCAGCAAATTGGGGTGGTTCTCAATTCTGGAATAATAAAAAGTTTGACGCAGATAAAATCGTTGGTTTCAATATTGCTGCTGTAACTGCTGGATATACTCCAGGTCAGAATATTCCAGCTGATTCACTTGTTGTAATGTTTGATGGATTTAGAAGATTTGGTTTGAAGGCAGTACCTGCAGTAATTTTCAATGGTATGGCTTTTCCTAATCGTGTTGTACAGGTTTGGGCATGGGGTCAATCTGCAGTAGAGGTTGTAAAAGGCGCTGGTCTGGTTCCTAATTCAAATGCAATTAAGTGGACTCAAGGAGATGAATGGGGAAATGGTTGGACAGGATGGGGAGTTACAATTGATCCTCCTTTTAACCTTGCTGGTGCCTGGCAAAAAGATACCTGTCAGATTAAATTAAAATGTCCTGCTGGTACTGGTCCATTAAGAATTCAATTTGAAAGTGGTCCAAATGGGAAAGTTGGAAAAGTCTTCCAACCTATTGATGATGGTCAATGGCATACTTATTATTTCCCATTAAGAGAAATGGAATACCAGGATAACACCAATAACTTTGATTCTTCTGCTGTAAATGTTGTTGGTTTAATGGCTCAAGCCTCTGGAGTTGCTGGAAGAGTTATCTGGATTACAGATTGGTGGACAGGTAACCCCGAATTTGATGTAATTCCGCCTAATCCTCCAACTGGAGTTCTTGCTATCGCTGGAACATATCAAAATATTATTACATGGCAAGATGTTCCAGGTGAAGTAGGAGAGAAATATAATATCTATTACAGCAAAAACCCAATTACTGACATTAATGCACCAGGAGTAGAAGTCGTTAAATTAGGTGTTGCAGAAAATAATCAACTTATCGAGCATTTGCTATTTGCTCCTAATACAAATCAAAGTGTGACTTATTATTATGCTGTGACTTGTGTTGATGCAGCAGGTAATGAAAGTGAAGTTGGTGCAAACTCCGCACCAATTACAAATACAGCAAGAGGTATTGCTACAATTTCTTTAAATCCACCAACCTCAACGTTTAATGCTGATGGTGACTTATCAGAGTGGTTATCAATTAGACCATTTAGAATGTTCCCTTCGGACGGTACTGGTCATATTGTAACAAATACCACAATTGACGGCGATAATGATTGCTCTGCCAATGCCTATGTTGCAGCTGATAATAATTATTTGTATGTAGCCTTTGATGTTAATGATGATGTTTTTGCTCCTTCTGGTAATCCATCCTCATGGTTAAACGATGCCCCTGATATTTTTATAGGATTATATAACTGGCATGGATTCCCTCATACAAATTATCAACGAGGTAATGAACCAGATTATCATATAAGATTTACTTTCGATAGAATTTTAGGTGACGCTCCAAGTGGAACACTTGATACTCTAGGTCCTAATTATTATTTCGGACCAAAATTCCCAACAGGTTATGTGGTAGAAGCAAGAATTCCGTGGACAGCACTTGCTGCATTAGGCAATGATGCATTATTTACTCCAGTTGAAGGCTTTAGAATCCCAATAGATTTTGCTATTAACGATCGCGACAATGCTGCTGCAAGAGAAGGAATTCTAACATATTCACCTTACAATGAAGATCAATCATGGCGTGATGTTTCAAGATGGCTTTATACCTGGATTGGTAATCTATGGGAACCAGTAGGTGTTGAACGAGACGATATAGTTGTGACCGATTATCAACTTTACCAGAACTATCCGAATCCATTTAACCCAACAACCGAAATTCAATTTAGTCTACCAAAGAATAATTATGTAACATTAAAGGTTTATGATATTCTCGGTCGCGAGGTTGCTACTTTGATTGATGGAGAATTGCAACACGGTTTATACAAAGTAAGCTTCGATGCATCAAAATTAACAACTGGAGTTTATGTTTATAGGTTAACAGCTGGGTCCTTCAGTCAAACTAAGAAAATGATGTTTGTTAAGTAGAGAAGTAGAAAAATATTTTTTCATTTTCAAAGCGAGGTGGAATTTTTTCCGCTTCGCTTTTGAATTATTTAATTGTTAACTAAATAAATAAATCATTCAGGATTTGAATTATGAAAATTTACAATAAGCTGAATGAAATCCCGATTAAAAAAATTTTTGTGATAAGTTTACTGATAATATTTAATTTAAATAAATTAATTACTGCTGGGACAACAGGTAAGATTGTAGGAAAAGTTGTTGACGCACAAACAAATGAACCGGTTGTTGGCGCAAATGTTATTATTGAAGGTACTTATCTTGGAGCTGCTGCCGGTATTGATGGTTTTTATTCAATCAATAATGTTCCACCGGGAAAATATAGATTAATTGCTTCCGCAGTTGGATATCAGAAAACGATAATTGAAGATGTTTTAGTCAAAATTGATTTAACTACAAGAGTTGATATTAAACTCACCAGTTCAGTTATCCAGCTTGATAAAGAAGTAGTCGTTACATCTGAACGCCCACTTGTTCAGAAAGATTTAACTTCCACATCTGTTACAATTTCAAATGATGATATTAAAATGATGCCCGTTGAAAGCGTTAATAGGATAGTTAATCTTCAAGCAGGAGTAATTGATGGACATTTTCGCGGTGGAAGAGCAAACGATGTGGCTTATTTAATTGATGGGGTTATGGTTACAGATCCATTCAATGGCGGTTTTAATATCGAAATTGAAAATACATCAATTCGGCAAATGGAAGTAATTACTGGAACTTTTAATGCAGAATATGGTCAGGCTCTTTCTGGCGTGGTGAACATTGTTACGGAAAGTGGTTCGGATAAGTTTAAAACTGACATAAGTATTTATACAGGAAATTTCGTCACAACTCATACAGATATTTTTAGAAATTTGAACAAGGTAGATCGAATTTCTCAAAAAAATTTGCAAGTAACTATAAGTGGTCCATTAAAACCGTTCAAGAATCTTTATTACTTCTTAACGGGTAGATACTATCACGATATTGGTCACCTTTACGGGAAAAGAGTTTATAATACCTGGGATGATGTTCCATATTATCCTAATCCATTTGATAAATCGATTTGGGTCCCAAGGAATACTGGGGATGGAGCGTACGTCCCAATGAATCCATTTACAAAATATTCAGCCAATGGAAAACTCACTTATGTTTTACCATCATTGTTACTTTCTTATTCATTCTTCTATGATAATACAAGAAATAAATACTACGATCATTACTGGTCATGGACGCCAGATGGTATGATGACTCATTATGGAAATGATTGGATTAATACTTTTCAAATGACCCATTATATTTCATCAAACACTTCACATAGCTTCAAGGTTACTTTTAATAATTATAATTTCAAAGGTTATTTATACGAAGATCCATTTGATCCAAGATATGTTGATCCAAGACAAGGTATATCACTTTCCAGTTATACATTTCGCTCAGGTGGGAATCAAGGTGGAAGATACAATAGATTTACAAAATCTTATATTGCACAATGGTCAATTTCTTCTCAAGTAAGCAAAGAACATAAAATTGGCTCTGGTATTGAACTAAGGTATCATCATATTTATAATCATTATAGAGATTTAATTAATTTAACCGAAGGTCAAATTGATTCACTTGGTAATCCAATTTTTACTCCAGGTTATCCTGATAAAGGTACAATAACTGATCGGGGTTCACACATTGAATATGTAAGGTTTCCATATGAAGCCTCTGCATATATTCAGGATAAAATGGAATATGATATAATGATTATTAATGCTGGAGTGCGATTCGATTATTTTAACGCAAATGCAAAACTACCAGCTGATAAAAAGAATCCTACGAGAAATCCAAATTTCCCGGGTTATAACGAATGGGTTAAAGCAAAACCAAAAATGCAAGTAAGCCCAAGACTAGGTGTTTCGTTTCCAATTACAGATAAAGGTATAATTAGATTCTCTTATGGTCATTTCTTTAAAATCCCTTCATTCGAAAATTTATATGCCAATCCTGATTTTGTTGTCCAGCCTGGTAATGCTCTCAGTTCGATTATAGGTAATCCAGATCTAAATGCAGAGAAAAATGTAATTTATGAACTTGGTTTACAACAAGTTTTGATGGAGGACTTAGCATTAAATACCTCTGTTTATTATCGTGATATTCGTAATTGGCTTGGTATGGAGATAGTGAATACTTATGAGGGATTTAAATATGCAAGATTTATAAATCGAGATTACGCCAATGTTAGAGGATTAATAGTATCCCTTGATAAAAGATTTTCAAATTATTTTGGTGCAAAACTTGACTATACTTATCAAATTGCTGAAGGTAATGCTTCGGATCCTTATGCAGTTTATAATTATAACCAAACTAATCCTCCTATTGAGGAATCAAAAACTGTTGTGCCATTAGATTGGGATCAAAGACACACATTAAATTTAAGTGTAACAGTTGGTATTCCTGGTAACTGGTCAGCTGGTTTAATCTTTCAATATGGTTCAGGTATGCCTTATACGGAGGATATTAAAATTTCTAGAGGAGTTAGATTTGAAAATGGAGGACGGAGGCCAACTTATTTTAATCTTGATTTAAGAGCTGATAAAAACTTAAAATTATTCGGAATAAATGTTTATACATATGCAATTATTTATAATGTTCTAGATATTAAAAACGAAGTAGGTGTTTACCCAACAACTGGTAGAGCGACAGCTGATTTAAATGTTAAATATGCTGGTGAAATTATTGGACTGAATACTATTGAAGAATATATTAAAAATCCAGCAATGTATTCAGCGCCAAGACAAATTCGTCTTGGAATTGGATTTCAATTGTAAATAATCGGGAGTTAAAGAATGCTTAGAAAAATTGTTTTTCTGGCTTTGTTTATCTTAATGGAATTTTCATTTGCACAGGTTCCTTACCAAATTCAACTTTACCGTAATGAACCAAAAGGTAATATCCAATACCGTCGTGAAGGAATTATGGATGGGAATCAAATTAGAACATTGTTTTATAACAATGGTGAAGTAGGTCAATGGCCTTATCAACCTTCTGGTGAATGGCCTAAAGGGTCAGGGCATTCTTACCTTGATGGTGTCTGCGTCTTAATTGCTTCTGAAGTTAGAGCTCCTGGAAATAATCAAATAATTCATCCACTTATAACCTCGTATCGAGAATGGATGGATAAAGATCCAGTGACGGGTGAAATATGGGGTCTTGAACCAATTCCAGGTTATGTTCACCCAAATTCTACTAAACCAGCAATTAATACAGACCCTAAAAGTTGGCCCTTGGTGTGGCCTGCTGCTTTAAATTTAACTCCAGAATGGAATGGTTACTGGTATGGTTATTTTGGTCGTGGTGTAATGAATTCTGATTTCGAAACTTTTTTTGTAATGGACGATTCTCGAGATAAAGAGTTTACAAGACCACCTTTTCTATACTTTCCAATTGCAGCTGACTCTGATCGAGGGGGGTTGGGTTTAAGGGTTGAAGTAAGAGGTTTTCAATGGTCACACGTTCTGGCTGAAGATATAATCTTCTGGCATTATGATATAGTGAATATTTCTGATTATGATTATCCAACAACTGCTTTCGGATTTTATACAGATCCAGGAGTTGGTGGAACAGCGGATTCTGGTGATGATTGTGCTTCGTTTGATTTGAAACTTGATATTGCTTATTGTTATGATTGGGATGGAATTGGACTCCCGGATTATTGGAAAACGGGTATGTATGGGTATGCTTATCTTGAAAGTCCAGGGAATCCATGGAACGGTATTGATGATGATGAAGATGGTATGATAGATGAAAGAAGAGATGATGGTATTGATAATGATGGCGATTGGCAACCGTATTCAGATTTAAATGGTAACGGTAAGTGGGATCGTGAAGAGAATGAACCTTTGAATGATGATCTTGGTCGTGATGGTGTAGGCCCTTTTGATAGACAATATAATGGACCCGACGAAGGTGAAGGCGATGGGATCCCCACAGATGGTGAGCCGAACTTTGATAAAACTGATAAGGATGAATCGGATCAAATTGGTTTGACAGCAGTGTCAATTTATCGACTGGGTGAAGGTGGAACTGGTGGTGGTTGGCCAAAAGATGATGAATCGATGTGGCTTAAGATGGTAGCAGGTACTTTTGATACATCATTACAACGTTCAAATATCTCAATGGTATTTTCTTCAGGTCCATTCCCTTTACTTAAAGGATTAAGAGAAAGATTCTCGATGGCACTTCTATTTGGCGAAAACTTAGGTGAACTAATCTTCAATAAAGAAACTGTTCAACAGATTTATAATGCAAATTATAATTTCTCCAAACCACCGTTGAAACCAAAGTTGACAGCTGTTCCTGGAGATGGGAAAGTATTTCTTTACTGGGATAATATTGCCGAAGAATCAAGAGATCCATTTTTAGGTTATGAAGATAATGATCCAAGGAAAGGTTATAAAAAAGATTTTGAAGGTTATTTAATTTATCGAAGCCAAGAACCTGAATTTAATGATATAAAAATTATTACAGACTCAAAAGGTATTCCAAGATACTGGAAACCTATTGCGCAGTTTGATAAGATTGATGGAATTAAAGGTCCAGATCCAGTAGGGATAAATGGTGCTCATTTCTGGCGAGGAGATGATACTGGTTTACAATATTCTTATGTAGATACAGATGTTAAAAATGGGGTAACTTATTATTATGCTTGTGTTTCATATGATATGGGTGATCCCAACTTTGGTACTACCGGTCTTCAGCCAAGTGAATGCACAAAAATTATTACCGTTGATTATGCGGGAAATGTTCAATTTGTTGATATAAATTGTGCGGTTGTAACTCCTAATGCTCCTGTTGCTGGTTATGTACCACCACAAATTCAGGGTGATACAAAAAGAGTCACTGAAGGGGTAGGAACAGGTAGTTTGCAATTTCATGTATATGATCCAAGAGTAGTTGAAGATAATGTACAGTATGAAATTGTCTTCAAATCTACTAATGATTATCCATTGTATAAAACACTCTCATATGACATTATTAAGATTAAAGGGACTACTGTAGATACCATTTTAGCCGTTGATTCAGCATATATTGGTCAAGGAAAAGTAAGTCCCCCATTTGATGGACTGGCACTGACAGTTATCAACGATACAGCAGTTACAATAATTGATTCACTTACCGGATGGTTAGTTGGCAAGAGTAATCTTTTAATGCGGGCTTTCCCAGACCAAACTCCAGTTCGTGGTGTGCCCTGGCCAGCAGATTATGAAATAACTTTCTATGATGGTCCAGCTGATACATGTTATTTATTTTCTCCTCCATTATACCGAAGATTTCCGGTTAACTTTAAAGTCTGGAATAAAACGGAACAAAAATATTGTAAGATTGCAGTTCAAGATCGAGATCAATCTCAATCGTTGAGTCCTGGTGATGTAATACAAATTCTTGAATTTAAAGATAAAGTGATCTCTCCAGCAAATGTTAGATTTGCCTGGAATATAACTTATAATTCTCCCGCTAACCCAAATGAAACCCCTATTTATCCAAAAGAAGGTGATAAATATGTAATAACAACGAGAAAACAATTCAAGACTGGCGATAAATTTATTGTTTCGACAAAAGCTGCAACCACAGATAATTCACTTGCAAAATCACAATTATCCAGGATTGATGTTGTGCCCAACCCATATCTCGGTGCTGCAGCATGGGAAAAAAGAAATTTAAACACAACTGGTCGAGGTGAAAGGAAAATTGATTTTATAAATTTACCACAAAAGTGTACTATTCGTATTTATACTTTATCCGGTCAATTAGTTAAAACTCTTTATAAGGATTCAAACTATCTTGATGGTACAATTTCCTGGAATTTAATTACAGATGATGGAATGGAAGCCGCTTATGGTGTTTATGTATATCATGTTGATGCACCAGGTATTGGAGAATACATCGGAAAATTTGCATTAATTAAATAAGCGGAGTTGATAAAAATGATGAAAAATATTTTTTATTCAGTTTTAATTTTACTGCCATTTGTCAGTATATTAACAGCGCAAACTTTTAAGACAAATGTTTCTAAAAGAGGAACAACGGCGGCAAATTTTCTTTCCATTGGTCAGAGTGCAAGAGCTATAGGTATGGGTTCGGCTTTTGTGGGTGTAGCTAATGATGTTAGTGCTATTTATTGGAATCCTGCCGGTCTTACTAAAGTAGAAGGTGGACAAATATTGGTTGATCATACAAACTGGATTGCAGGAACAAGTTATAATTTTCTCGCTGTTAGCTATAATACCGGTGATTATGGAACAGTTGGTGTAAGTTTTACTGGTTCTAATATTGGTGATATGAAAGTGACTACAATTGAAGAGCCATGGGGAACGGGCGAAGTTTTCTCTGCGACTGATATGGCAATTAGTATTGCATACGCTTTGCAATTAACAGATCGCTTTTCGATAGGATTTAATCCAAAATTTGTTTATCAAGGAATATGGAAGATGAGTGCTACTGCCTTTGCTCTTGATATGGGTGTACAATATATAACGCCTTTTGATGATGCTATTCTTGCTATGGCTATCTCAAATTTTGGAACTGAAATGAGATTGCTTGGTCAATCTAATTTGGTATTGTATGATCCTGATCCGTTCACAACGGGTAATAACAATAAGATTCCAGCATATCTTGAAACAAAAGATTGGGCGTTACCATTAACATTTAGAGTTGGTGTAGCTTATAAACCACTTAGATCTACAATGCATAATTTAACCCTTGCTTTTGATGCTCTTCATCCAAGTGATGATTATGAGTATGTTAACATAGGAATGGAATATGGATATCAAGATTTTCTGTTTATTCGTGGTGGGTATAAGACTTTGTTTCTTGATGATTCAGAAGAATCTTTCGCACTTGGTTTTGGGATTAAGAAAAATTTAATGGGAAATGTATCGCTAAAAGTTGATTATGCATATCAGGATTTTGGACGGCTGAATAATATTCAAAAATTTACCCTTACGGTTAGTTTCTAAATGATTAATCTTTAATAACTGTTTGATGCCCCGATTCACTTGTTTGAATCGGGGCAATTTGTAAGAGCCTTTAAAATTTATGAAGTGGTCCTAAATAAAAAATTGAATAATAAAAACAAATGAAAAAAGTTTTATATAAAATGTTAACCAAGCCATTTTATAACTTCCTCGCTATATTTATAGCTTTGTATTTTTTGAGTTTTGGTGAAAATATTTCAGCAAAAGATTTTAAAGGAGCAGAATTTAGAACTAAACAACAATTTCTTTATGGTCGATTTGAAGTTAGAATGAAATCAGCTTATCGCGAAGGTGTATTGTCATCTTTTTTTACTTATCATGAATTTTCTGGTGGAATTGAAAATTGGAATGAGATTGATATTGAAATTCTTGGCAGATATCCTAATGACATTCAGTTCAATACAATTACATCAGGACAGACAAATCATGTGAGTCATTATCCATTACCATTTTCTCCACACGAAGACTTTCATGTTTATGCGTTTGAATGGACTCCAAACTATGTAGCCTGGTTTGTTGATGGAATTGAAGTTTATCGACAAACAGGTCCTCATATTGCAACATTAAATAAGCCACAAAAATTAATGATGAATATCTGGAATCCAGAAGCAACGAACTGGGCTGGGCAGTTTAATCCTGATGCGCTACCAGCATTTGCTTATTATGATTGGGTAAAATATTATCTATACACACCTGGCTCTGGAAATTATGGTACTAACAATAACTTTACTTTCTCCTGGTCTGATGACTTTGACTACTGGAACACTTCTCGATGGGACAAGGCAACACATACATTCGTCGGAAATGGCTGTGATTTTATCCCTGAAAATGTTGTTATACGAAATGGGTATTTAATTTTATGTTTAACGAACAGCACAAATATTGGTTATACTGATTTAAAAGGACCAGTTTTGTTCTCTGCTAAAGTCCATAATGGTAAAATCCTTGTTAATTTTTCTGAAGAGTTGGATGAGATTTCCGCTCAAACAAAATCGAATTATATTATTTACGGAGTTAGTGTTGATTCTGCAAAATTACTTTCTGACAGAAAAACTGTGGAACTTACTGTTTCAGGCTGGGATTTTATATCTCAAAAAACTTTAGTTGTATTAAACGTTAAAGATGATTGGAACCCTCCAAATGTAATGAGTCCAAAGGCAGTCACAATCATAACTCAAACACAATTTAATTTCCCATTAAAAATAAATTGTGGGGGTCCCTCTGTTCTTGGTTATTTACCTGAACAACAATGGACAATTACATCTGATTATGGATCAATTGATGGGGGAAATGCAACTTATTCATTTAATATAAACAACACAGATGAAGATGAAATTTATCAATCAGAAAAATGGGGAATGACAACTTACCGAGTTAGACTTCCAAATGGTACTTATAGTATCAAATTAATGTTTGCTGAAAATTATCATAATCAAGCAGGTGCAAGGATTTTTGATGTTTGGGTTGAAAATGAAAGGATACTCCAAAATTTTGATATTTATGCTTTAGTGGGGAGAAATACTGCCTATGTAAAACAAATAGATAATGTTAATATACTTGATGGATATCTTGATATTTATTTTGTCACTCATAAAGATTATCCATTAATTAATGGTATTGTAATAAATTTAATTTCTCTGGGAATTAATGAAATAAATTCAGAGCAAATAAATAAATTTTTTTTAGACCAGAATTTCCCCAATCCATTCAATGGGCAAACAATTATTAAATATTCAATTCATAAGCCAGATATTTATTTATTCGGTTTATATGATATTCTCGGGAGAGAAATTTTTAGAAAAGAACTGGGCTACCTTCAAGAAGGTAACTATACCATTAAGTTAAATTTAAATGATCTTAATGGATTAAAGCTCTCATCGGGAACATATATTTATTTTCTTAAAAACGATAACTCAATTCAGTTCAAAAAAATGTTATTAATGAATTAAAATGAAATCAGGGGAAGAAAAATGAAATTGATTTATATAATTTTTATAATTTTACCTCTGACACTCTTCTCTCAATCAAAAACAATTGAAGAGCGAGTCCAGGAATTATTATCAAAAATGACCCTTGAAGAGAAAGTGGGGCAAATGACTCAAATAACGCTTCAAGTTGTTTCAAAAAAACAAGGGACAAAAAATCAGTTACATGAATTAGACGAGAAAAAATTAGAGGAAGCTATTGTAAAGTATAATATCGGTTCTATCTTAAATGTTTATGATGTTGCTCATTCAATCGAATACTGGCATGAAGTAATTACTAAAATTCAAGATATCGCAACTAAGAAAACAAGACTTGGTATACCAATAATATATGGTATTGATGCAATTCATGGTGCTACTTATACAAAAGGTTCCACATTATTCCCACAATCTTTGGCTATAGCTTCGACATTTAATAAAGATATTGCAGAACGAATTGGAGAAATTACTTCTTTAGAAACACGAGCAAGTGGAATTCCATGGAATTTTTATCCAGTAATGGATTTAGGTCGTCAACCATTGTGGCCAAGATTATGGGAAACTTTTGGTGAGGATGTTTATCTGGCTCAGCAAATGGGGATGGCTTATATTAAAGGCGCTCAAGGTGATGATATAAGTCGACCAGATAAACTAGCAACCTGTCTTAAACACTATGTAGGATATAGTTTTCCTTTTAATGGTTTCGATAGGACACCAGCATATATGTCTGAAAGAACATTAAGGGAATATTTTCTCCCACCTTTTGAGGCTGGAATTAAAGCTGGTGCAAAAACAATTATGGTTAACTCAAGTGAGGTTGATGGCATTCCAGGTCATGCAAATTATCATTTACTTACAGAAATTCTTCGGGGTGAATTGAAGTTTGATGGATTTGTTGTCTCAGATTGGGAGGATATAAATAGATTACATACTAGAGATAGAATCGCTTCATCCTTGAAAGAAGCTGTAAAAATTGCGGTAATGGCTGGAGTTGATATGAGTATGGTGCCTTATGATTTTAGCTTCTATAATAATTTAATCGAACTGGTTAAAGAAGGTTCTGTTCCAATGTGGAGAATTGATGAAGCTGTTAGCAGAATTTTGAAAGTTAAATTTGAACTTGGTCTTTTCGAAAATCCTTATCCCTCTAAAGAACTTTTACAAAAGTTTGCAAGTGACGAACATAAACAATTTAATCTTAAAGCTGCTCAAGAATCTATAATACTTGCTAAAAATGAGAAGAATATCCTCCCTCTGAGAAAAAATAAAAAAATATTTGTTACTGGTCCAACTGCGAACAAACTTTCGGTTTTGAATGGAGGATGGACGATCACCTGGCAAGGCAATGAAGAGGAGTTATATCCACAAGAAAAAAACACAATACTTGAAGCAATTAGATTAAAAATTGGTGACCAAAATGTTTTATATGAGGAAGGTTGTTCTTTTGATAAAGAGTTGAATTCAAATAAAGCAGTTCAAAAAGCAAAACAATCAGATGTAATAGTTTTGTGTCTTGGTGAACCGGCATATTGTGAAACTCCTGGTAATATTAATGACTTAACACTTCCTGAAGCTCAACTCAATTATGCCATGAAAATGATTTCAACTGGTAAACCAGTTGTACTTGTTTTAGTTGAAGGACGTCCGAGATTAATCACTAAAATTTTTGATAAAGTTCAAGGTGCAATAATAGCATTCCTTCCAGGTATGGAAGGTGGCAATGCAATAGCAGATATTCTTTTCGGTGAAGTAAATCCATCAGGAAAACTTCCAATAACTTACCCAAAATATCCTAATGCTATTGTTCACTACGACTATAAACCAATTGAATCTTATGATGTGAATAAATATGATCCACTACTTCCTTTTGGATTTGGATTAAGTTATACAAAATTTTCTTACTCGAATATTAAAATTAATAAAACAGAAATAACAGAGGATGATGAGTTAGAAGTAAGTATAGATGTTACTAATAATGGCTCTATGAAAGGAAAAGAAGCAGTGCTTATGTACATTACCGATGTTTATGGTCAGGTTAGTCGACCAAATAAACAATTGAAAGGGTTTCAAAAGATTGAATTAAATCCTGGGGAAACAAAAACTGTAAAATTCCAAATAAATAAAGAACATCTTTCCTTTATTGGATTAAATAATAAAAGAATTGTTGAGCCGGGAGAGTTTATTATAACTATAGGTGAACTTCAAAAAAAGTTTTATTTGAAATAATTTGCTTAATATAATAATAAACTATAAAATTAATCTCATTCACAATTAAAAATTTTTTTAAATTATGGGAGGATTTGTGTTTTCTCGGGTATCATTCTTATTAACCTTCGCTATTTTATTTTTCCTTTTTTCTATAAAATCTGACGCAGTTGGTTTTCTTAAAGTAAATGGTAAAAAAATAATTGACGGCACTGGTCAAGAATTTTACTTGAAAGGAATGGGGCTTGGTGGATGGCTTTTGCAGGAAGGTTATATGTTACATACATCAGGATTTGCTAATGCTCAATGGCAAATTAGACAAAAAATTGTTGAATTAATTGGTGAAGCAAACACGGAGATATTTTACGAAACATATAGAAAGAATTTTATCAGAAAGATAGATATTGATTCAATTAAAGCATGGGGATTTAATTCTATTAGATTACCTTTTCACTGGAATTTATTTGCTACAAATACAAATCCACCTCAGTTTATAAATAAAGGATTTGAAATTATTGACTCACTTCTTTCATGGTGTGAGGCAAATCAGATTTATCTTATTCTAGATATGCACGCTGCTCCGGGTGGTCAAAGTGATGAAAACATTAGTGATTATAATCCCGCATATCCATCTTTATGGCAAAGTGAACAAAATAAGGATTTAACTGTAAAAATTTGGCGAAAAATTGCAGAACGATATAAGGATAAGGAATGGATAGGGGGATATGATCTATTAAATGAACCTAAATGGAACCTACCACCAAATAATCAACCTTTAAGGGATTTGTACATTAGAATTACAGATACAATTAGAGCTGTTGATACAAATCACATTATCTTTATTGAAGGTAATTGGTTTGCAACCGATTTTACTGGTCTTACTCCTCCCTGGGATAATAATATGGTTTATAGTTTTCACAAGTACTGGAATTCAAATGATCAGGGATCTATACAATATCTTTTGAATATAAGAAATGAATTTAATGTACCGCTCTGGCTTGGTGAAAGCGGAGAAAATTCAAATAAATGGATGGTTGATTGCGTGGAATTGATGAGACAAAATAATATCGGGTGGTGCTGGTGGACTCATAAAAAAATTGAAACGATTGCAGGACCTTTATCTGCAGTTATGTCCCCGTTTTATAAAACATTACTTGATTATTGGAGAGGTTCTGGTCCTAAACCAAGTTCAACTTATGCTTATAATGCATTAATGATGCAAGCAGAAAACTTAAAACTTGAATTATGTGAATTTAGAAAAGATTTTATTGATGCATTGATGCGACAGCCAGGAAATACTCAAACTAAGCCTTATAATGAAAATTTAATTCCAGGTATCGTTTATGCTACCGAATATGATATGGGAAAATTAAATTATGCTTATTATGATGTAGATTATCAAAATGTTGGTGGTGGTATATGGAATAATGGCGGTAAATTTCGAAACGATGGAGTTGATATTGAGTATTGTACTGATTTTACTTCAAATGGATATAATGTCGGATGGATTCAAAACGGTGAGTGGCTTAGATATACGTGTAACATAACACAGGCTGGGATTTACAAAATTAAAATTAATGTTGCGTCAATGAATTCTAATGGACAAATTCTTTTAAGACTTGATGGTGTTCCTCTTGGTGGATTAATATCAGTTCCAAATACAAATGGGTGGCAAAACTGGCAATTAATAGAATTGAATAATGTTTATCTTCCTGCGGGTATCCATCAACTTGAAGCAAGATTTTATACAGGGGGCTTCAATCTAAGTCATTTTGAATTTGAATTGTTATCTACAGATGTTAACGAAGAGAAATTAAGACCTAAAGATTTTAATTTGTATCAGAATTATCCAAATCCTTTTAATTCTAAAACTGCTATAACTTATTCAATTCCAAGCAGTGGTTACGTTAAGCTTAAACTCTATGATTTATTAGGGAATCAAGTTTTATCAATAGTTGATGAATACAAAAAACCAGGAACTTATATTGAAGAACTTGATTCAACTTCATTAACAAGTGGTACTTATTTTTTACGGTTAGATTCTGGTAATAAGTCAATGGTTCGAAAGATAATGGTAATGAAATGAAAACAATTTTGTCACTGTTTATAGCAATAACTTTGATTGATTTTTGTTTTGCTCAGAATGTAAATTTTTCTTCATCAAATCTTCCAATAATCGTGATAAATACTCTTGGGCAAGAAATTCCAAATGAATATAAAATTAATGCAAGAATGGGAATTATTTTTAATGGTGATGGTAATAGAAATTATCTAAATGATCCTTTTAATCATTATAATGGATGGATTGGAATTGAATTACGTGGATCAAGTTCTTTAACATTTCCTAAAAAATCTTATGCAGTTGAAACAAGAGATTCTACCGGTAATGATATTAATGTTTCTCTCTTTGGCTTTCCATCTGAATCTGACTGGGTTTTTCTGGGACCTTATAACGACAAAACCTTAATTCGTGATGCACTAGCCTACAAATTAGCAAGAGAAATGGGTAGATATGCATCTAGATTTAAATTCTTTGAACTTGTAATTAACAATGAGTATAAAGGTGTTTATCTATTACTTGAAAAAATTAAAAGAGATGCAAACAGAGTTAACATCAAAAAATTAACTCCTTCTGATACTACAGGTGATGCTTTAACCGGAGGATATATAATTAAAATTGATAAACTCGATGGCGAAAATAACGATGGCTGGTATTCTAATTTCAAGCCATTCCCTCAAATTAATGCAAAAATTTTTTACCAGTATCATTATCCAAAACCTGATGAAATTGTTGAGGTACAAAAAAATTATATTAAGTCATTTATTTATTCTTTTGAATCTGCAATGAATAGTCCTTATTATTCTGACTCGATAGTTGGTTATCCAAAATATATTGATGTGAATTCTTTTGTAGATTACATTCTTGTAAACGAACTTGTAAAAAATATTGATGCCTATCGCTTGAGTACATTCTTTTATAAGGATAGAGATAGTAGAAATCCAAAATTATTTGCTGGACCGGTGTGGGATTTTAATCTGGCTTTTGGTAATTGTGATTATTACCAGGCTTATAATTCCAGTCAATGGTATCTTGAACACGTTTCTGATTACTCTAATATTCCTGTTTGGGAAAATTTTTTCATTCCATTCTGGTGGAAAAAAATTTTTAATGACCAAAACTTTCAGAAAAAATTCCGTCAGAGATGGATTGAATTAAGAAACACTGTCTGGATTAACGAAAAAATTATTCAAACAATTGATTCACTTGTTAATTTACTTGAAGAATCCAGAGTAAGAAATTTCCAGAAATGGCCAGTGTTGGGACAATATATCTGGCCTAATTATTACGTGGGACAAACTTATGAAGATGAAATCAATTATTTAAAAAATTGGTTATTGAATCGTATTATATGGATGGATTTACAATTGTTAACTGATGTCGAAAATGAAAAATTTTCTGAGAATGATTTTGAGGTTGTTCTTTATCAGAACTATCCCAATCCATTTAATCCCATTACTAATATTAGATATTCAATAAAAAAAACAAATCATGTTTTAATCAAATTATTTGATGTAATAGGGAATGAAGTGGCTGTATTGGTTGATGAAATTAAAAATCCAGGAGTTTACGAAATTCAATTAAATGCAACCAAATTCAATTTAAGCAGTGGAACTTATGTTTATCAATTGAAGTCGGGGGAGTTTACAAAAACAAATAAATGTATTCTTCTCAAATAGGGGTTGCCTCAAGAATGTTATTATAAATTTGATCAGGAATCTAATCTTAGAATTATGATATAAAATGACAAATGGCAAAAATCATATTTATATATAATTCTTTCTAAAACTCACCATAAATAAACCTTAAAACAAAAATAGATTTTTAATAAAGTGATAAAAAATTACCAGAATATGACTCAATTAAACGGAGATTAGTTGTTTTTTTACATTCTTTCTGGTGCTTTTATCCCGAGAATTGATAATCCATTTTGTAGGACAATTTGAGTTGCCTTGCACAATGCAAGTCTTGCTGAAGTTAATTCCTCGGTCTGACCCAGGACTCTGTGCTCGTGATAAAATTTGTGAAATAATTCGGCAAGTGTGTGTAGATAGGATATTAAAATTAGTTGATCAAAATTTTGAGCTGATTTGAGAACAACATCTGGAAATTCAAGGATGTGTTTAATTAAATCGATTTCTTCTTCGGTGTTAAGCAAATCATAATTATTACCAGTTTCTTTCCCTTCTTCTTTTGCCAGTCTTAATATACCACATATTCTCGCATGAGCATATTGAAGATAGAATACGGGATTTTCATCAGTTTGTTTTTTAGCAAGACCAAGATCAAAATTTAAATGGCTGGAAATTGATCTCATTAAAAAGAAATATCGAACTACATCAGGACCAACTTCATCAATGAGTTCATCAAGTGTAACGAAATTAGCTTTACGAGTTGACATTTTTACAACTTCGCCGTCTTTTACAATTGTAACGAATTGATGAATTAAGACTTTAACTTTTGATGTATCGTAACCAAGAATTTTAAGTCCAGCCAGTACATCTGGGTATGTTGCCATGTGATCGGAGCCAAAGACATCAACCATCAAGTCATAGTTCCTCTTGAACTTTTCAATATGGTAAGCAATGTCAGGTAACCGATAAGTTGGTTCTCCTGTGCTTTTAACAATAACTTTATCCTGTTCCATTCCAAGTTTAGTTAGAGCAAGCCACAATGCCCCGTCCTTTTCGTAGCAAAACCCTTTTTCCTTAAATGCGTTAATTACTTCTTCTATTTTATGAGTTTCGTAAAGTGAATTTTCGTTGTAGTAATTATCAAAGTGAATTCCCAGCCTGTTGAGAGTTTTATTGATATCATTGAAGATTTCTTTTTCTGCTACTTCCTTAAAGTATGAAAGATCTTCAGAGTCTTTTAATTCATCTTTTTTCTCTTCATAGATTTTTTTTGCTATATCAATAATGTATTCACCCTGATAATAATCTTCAGGAAAATTAATTTTTTCTCCAAGTAACTCAAGGTATCTTAAACGAACAGAATCGGCGAGAACGCGCATCTGTCTTCCAGCATTGTTAAAATAATATTCTCTTTCGACTGTGTAACCTATTGCCGATAAAAGATTAGCAATAGTATCTCCAAATACAGCATTTCGGCCATGCCCTACTGTTAATGGTCCCGTAGGATTTGCAGAAACAAATTCTACTTGAGCTTTTTTGCCAGAATATTTTGATGATTTTCCATAGTTGGTTTGTTCCAGAAAAACTTTATTTAACGATTTTGCAATGAATCCTTTTTTGAATTTGAAGTTAATAAATCCATTACCCGCAATCTCAATTTTTTCGAGAGCATTTTTAGAGTCGTTTAAATTGTTAACGATTTGATTTGCTATTTCCTTAGGTGAAGTTTTTAATTTTTTGGCTAATAGAAATGGATAATTTGTTGAATAATCTCCATGTTCTTTTTGTTTTGGAATTGTTAGAATTACTTCGTCAACATTAACAAAATTTAGTTTCGATTCAAGTTCTTTAAATATTTGATAGAGATAATCTCTCATTCTCTTTTATTTCCCCACTTCAATATTTTCATAATCTGTTTTTACTTTTTCCAGTTTTGCATCGGACCATAACTTTTCAAGTTTATAAAAATCTCTTGTGAGTGGATGAAATATATGAACGACTACATCAACATAGTCAATTAAAATCCATGTATTGGCTAATTCTCCTTCAATATGCCAGTAATGAATTCCTTTTTTAGCAAGTTGTTCTATAATGTTATCTTTAATTGCTTTAATATGTTGTTCAACATTTCCAGAACAGATAACAAAAAAATCGGTAATTGATGAAATTCCTCTTAAATCGAGAACTACAATATTTTCACCTTTTTTCTCTAAAATTTGTTCAATGATTAAGTTTTTTAAATCTTCGCTATTTACCATTTAATTTCTCTATTTAATTTTTGATAATCTTCACCTATTACAATAGTTATATCTGTTAATTCAAAATCTTTTATTTCACTTTTAATTTGATTTGGATCAATTTTTAGGATTCTCGTTACTCTTCTAATTACCTTTTTATCTCCAAGATGATCAATTATAAATGTTTTTTTAACATCACGAGATGAATAGTTACCATGAATAACGACATCAAAATTTTTAGTTCTTAAAAAATCACTGAGCTTTTTAGCAAGACCATCAACTTGGGTTCCATTTAAGACTTTAACTTGAATTATCCTTCCGGTAGGATTTTGATCTTCAATTTCCTCATCGGATTTCTGTAAAGAAAGATAGAGGTTAAAAAAAATAAAAATCAAGAAGAGACTCAGAATAAAAAGAGTTATATTAAGAAGTGTATTTTTTGTTCTTAAAGAGCCAGCCACTTTGTTAGGATTTTTCCCTCTTGTATTTATCTTCCCAGATACCAGTCGTTAAAACCTACATCATCATAACGATACCAGTTGTTATAATATCTATAGTAAGGATTCATTAAGTAATATGAAGTGGGCAAATTTCTGAATTCTAAGTTAATGAATGTATTATCGCTTGGTCTCCAGTTAAGTGCAGCACGAGAAATGTAAATTCCGTTAAATTGATTTTGATATTGTTTACCAAATGAATTGAATGGCGAATGAGTTAAACTTATATCAACCTGCATTGTGAGAGGATCAGAAATTTTGTAGAACATTGAATTTGTATAAACGCCAAGAGCAAGACTTTGTTTACCAAATGTCATATAAGAAAAGTTGTAAGAGTGAGTCATTTTGAAATTTTCCGGGTTAAAGAAACCAAAAAGTAAATTACCTGTTTTAGGGGCTAACATAGCACTACCAACATTAACATCTTGCGGTAATTGATTTTTTAATTGGGCTGAAATTATACCATATGTCAAGAGAAATATGATAAATAAATTTTTGATTTTCATTTTTTAATCCTCTC